>CANQVH010000038.1 GCA_947627245.1 uncultured Lachnospiraceae bacterium | reverse complement strand
CTCAATAAAATACTCCCTTCCAGACAAACAAGCTTTTATTATTTCGCTTGTCTACCTGAAAGGGAGCATATCACTTTTGCTCCCTTGCAATGAGCTTGATCGTATTTTTCTGTCTGACTACGCTGATTGACAGTCAGGGCAGACGAACCGTTTACCCGAATTACTGGGATGCGGATTTTATCATACATAACGAGACACAGACAACGGACGACATCACGTCCCTGCGGCCGGCAATCGACGATGCTTTCTTATCAGAGATACAGGAAGCAGAGGGCGTGGCGGAGGTGCATGCCGTAAAGGGGATTCTTGTCACTTTTCCGTATGAGAAAAACGGTTTTTCAGATTTCTGGATCAAAGGTTATACAGAAATGAAACCATATCTGACATACTCTGACGTAGTTTCAGAGTATCAGCGGAATCCTGAGAAATACTATGGAATGATAAAAGGAATTGGCGAAGCAGAATTTGACTATTTGAATGAAAGTCTTGGCAATAAAATAGAAAAGCAGGAATTTTTAAGCGGCAAAACAGCAATTTTGCAGTATGCCGGATTTGAAATACCAACGAAATGGATCGGGAACACTATTTCATTTTCATTACCCACAGGGCACCCCGTAACTCATACCCCTGCGGAGCGGGGAAACGACTTCGCTGTTTCACAAGGCGTAGGAAATCAGGAACGGGAAATTACGATTGGGGCAATCAACTATGGTGATTATTATGGGGCAACCGTAAATTTTGGGGCAAATTTAATCGTGAGCGAGACCTGTTTGGAATCATTAACTTCAAAACCTTATGTTTTGAGTCTGAATATAAAATATAAAAAATCCTATGATACCGAAACGGAAAAAGAAATCAAAAATATCATTGAAGCGAACCCATACCATAATGACTTACTTTCTATTTCGAAATATGACGATATGAAAACAATCCAAGATTCACAAAGCGGTATGTTTGAAACAGGTACCGTCATTTCGCTTCTTCTGCTGTTGGTGGGGATGCTGAACTATATCAATACAATGGCAAACAGCATGCAAAATAGAAAGCTGACTTTTTCGATTATGGAAAGCGTCGGTATGTCAAAACGGCAAATAAAAAGATTGTTGACTTACGAAGGGATTTTATATGCAGGCGGTTCTGTTTTTATCACATTAACGATCGGGACGGGTATTACCTATTTCATTTTTCAATCCATGAATTATATGAAAATTCCGTTTACAATACTTGTGTTTCCGTTGCTATGCGCAATATTTCTTGTAATGCTCCTATGTGTTCTGACGCCGATCGTTACCTACAAAAAGACAGTGAAGAACCGTTCGATCACGGAACGTTTACGGGAATATGAGTAAATCACAGCAAGGAGCAGATTTATGATAAGTTCTTTCCGCCCTGTTCATAATGTGCTATAATCTGCTACAGATTTTTGAACGAAACAGCAAGGGGAGAACGAAATGAGCAGAAATGATATCTGGCTTCTCGTATTTGCCGTGCTGGCGTTCGTCGGTCTGTTTGCCGGTGTCTGCAGCTTTTTCTATTATCGCTGGCTGCTCGGGCGGCTCACACGGATGCTGCGCGCATATCAGAAGAATGGGTTTGTACAGGGAAGTGCAGCGAAATCGCAGGCGGATACATTTGAAAAAGAGCAATCTGCAGAAATGCAAGTACAGTGGTCTGTCGACGCGAGAAAGCAGGAGTTTGCCGATACGCGGGAATCAAAGCTGGAAGCGCAGCTTCGGAAGATTTTGCGCCAGTCCGCGAATCTGCAGGCTCAGGCAAAGAGGGACAGGGAGAGTCTGGCAGAGCTGCTGTCGGATCTGTCGCACCAGCTCAAGACGCCGCTTGCGAACGTCGTGATGGATGCAGAACTGCTGCAGGAGGACGGTCTCTCGGATGAGGAACGCAGAAATTTTGAGCTTCACATCAAGGAGCAGGCGGAGAAAATGCAGTGGCTTTTGTCCGCGCTTGTGAAAGCTTCGCGGCTGGAAAACGGTATCGTGCATTTTGAGGCGGTACAGCAGGACATTCTGCCGACGCTCGCGCAGAGCGTCAGCGCAGTATACGCTCAGGCGCAGGAGAAGGACATTACTATTGAATTGGAAGATTTACAACTGGACGATTACATGGAGAATACAAATGAGCAGTCGGGCGATGGAAGCCGGAGCAGCGGCCTAAGTGCGAAGGATTGGAGAAACGGTGCCTGTCTGCTGTATCACAACCGGAAATGGACGGCTGAGGCGATCACGAACATTCTGGAGAATGCGGTCAAGTACAGCCCGCGCGGATCACGGATCCGGATTGCATTAGAACCGCTTTCGATTTACACAAAGATCAATATTTTCGATCTGGGACCGGGCGTTCCGAAGGAAGAGTACAATCGGATTTTCCAGCGGTTCTATCGAGGTAGTCATATGGAGGAGACAGAAGGAACCGGACTGGGCCTGTATCTTGCGCAGGTGATTCTGGCACAGGAGAAAGGCTATGCTACGGTTTCGGAGAACCCGGAGGGTGGGAGCTGTTTCTCTGTATTTCTGTTGAATGATACTGTAAAATAAGATTGATTTTTTCTATTGTTTGGGATATACTATGTATATACCATTCAATGGGAGGGTTTTTTATGCAGGCTCAGGTAAAGGCTTGGGGAAACAGTCAGGGGATTCGACTGCCAAAGGAAGTGTTGAAGCGCGCGGGGATTATTTTGAATGAAGTGCTGGACGTTAAAGTGTCCGATGGCGTCATTACTTTGGCGAAACCGTTTCGCCATAAAACGTTGGAAGAAAGAGCGGCAGAATTTGACGGGAAGCTTATGCTTGACGGCGAATATGATTGGGGAGGGTCTGTTGGGCGAGAGGTTTGGTAATGGAAGGACTGCATCAGGGAGATATTCTGAAAATTGAAGGCATTAAACATCCGGTATTGGTTGCCAGTAAAGATTTTTTCAATACCAGCGGCGAGATTATAGGATGTCCGATCATACATAATTCCGGGCCGGGACCTCTGCACATATGGATGTCTGCAGAAAATACGGAGGGATATATTCACTGTGAAAAACTTGCGTTGCTGGATTTGTCCGTCCGGGGCTATCGAAAAATGGGCAGATTGCCTCTGCCTGAAATGATGAACATATCTGACGCGATTCAAGGCATTTTTGAGTATATATGAAATACTGACAGATCTGTCAGTATTTTTTTTGGCATTGTCAGCGTGCTGTCAGCATGTCTCGCTATACTGGGATAAAGGGAAAGGCAGGATGTATGGCAAAAAACTGCAAAGTATTTTACGTGTAGATTCTGCACTTTCTAAGATAGTCAGATGCGATAAATCTGTGGTGCAGTGAAAAGGAGGACACGAATTTGGAAATTTTGAAGACGGTCGGACTGAAGAAATACTATGGGAGCGGGGTAAGCCTTGTGAAAGCGCTGGACGGCGTTGATCTGAGTGTTGAGGAGGGCGAGTTTGCCGCCGTAGTCGGAAGCTCCGGGAGCGGCAAGTCGACGCTCTTGCATATGCTCGGCGGACTCGACTACCCGACGGCGGGCAAGGTGATCGTAGACGGCAAGGATATCTCGGCATTGAAAGAGACGGAGCTGACAATCTTTCGAAGGAGGAATATCGGGTTTATTTTTCAGAATTACAATCTTGTGCCTGTGCTTAATGTCTATGAGAATGTTGTGCTGCCGCTGGAGCTGGACGGGGAGAAGCCGGACAGGGATTTTGTGCGCGAGGTAATGAAGACTCTCGGGATCTATGAGCGCAGAACAAGCATGCCGAATCAGCTATCGGGCGGGCAGCAGCAGCGCGTGGCGATCGCGAGGGCGCTGGCGAGCAAGCCTGCAATCATATTGGCGGACGAACCGACCGGGAATCTGGATTCGCGCAATTCGAAGGAGGTCGTCGGACTTCTGAAAGTGACCGGGGAGCAGTTCGCCCAGACAATCGTGATGATTACGCACAACGAGTCGCTGGCGCAACTGTGCAGCCGTGTGATCCGCATCGAGGACGGAAGGATCTGGAAGAGCGATATAGGCGGGAACGGAAGCGAGAGCGGAGGGATCTGGAAGAGCAATGTAGCCGTGAACGGAAGTGAGGACGGAAGAATCTGGAAGAGCAATATAGGCGGGAACGAAAGCGAGACCGGGACAGGAGCACATTTGCCGGGCTGGCAGGGGAGGGGACAGAGATGAGAAATAATAATCAGAAGGTCGTTCGCCGTCTGTCGGTGCGCAGTCTCCAAAGCAGTCGCGTGCGCAACCGGATCGCGGTGCTTGCGATCGCGCTCACCAGTCTGTTGTTTTCCGGCATCTTTACGTTTTTGGAGGGGAGTATCCAGATCACGGAGGAGGAGACGATGCGGGAGGTCGGGACGCGCACGCATGCCGGACTGAAGGACGTGACAAGAGAGCAGATGGAGCGGATCGTTGAAAGCTCTGAAGTGAAGGATTATTCATGGAATATTTTTCTCGGCATCGCGGAGAACATCACAGACAGGCAGAGCGAACTGCGCTATGCCTCGGGTGATGAGGAGCTGGAAAACTCTTTTATCGAGCTCAAGGAGGGTCGGATGCCGGAAAAACGGCTTGATCTGGTCGCGGACACGATTGTCCTCGATACGCTGGGCATAGAGCCGGAGATCGGCGCGCAGGTACCGATCACTTTTCACTTTCTGGGTGAGCCGCACAGCGAGACATTTACGCTCTGCGGCTGGTATACCGGCACCTACATCAGTCATGCGAGCGAGCTTTATCTGTCAGAGGAATACTGGGAAGAATTGTGTGACGGGCGTACGGAAGAGGAATTTGCCGCGCTTGACAAGGAACACCCGGAGTATATTGGTATGGGGTTATATAACGTGAATTTGTGGTTCAAAAGCTCCGGCGGGATTGAGGAGCGTGTCCGAAGGATTATTGAAGAAGCAGGATACGAGCCGAAAACGGAAGTGGATTATGGCGTGAATTGGGCTTATATGAGCAGCCGTATGGAAGGACTTGATCCCGTTCAAATTGGAATACTCGTATGTGCTTTGTTAATCGTGATCTTCACCGGCTATCTGATCATTCACAACATTTTTCAGATTTCGATTCTCGGAGATATCCGCTTTTACGGACTTCTGAAAACGGTCGGGACGACCGGAAAGCAGATACGGAAGCTGGTGCGGCGGCAGGCTTGGATTCTCTCGGCGTTTGGGATTCCGGCGGGACTGCTTTTGGGATTTCTATTATGTAAACTTCTTTTTCCGATTGCAACCGGATACTTGGATCTGGGCGGGATGGAGGCGGACATTTCCCTCAGCCCGTGGATCTTTGTTTTCGGAGCGCTGCTTTCGCTGATAACCGTGTATATAAGCTGCCGGAAACCGGCGCGCATTGCCGCCAAAATTTCACCGGTGGAGGCGGTGCGTTATACGGAGGGAAGCAGCACGGGACGGAGAAAGAAAAACAACCGAAAAGGGATGCCGCAGGGGAGCGGCGAGGCATCTGTGCGGGAGATGCAGTCGGCGGACGGAATGAAGCCGGGGAAGAAAGCGCGAAACATACCGAAGAAGCGCGTACGAGATATATCGAGGAAGAGCGTACGAGATATACCGAGGAGGAGTGTACGGGACTTACGAACCGCGAAGTCCGGCAGCAGGATCCGACGGATGGCGCTTGCGAATCTCGGGCGGAACAAGGGGAAGACCTGCGCGGTCGTGCTGTCGATGACGTTCTCAATCGTTCTGCTCGCGCTTGTCCTGACCGCAATGAACAGCTTTCGGCTTGATTCCTATATTGAAGCGCGGATGACAGGGGATTTTCTGCTTGCGAATACGAATCTGACCGGCAGCCGAATCAGCGCGGATATGGCGCTTGACGAGGCATATATCGCCGGGGCGGACAGACAGCAGGGGATCACGGCGAGAGATGAGATCTGGGTGCGGTACGGCGGGCCGAAAATGCACTTGAGCGAGGCGGCCAGAGAGAAGCTTACCGCTCTCGATGAGCAGGGACTGGTCTTCTTTGATGACAGGTACGGGGATCTGTCCAGAGAGACGATCGAGAAGGTCAAGACCGGAGAATACGGGATCTACACGAACGAATACGCATACACGCCAAAGCTTCTGGAACGGATTCCGGTGCTGGAGGGCTCGTTTGACGCGGAGAAATTTCAGAGCGGAGAGTATGCGCTGGTCGGGAACTTTTACGGAAATACGCAGACCGACGAGCCTTTGTACCATGCGGGCGAGCGGATTACGGTGAGAATGGCGACGGCGGACTCAAAGTATGAGGAAGAGCTGGATGACGATGGTAATACGCAGTATGTTGATCTGACAAACACGCAGGAAAAGGAATACGAGGTGATGGCGGTGGTCGATCTGCCCGCGAGCATGCGGGACGGAGGGATCTCTCCGGACTCCTTCGACCTTGTACTGCCGCTTGCGGATATGAAGCAGCAGAGCGAGTACGGGGTGAGCCAGCTTCTGGCGGTCGCCTATGAAGTGGAACCGGAGCAGCGGGAAGCGTTCGAGGATTTTGCGAAGCAGTACACGAAAAATGTCAACCCGCAGATGGGATATCTCTCGGCGGACACGCTGAGGGCGGAGTTTTCGCAGATGGTACGGTCGGTCGGACTGATCGGCGTCGTGCTGGCGGCGATCATTGCCTTGGTCGGTATCCTGAATTTCCTGAATGCCGTTCTGACCGGAATTCAGGCGCGCCGCCGTGAGTTTGCGATGCTGCAGAGCATCGGTTTGACGGGAAAACAGCTTTTGCAGCTTCTGATGTATGAGGGCGTGTATTATGCGGTGATCGCCGGGGCGCTTGGCATTGTTTCCGGGTGCCTGATCGGATATTTCGCGGTCGGAAGTCTGGAACAGATGCTCATGTTCTTCCGCTACCGGTTTACGGCGCTGCCGTACCTGATCCTGCTGCCGGTATTTCTGGGAGCTTCCGTGCTCCTGCCGTATCTGGCGTGCAGGAGGCTGATGCGCGCGAGTATTGTGGAACGGCTGCGCGAGGCGGAGACATGATTTCGTATTTTGTAAATATGTTTCCGAACAGATGCCTGAGACGTAAGGCACAAATTAATACGTAATTATTATATAGACTTACTCTATGAATACGACTATTGCCAGTGCGAATATAAAATATCAGAAAAGTGTTGAACCGCGAACAAAAATGGGGTATTATGTGTGTAGATGAAAAGGTAAAGAAGAAAACCTCGAAACTTGCGATAAGTTCTTTATGATATACTCCATGCGGTATGGTATACTATAATTATCATTTTAGAAGTGGTGTAGTATGTATAGAATCGTAAGATTGCGGGTTAGAGACTTCAAAATACACAGAGGAGGTAAAGATAAGATGGCAATAGCGCAGTTAGAGAGAACACCTTCAACGATTATTGAAAATGGCAAAGCCTCTAAATTTTTTTGTGAATTAAATAAGAACATGCCAAATCAAGATTTCTGGAAAGAGTGCAAAAGGTTGCGAGAATCGGCTGATAATTCTGTTGCTGACGCTGCGGACGCTCTTATCGCTAAAAGACTGAATAAAAGATGAATAATGGTATTTGGGTATACAAAGAATTAGAAGCATTAAAAAGAGAGGGTAAATTGTCCGATGATATTATCATGCGCTTTGATTGCGGAAATGATGATATGTCGGACTATTTACATTATCAGGCTTCAAAAGATGTAGTAAGTGGAGACGGAGTTACATATGTACTGGTAAGACGAGATGAAGTAGATAAAGATGAAGATAAGGATGAAAGTAAGAAAATAAGTCGTATATATGCATATGCAACAATAAAAGCTCATAGTCTTAGTTATTATGAAAGTGGAGAGAAATATCATGCAAAGGAAGTAAACGAACAAGGTCAAGTATTATCGAGCATTCCTTGTGTCGAAATAAAAATGTTTGCTATTGATCGTGCGCTAAAAAAACAACCTGCATATAATATAGATAATGGGAAACATCATTACTCGACATTGTTTTTTATGATGTTTTTAGAGGATTTATATTATATGTCGATGAATACCATTGGGTTTAAGGTCATTTTTTTGCGGGCAAACGATGAAGGCGAAAGATTATACAGAAACGTTGGATTTATTGACAGTTCCGAATACTTGCAAACCTATGATTCAAAAGCTGAGGGTTGTATATCACTTTTTTTAACTTTGAGAAAATTAGAAGAAGCAATGTATTCATAAAATTCCAGTCTTATTTGTGGTTTCCATTTATATCCGTATTTTGTACATCTGATTTTGCTTTTCTCTTGTTCAGGCACTTAATAATGCTGTTACGCGAATATTGAAGAGCCGGACATTATATTTCATGAATTCTAAAGGAGAACTGCGATGAAAGAACGATTGAAATCCGCCAACCCGTACCTTCCGCTCTGGGAGCATGTTCCGGATGGCGAGCCGCGCGTCTTCGAGCATAACGGTGAGAAGCGCGTCTATGTCTACGGTTCGCATGACACCGAGCGCACCGAGTATTGCGGAAGAGATCAAGTAGTCTGGAGCGCGCCGGTGGACGACCTGACAGACTGGACCTGCCACGGCGTCTGTTACCGCGCGGCCGACGATTCCATTCTCTTCGCGCCGGATGTGGTGCAGAAGGGCGACACCTTCTATCTCTATGCCGCCGAGGATCACGGCTCAAGGGTCATGGTCGCCTCATCGAAAAATCCGGCCGGACCGTTTGAAAACCCGAAGCTTACGCAGCTCGGCTTTGATCCGGGCGTTCTGGTGGACGATGACGGCAGGGTGTATGCGTTTTGGGGATTCTGCCGGGCGTTTTGCGCGGAGCTGGAGGACGATATGTGTACGATCAAAGAAGGCACTCTGCGCTGTGATCCCGTCGGGCACACGCCGGATCCGTGGAACGAGAAGAACAACGAGGCAGGCATTGACCTGCGAGACGCTTTCTTTGAGGCGTCCTCCCCGCGCAAGATCAACGGGAAATACGTCTATGTCTACTCGAAGCGCTATGTGACGCCTGTGCCGGAGCTGGGCGTGTACAGTCCGTGCAACGGCTTTCTCAGCTATAAGTGGTCTGACCGTCCGCTTGACGGGTATCAGGACGGGGGAGACATCTCGTTCAACGGTGGCGAGATCCTGAGACTTCCGGACGGAAGCGGTCAGCAGACGTATCGCTGGGGCAACAACCACGGCGGTCTCGTGGAGATTAACGGTCAGTGGTATATTTTTTATCATCGCCAGACCGGCACAGACGAATTTTCCAGACAAGGCATGATCGAGCCGGTTGAGATCGCAGTCGGAAAGGACGGGAAAATCTATATCGGCGACGTTACCTACATAAATGGCGAGCCGGTGTGCGCAAAGCCGGTGGAGGAGACCTCTTCGGGCGCGTCGGTAGGGGGTATCGACGCTTATAAAATCATCTCCGCAGGCTACGCCTGCCACATTACGCCGCTCGGACAGGCGTATATCAAGCCGGTGTATGAGCAGGAGGACGGCGTCTCCGCCCCAATCGTGCACATCAAGGACGGCACGACGGCAGGCTTCCGCTATCTGCAGTTCGGCCTGAATGCCCCGAAGACCTGTACTGTCTCGATGAGTTGCAGCGAAAAGATGCATGTGAACGTCAGGGTCGACGCGTGGCGCGGCAGAGTGGCCGCGCAGTTTGACGCGGAGCCGGGCAGGAAGGAGTATTGCGTGCCGCTTACCTGCGGGATCATCGGCAGGCGCGCGGTGTATTTCGAGTTCTGCGGCATCGGCGAGGCGGCGTTTGACTGGTTTACATTTGATCGATAGAAGACGATCAAAAAACGGAAGAACAGGAGAAAAGAAATGATACAGACCAGAGAATACAGGAAGAATGATTTGCCGGAGATGATCCGGATATGGAATGAAGTGGTGGAGGATGGGGTCGCGTTCCCGCAGGAGGAACTGCTTGATCCGGACACAGGAGCCGAGTTCTTCTCGGCGCAGAGCTACTGCGGAGTCGCGGAAGAGGACGGCGCAGTCGTCGGCCTGTATATTCTGCACCCGAACAATGTGGGACGGTGCGGGCATATCTGCAACGCAAGCTATGCCGTGAGCCGGGAACGCAGAGGACGGCATATCGGAGAACGCTTGGTGACGGATTGTCTGGAAAACGCAAAGCGGCTTGGATTCGGCTTGATGCAGTTTAACGCTGTCGTCGAGAGCAATGTTCACGCGAGACATCTGTATGAGCGTCTGGGCTTTGTGCCGCTCGGAACGATACCGGGCGGCTTTCGGATGAAAGACGGGCATTATGAGAACATATGTCCGTATTATCACGTATTGTAAACGTATGCGATTTTCCCGTCGCAGATCGTGTAATGAACCTTCCCGTACAGCTCTGCTCCCGTGAACGGACTGTTCTCGGATTTCGAGCGGTAGTTCCCGGCGATAAATGTCTCGTCCGGACGGAAGATCACAAGGTCGGCGGCGCAGCCCGGGACGAGAGAACCGTAGAGCGGCTGTTCGGCATGACGCTCCTGCCCGGCATGACGTTCTTGTGCGGAGTGGCGCTCCTGCCCGGCATGACGCTCTTGTGCGGAGTAGCGATCCTGCCCGGCACGACAATCCTGCTGCGCCAGCGCGTTTAGTCGATACAGCTTTGCGGGATCGACAGTCATGCGCTCCAGAAGCTGCAAAAGCGTCAAATGGCCGGGGCGCACCAGATTCGTGATCCCGAGCGCAAGCGAAGTCTCGAGTCCGATGATTCCGCTCGGCGCATCAAAGAAATTATCCTTCTTTTTTTCTTCTGTGCTGTGCGGCGCATGGTCGGTGGCAATCAGATCGATCGTGCCGTCCGCCAATCCGTCGATGATCGCCAGCCGGTCGGCTTCGGTGCGAAGCGGCGGATTCATTTTGGCATATGTGCCGTGCTCCGCGACTGCATCCTCCGTGAGTGAGAAGTGGTGAGGCGTGGCTTCGGCAAACACATGGGCGCCGAGCGATTTGGCGGTGCGTACAAGCGCGACGGAATGCGCCGAGCTGATGTGCTGGATGTTGACCGACGCGCCTGTGTGCAGAGCCAGCATGCAGTCGCGGGCGACCAGAATGTCCTCGGCGATCGCAGGCGCGGTGCGGTTCATCCCCGGTTTTTCGATGAAAGCCGGATGTTCCTCGTGAAAGGAGAGTGGCAGTCCGAGCGCGCGGGCATTCAGCATCGCCTGTTCGGTCAGCTTCTCGTCAAGCAGCGGGACGCCGTCGTCGGTGAAGCCGCAGGCTCCGGCCGCGGCCAGCGCGGAAAAATCGGTCAGCTCTTGTCCCTTCAAGCCCCTTGAGATCGCGGCGGCAAAGCGTAGGCGGATTTTCTCGGCCTTTGCCCGCGTGAGAAGATCGTTCAGCGTTTTTGTATTGTCTACGGCCGGGCGCGTGTTTGCCATACAGACGACGGTCGTGAAGCCGCCCGCCGCCGCGGCCAGCGCTCCGGTGTGCAGATCCTCCTTCCATGTTTGACCGGGATCCCGAAAATGGACGTGTACGTCGACAAGCCCCGGCGCGACCATACATCCGGAGGCGTCGATGACATCCTCGCGGTCTTGCGCGTCGAGACGGCCTCCCTTTTCGGAGATTTCTGTGACGACGCCGTTGCTTATGCGCACGTCGGCTGGGTACTGTTCGCCGGCGCCGGGCGAGAGGATGGTTCCGTTTTTAATCAGCATAGATCTCTTCCTTTTTCAAATAATCCTTTGTATTCAGCTTTAATATGTAAACGCGAGTAAGATAATGCAAAAAACAGTTGAAAAATATGTATGAATACGGTAGAATATTACAGATAATGTGATTCAACGGAATCCTGTCCGGATATGGATACCATAGAACAGCCTATCATTTCTGTATCTGTGGGACGGAAAAGTATAAGGAGGAAGACAGACTATGATTTCAGCAGGTGATTTTAGGAACGGCATTACCTTGGAGATGGAGGGAAGCGTTTACCAGATTCTCGAGTTCCAGCATGTAAAGCCGGGCAAGGGAGCGGCTTTTGTCAGAACGAAGCTGAAAAATATCATCAGCGGCGGCGTGGTAGAGAAGACGTTCCGTCCGACTGAAAAGTTCCCGCAGGCGCGTATTGACCGCGTGGAGATGCAGTATCTCTATTCAGACGGAGACCTTTTCCATTTCATGAACACGGAGACATATGATCAGATTGCTCTGAATCAGGATGCGATCGGCGATGCGCTGAAGTTTGTGAAGGAGAACGAGATGGTGAAGATCTGTTCTCACAACGGCAACGTATTTGCAGTAGAGCCGCCTCTCTTCGTAGAGCTTGAGGTGACGGACACGGAGCCGGGCTTCAAGGGCGATACGGCGACAGGCGCGACGAAGCCGGCTACGGTTGAGACGGGCGCGACGGTGTATGTTCCGCTGTTCGTGGAGACCGGGGACAAGCTGAAGATCGATACGAGAACAGGCGAGTACCTTTCCAGAGTATAAGCGTCCTGATCTGTATGCGGAGGATTCAAGCTGCGATTGATTTGAAGAAAGAGAAAATACGGGAGCTGTCCGGCAAAGGCCGGGCGGCTTCTTTTTTGAGGCAAAAACTTTATAAATATTTTAGAAATAATAACTTGCAATATGTTGAATTATATGATATATTGTGAGATGTAAATTCTGAGCGCGAAGACGCTTCGGGTGCGATCGCACACAAATTTCAAATTTATAAAAATGCATATGGAAAGGTGGTTTGTAATTGGAGTATCAGAATTTTTTGGAGACGATCAGAGATTCTGTACAAAAGAAAGCGGGAGGATGCTGTAATGTAAGGCTTGCGTCCGTGCTGAAGAACAATCGAAACTGTGTAGACACGATCACGATTCTGAACGGGAACAGCAACGTCGCGCCTGCGATCTGTCTCGATCCCTATTATCGGCAGTATCAGAGGGGCTTCAGCATAGACGAGCTTGCGGAGCAGATCGTAGAATTCCACAGGTGTCATGCGAAAGACGAAAGATATGATCTGTCCTTTTATACGGACTTTGAGCAGGTGCGGAAGCGGGTTGTATGCAGGCTGGTGAACTATGCGAAAAACCGGGAGCTGCTCGGGCAGGTTCCGCACAGGAAATTTCTCGATCTGGCCGTTGTGTATTACTATAAGATGGATGATGACACGTTCGGAGACGCCGGGATCTTGGTGAAAAACGACCACATGGAGATGTGGGATGCCGATTTCGAGGAGCTTAATGATGCGGCGATGAGCAATACGGCGAGGCTTATGCCGTATGCCTGCATCTATATTGCCGATGTGCTCCGCGATATGATGGGAATACAGATTGAGGAGTCCTGTACGGATCAGATCCCGATGTATGTGCTGACAAATGCGGAAAAGAGCTTCGGAGCAGCCGTAATCCTTTATCCGACGGTTCTGGAGGCGGTCGCGGAGAGGCTGAAAAGCGATTTTTTCATCCTGCCGAGCAGCGTGCATGAGTGCATGATCGTTCCGGTCATGGAGGATTTCAAGCCGAAGGAGCTCAGAAAGATCGTCTGCGAGATCAATGAGGAATGCGTTGCGGAGGAGGAGATTCTGGGCGACAGCGTATATCGCTATTTCAGAGAGGAGAAGAGACTGGCTGCGGTCGCCTCCGAAGCGGCATGAAAAAAGCTGCGGCAGACTTCTTCGAAAGCCGTGCGCAGCAGATTTCACAAAAAACGCACTTGGAGGGAATCGAACCCCCGACACGCGGTACCGGAAACCGCTGCTCTATCCCCTGAGCTACAAGTGCATCTCAAAATTGCCCACTCATATTAGCATAGTTTTTTGAAAAAGTAAAGCGCGGATTTAGGATTCTTTTAAGAATCGTTTGCTTTACATCTATGTATAAATATGCTAAAATTATCTTGATATTAAATGAGATTTTTGAGGGAAAAAGAAAATATGAGGGGGACAGGGCAATGTTAGACGATATCAGAGAATGGATTTCCGATAATCTGAGATACATTCTGCTTGGTGTGGCCGGGCTCTTAGTCATTCTGATCATCGTGTTCGCGGTCCGGCTGATCGGGGGACACAAGAAATCGGGTGAGGAGAAGCCCAAGAAGAGCGACAAGGTGGTCGAGCAGGAGACGAAGGCCGCAGACGACGATAAGGCGGATACGCCGATCACTACGGCGGGAGACGCGCTCGAGCGGAATCAGAAGGACGTGCTGGATTTCGTGACGCGGTACTACACGGCCAAGCTGAATCAGGATTATGACACGCTCGGAGAGATCTGCGAGGTGATGGACGACAAGTCGAAGGCGGGCTATGAGTCTCTGGACGATGTGATAGAGGCTTACAACAACCTTATGACCTACTCCAAGGCAGGACTGACCTCGGGTTCGTATGTTGTGTTTGCTTATTTTGACGCGAAGGTTACGGGCGTTGATACGCTGATCCCGACGCTGCGCGGACTGTATCTGGTTACGGATGAAGAGGGCAATCTGATCGTGTCGGATATAGACAGCCATGCAGATCAGAAGGCGTATCTGGAGCAGGTAGGATCGGATGACGACGTGCAGGTGCTGAGAAAGGATGTCGCGGACAGATATGAGGACTGCATCGCGCAGGATCCGGATTTGGAATCGTTCATCGCTTCGATCAACAGCGGAGAGGGCAGCGGCGACACGGACGGGACGGACGGCGACGGCTCTGAGGACGGTCAGGAGGACGGCGATACGGACGGAGTCGAAGGCGGCGGTCAGACAGGCACGATGTACGCTTCTACGGGCGTGAACGTCCGCGAGGAGCCTTCCGCGGAGAGCACGAAATATGGGACACTGGCGCCCGGGATGCAGGTCGAGGTGCTTGAAAATCTTGACAACGGCTGGTCCCATGTCAGGTATTATTCTTCGGAGGGAACGCCGACCGAGGGATACGTGATGACGCAGTATCTCACAGCCGGATAATCACGAAAAGACAAGGATGGCAAGGGGATTGTCGCGATCTGCGGTGATCCTCTTTTTTTATTTTTCGCGAAGCTGTTGTCTCTGTTTCCGGAATGTGGTAAGATACGGGCAAGGCTCAAAATGCAAAAGGCAGCAACGCAAAACGGCGGAAGGACAGGCAGGAACGAGGCAAAAAAGCAAAAGGCAGCAGAGCAAAACGGCGGAAGGACAGATACGGCGGTGAGAGAAAACAATACGAAGGAACATAAATTTACAAAAAAGCAGACCTCCGACGAGGTGCGGCTGAACAAGTACCTGAGCGACGCCGGCTTCTGTTCGAGACGTGAGGCGGACCGGCTGATTGAGGCGGGAAAGGTGTTTGTCGACGGCCAAAGAGCGGTGCAGGGACAGAAAATATCGCGGGGACAGAAGGTGTCGGTGAACGGCCGAAGCGTTGAGCCGGAGCGGGAAATGATCCTGCTGGCGGTCAATAAGCCGCGCGGTGTGGTATGTACGACGGACCGCCGCTGGGGCGATCGGACGATTTATGATGTGGTGAATTATCCCAAGCGTATTTTTTCCGTCGGGCGGCTTGACAAGGATTCGGAGGGGCTTCTCCTGATGACGAATTACGGGGATATCCTGAATAAGATCATGCGCGCCGGGAACTATCATGAGAAAGAGTATCTTGTCACGGTGGACAAGGATATCACGCCGGATTTTCTGCACAAAATGGCGGCCGGCGTGTATCTGAAGGATCTCGGTGTTACCACACGACCCTGCCGGATCGAGCTGGCGGGGGAATGTCAGTTCCGGCTGGTGCTCACGCAGGGGCTGAACCGGCAGATCAGGAGGATGTGCGAGACGCTTCATTACAAGGTCAAGCGTCTTGTGCGGGTACGAATTATGAATATTAAACTCGGCAATCTGAAGCCGGGCGAGTACAGAGCCGTCACGCGCAAAGAGTTTGCGCAGCTTCAGGAACAGCTCCGGGACTCCAAAAATCCGGGAAAGGAATCAGAAAAGCGATGAATCAGAAGATTGAGCGGATGAAGGAAATATCAGAACGGCTTCGCGAGGCGTCAAAGGCGTATTATCAGGAAGACCGTGAGATCATGAGCAATCTGGAATATGACAACCTCTATGACGAGCTTGTGAAGCTTGAACAGGAGACGGGGACCGTGCTGGCGGGCAGCCCGACCGTTACGGTCGGCTATGAGGCGCTCGACGCGCTTCCGAAGGAACGCCACGAATCCCCGATGCTTTCTCTCGGAAAGACAAAGGAGCGCGAAGAGCTGAGGACTTTTGCGGACGGTCACGAGGTGCTGGTCTCATGGAAGCTCGACGGGCTTACCGTGGTGCTGACGTATCGGAACGGGACGCTCGAAAAAGCGGTCACGAGAGGAAACGGGGAGATCGGCGAGGTGATCACCAACAACGCGCGGGTATTCCAGAACATTCCGCTTCGCATTCCCTATCAGGGGGAGCTGATCCTGCGCGGGGAGGCCGTCATCACATACTCTGAATTTGAGAAGATCAACAGCGAGATTGAGGATGCACAGGCACGCTACAAGAATCCGCGCAATCTCTGCAGCGGCTCGGTGCGCCAACTGAATAACGAGATTACCGCGAATCGGCATGTCCGGTTCTATGCGTTTGCGTTGGTAAAAGCGGAGAATGTGGATTTCGGAAATCTGCGCAGCAATCAGTTCGAGTGGCTGAGACGGCAGGGATTTGAGACGGTGGAATACCGTCACGCGACAGCCGACACGATGGAGGAGACGGTGTCATGGTTTGCGGAGAAGATTGTGCACTATGACGTGCCGTCGGACGGGCTTGTCGTTACCTACAATGACATTGCATATGGGCAGTCGCTCGGCCGCACGGCCAAGTTTCCGCGCGATTCGATTGCCTTCAAGTGGCAGGATGAGACGTGCGAGACGACGCTGCGGGAGATCGAGTGGAGTCCGTCGCGGACGGGACTCATCAACCCGGTGGCAGTCTTTGACCCGGTAGAGCTGGAGGGCACGACGGTCAGCCGCGCGAGCGTACACAATCTGAGCATTATGAAAGCGATGAAGCTCGGGATAGGGGATACGGTCACGGTCTACAAGGCGAACATGATTATCCCGCAGATCGCGGAGAATCTGACCGGGAGCGGGAACATCGAGATTCCGAAGACCTGCCCGGTATGCGGAGGGCGGACCGAGATCCGTTCGATGAATGACGCGGAGACGCTTTACTGTACGAACGAGCAGTGCAGCGCAAAGAAGATCAAATCATTTACCTTGTTTGTGAGCAGAAATGCGCTGAATATAGAGGGTTTGTCGGAAGCTACTCTTGAAAAATTCATCGCAAAAGGGTATATTCATACGTATGCCGATATCTTTCATCTGGACGATCACCGTGAAGAGATCGTAGAAATGGAGGGATTCGGCGAGAAATCCTACGCGAATCTGATCGAAAGCGTTGAGCGGGCGCGCCATACGACGCTTCCGAGGCTGATCTACGGGCTCGGAATCCCGAATATCGGGACGGCGAACGCGCGGCTTCTGTGTCAGTTTTGCGGGTACGATCTCACAAAGCTTCGAAACAGCGCGAAGGACGAGCTTGCCTCGATCGAAGGGCTGGGAGAGGTGATCGCGGCGTCCGTGGCGGACTATTTTGCCGACCGGGAAAACTGTGAAACGCTGGATCTGCTTCTTAGGGAGCTCGATCTGGAGGAGGCGCCGGAGGAGACCGCGCCGCAGGCGCTTGCGGGCAAGACGTTTGTGATTACGGGCAGTGTGAACCACTTCGCGAATCGCGACGAGCTCAAGGCTTATATCGAGGAGCGGGGCGGCAAGGTATCGGGCTCCGTGTCAAAGAAGACGGACTATCTGATCAACAATGATACGATGTCGACCTCGTCCAAGAACAAAAAAGCGGCGGAGCTGGGGATCCCGATCTTGTCAGAAGAGGATTTTCTGGATATGATGCGATAAAGGAGAAGACAGAATATGCCAATTAAAGTACAGAGCAATTTGCCGGCGAGAGAAATTCTGGAGCGGGAGAATATCTTCGTAATGGATGAGAATCGGGCGATCCATCAGGACATCCGGCCGATCCACATTGCGATCCTCAATCTCATGCCGCTCAAGGAGGAGACGGAACTGCAATTGCTGCGTTCGCTTTCCAACACTCCGCTTCAAGTGGATGTGACCTTCGTAAAGGTGAGCTCCCATGAGTCGAAGAATACGTCGACCAGCCATCTGAACGAGTTTTATGTGGAGTTTGAGGAGATCAGAAACCGCCGCTTTGACGGGATGATCATCACAGGCGCGCCGGTAGAGCTGATGGAATTTGAAGAAGTGGATTACTGGGAAGAGCTTACCCGGATCATTGACTGGACGGAGGAGAATGTTACCTCGACGATCTATCTTTGCTGGGCCGCGCAGGCCGGGCTGTATTACCACTACGGTCTTCAGAAGAGGCTGCTGGACAAGAAGCTGTTCGGACTGTTCTGGCACCGCGTCCTGAACCGCAAGATTCCGCTGGTGCGCGGATTTGATGATGTGTTCCTTGCGCCGCATTCGAGGCATACGGATGTGCCGATCGAGGAGATTCGCAAGGTGAAGGAGCTGACGATCCTTGCGGAATCCGATGAGGCGGGACTGTTCCTTGCGATGGCGGACAACGGCCGGAAGATTTTTGTCATGGGACACCCGGAATACGACAGGGTGACGCTGGACGGAGAGTACCGGCGCGATCTGGGCAAGGGTCTGCCGATCGAGATCCCGAAGAATTATTATGAAAACGATGATCCGAACGTCAAGCCGCTCCTGCGCTGGCGTTCACACGCGAACAATCTCTATACGAACTGGCTTAATTATTACGTCTATCAGGTTACCCCATACAACATGGTCGGGGCGCCGGATTTTCGCTGATATAGAATTCATAAAAAGCCCTGCGATACCGGAAATCAAAACGGTGCCGCAGGGCAATTTTCTGCAAAGGAAGATTTTATTTGCGGATGGATGAGCGTCGGCTTTTCTTGGCCTCGTACAAGCGCTTATCGGCCTCGGCTACAACAGACTGCAGGTCTGTCTCAGGCTTCAGATGGAAGCGCGTGATTCCCATGGAGATCTCTACATAGTAGGGCTTGCCGGAGGATGCGTTCAGCTCGCGGCAGGCCGTGGCGATGCGCTCACGGAAAAGCGATTCAAATGTCTCGGAGCCGGATGTCACGAGGGCAACGAACTCGTCTCCGCCGACGCGCGCGACGATATCCGAATCGCGCAGGCACGATTTCAGGATGTTGCTGATCGACTGAAGCGCGAAATTCCCCTCGAAATGTCCCCAAGTATCGTTGATCTCCTTCAGGTGATCCAGATCGGCGTAGATCATGTGGGCGTTTTCCGTGGTGACCGTCTGATGCACCTTTGTGATGCGGTCCGTCAATCCGTGCAGATTCAGCAGCCCGGTCAGCTTGTCATAGCCGGACTTGATATCGAGCGCACGGTTCTCCTCGCGGATTTTCTCCATGTCGTTGGACATCGCGAGGCGATACGCAGCCTCGGCCTTGCTGATCTCCAGATAGCGCAAAGACAGGCCGATCTGAAGGCTGAGAAAATAGAAGAAGGAGAAATCCTCACTCTTGATGTCGCACTGCAGAAGCCCGTACTGTCTTTCGCCGGAAAACAGCAGAAAGGTCATGAAATTGTGCAGATCCCCGTCGTGCGTAAGCTTGGAGATAGGATTGTCCGCAGTCACATGCGGTCGGTCGGACGGCTCGTAGGAGACGGAGCGACCGTTGCGGTAGAAGGAGGCCAGACGCAGCGTTTCCGGACACGTCCAGTCGCTTTTACCGTCGTAGACGATCGGCGGGTCGAGCAGGAAGAGATAGGATGCCTTCGTGCGTAGTTCCCGGATCCGCTCCATGATCTGGAGACAAAATTCCTTTTCATCATCCATGTAATCATTCAGCTCTCGCGCAATAATCGGGATAAACCACGATTTGCGCTGGAAGTTCGTGAATTCAGCCTTCATGTCCGCAATTGTCAGGGTCAGCTTGTGAACCTCCTGCGCAAGATCCGTCGCGGGGATTTTCCCGGACTCCTCCGCAGGCGGACAGCCGCAGGATTCCCGCTGAACAAACGAGACGGGAATGCGGCGGGAAACGACATTGTCATGCTGCAGGACACGCAGCATATCATGGATCGCTGTGCGGGACATGGCGACTCCGTCCTGCGCGACCGTGGTGAGCGGCGGATTCATGCTCACGGCGATTTCAGAATCATCAAAACCGGTGATTAAGATATCCTTTCCGACAACGAGTCCCCGTTTCTTGCAGACTTTGTAGCCTGCAATCGCCATATCGTCATTCGCGAACACGATCGCCTGAGCGTCAGGGTTATCGTCGAGCAGCTTTTCCACCTCATCGTTTACGAACTCGGAAAAATTGCCCGTACCGATCATTTTGGGAGTGACGGGCAGAGAATGTCTGGCCATCGTGTCCAGATAGGCATGCTTGCGCTCAATCGAGTCGGTGTTGTTTTTCGGCCCGGTCATAAAGAGAATATGCTCGCAGTGGTGTTTCTCGATCAAATGCTCGACTACCATGGAAATCCCCTGATAATTATCTGAGATCAGAGAATGGCAGCCCGGGAGATCGGTCACGGTTGACATGAAGATGGTGGGGATGTGACGGAACTTTTCCGCGAATTCCTCTACAGTGATATCCCCCATATACCGGTCAAGCGTCCCGTAGCTGATGATCAGACCGTCGAGCCCGCTGATCAGCGCATAGTCGTATACTGTGTTAAACTGGTAATCATATGTGTCCTGCTTGTATTCGTCCAGCAGAATGTCCTGAAAGTAACCCTTCGTCTGCGTACCCAGAAAGAGGCAGATATTTACGTCAAACTCGTCGCCGGCCGCGATCGCGCCGCTGATGATCTGCTTTGGGAATGTGCCGTGCATACCGCCGACCATGACGCCGATGTTATATCTTTTTTTCGCGCTCATATGATAAGCCCTCATCTATGAAACAATCAGATTGTTTTTTGTTCAAAAATTTGTATATATTATATATTTTTATGAAGGACAATGCAAGCATTTTCCCGTATATGCACATAAATGGTACAACTATCATTTGAGGGTTCTCTGACATATTCTGATATTGAACATCGATCATTCAGGAAAGGAGTTCCTATGTCAGAGGTACAAAGTCTTGACTGCGGCTGCAAGGATATCGAAAACGGCCGCGTCAGCGAAATCTATTATCATTTGACGGAAGCTCAGGCGCCGCTTGCGATGGCCTATGTGCCGTATCAGCAATGGGAATCGACCTATGATGTGTGCACGGGCCTTCAGGTGGGGACGGTATTCCCGTGTCTGCACAAACCGTTCTGCGGGAAAGGAGGGTACTGCAGATGAGCAACAATCGAAATCCGTATATGACTCAGAATATGTCCGCAAATCCGCGCAATGTAAATATGCGGGGCGGCTGCGGCTGCACTGGAAACGCGGGGCAGACTCCGCAGAATAATTATGCGCAGCGTTCCATGCAGAATGACTGCGGCTGCGCGGGCAATATGGGAACGGCTGCACCGGCCAATTACGCACAGCGCGCATCGCAGAACGACTGCGGATGTGCAGGTAATTCCGGATACGCGCGCGTCGCTGAGATGCCGACCGGCGACAGGGCGGCTCTGCTTGCTTATATCGATCAGGTAAGCTTTGCGGCCTATGAAGCGGCGCTTTATCTTGACACGCACCCGGACTGTCAGAGCGGGCTGCAGTATTTCCGTGAGCACAATGAAAAACGAAATCTGGCGCTGAAGGAGTACGCGAAGCTGTACGGTCCTTTGACGCTGAAGCAGGCCGACGAGAACTGCGAGACATACTGGCAGTGGGTAAACCAGCCGTGGCCGTGGGAAGGAGGAAATTGCTAGGTTATGTGGTATTATGAGAAAAGACTTGAATATCCGATCAACATCACGACGCCGAACGCAAAGCTCGCGCAGTTCATTGCCAGCCAGTACGGCGGGCCGGACGGAGAGATTTCCGCTTCCATGCGTTATCTGTCCCAGCGCTTTTCGATGAAAGACAGACAGGTTGCCGGTTTGCTTACTGACATCGGTGTATCGGTGCCGAAATTGCGCATCACAGGTTTTAAGTGTACTCCGGAAGGGAAAACCCTCCGGAGCTTTAGGCTTTCTCAATGATCTCCATAGAGAGAACATCTGTGTGGTAATCGTCGTTTTTCCCATGAGAAGCGATGCTTAGCTTCATGCCAAAAGGAACACACTTCAGCCATACTTCAACAGTCTTGTCATGGAAAATGATCATTCTGTCAAGGATTTCCCGATACAGGCTTACGTTACTTTCATCAAAGGTCATGATTTCGTCCAGCGCGCTCAGATAGCGTTCGTATTCATGAATCTGAGCCGCATTCAGTTTATCCTGTTTCCCGGCGGCATCCAGCGCCTCGTTAAGCTCTGCGAGCTGTTCGTCATACCATGCTGTCTGTTCCTGCAGGTCTGATTTGGTAATCAGACCATCCAGCATCAGGTCAATCGCTTTCCTTTTCTTGGCAGCAAGCGCTTCTATTTTCTCCTTTATACGCTTCGTGTCCGGCTTTTTCCCATGTATGCCTTTGATCTCGTTGATTTCCTGCACGATTTCCCGTTTCAGTTCCTTCTGGTTTGTCTGAAGCTGGCAGATGCAATAATGCATGCAGGTAAGCAGGGCTTTCTCGTTGACGGAGCCGTTATCGCAGCCAATATGTTCCCCGTCCGGGGAGATCTTCGCCGCTCCGTTTCTGGCTCCGGCAAAACAGCGCCAAGCCTTGTAGGTAGTCCCGTTTTTCAGCTTTTTTGTTCTGCTGATATAACGGCAGCCGCACAATCCGCAGTAGAGCTTCCCGCTGCACCAGTAACGGTTACTGTGCTTGGATTTCATTTCCTCTGAAGGGGAGCGCCTGAGAAGCTCAGCCTGCGTCCGGTCCCACAATTCCCTGTCAATGATCGGTTCATGGTGGTTTTTCAGATAAACCATTTCCTCGTTACCTCGATTGTATTTCTTTGCGTGTGTCAGATAGTTCGGCGTATACGTCTTTTTCTGGCACAAGTCGCCGACATACTTTTCGTTCCGCAGAATACGCAGAATGACCGTGTTTGACCAATGTTTCACCCTCATAGGGCGCATCCCTTCCTCAAGCAGTTCCCTTGCGATCACATGGGTGCCCTTACCTTCGTTTGTGTATTTGTGGAAGATTGCGCGGATAAGCGGTACTTCTTCTTCATTGACAGATAATATACCGTTTCGGACGGTATATCCAAGCATGTCACGTCCAAAAACAACGCCCTGCTCCATGCGGCGTTTCTGACCCCATTTTACACGTTCAGAGGTCTTACGGCTTTCTTCCTGCGCGATGCTTGCCATAATAGTCAGACGCAGCTCACCGTCCGCGTCGCGGGTATCTATGTTGTCAATGGTAAATACAACGCCGATTCCCCTGTCTTTCAGCTTTCGGGTGTATGAGAGCGTGTCGACCGTGTTCCTCGCGAAACGGCATACCTCTTTGGTCAGGATCAGGTCTATGCCGCCGTGCATGGCTTCGTCGATCATCGCATTGAAGCCGGCGCGCTTTTTCGTCTGCGTCCCACTGATGCCCTCATCATAGTATACGTCGCTCAGCGCCCAGCCTTCATGGTGGCTGATATAATCCGCGAAATAACGACGCTGGCTGAGCAGGGAATTTGTCTGGTCATCCTTGTCTGTAGAAACTCTGCAATACGCAGCAACCCTTAGTTTATTAGTATTCATAGTGTCCTCCTCCTTATCAGGACACATCACCACTTACAGTATAATCTGACAAGCTATGATGCGCAAGTGATATTTCACATATTTTTGCTAATTAGTTCATCTAGTTGCGCATCTGACAAATAATTTCTGTCATGCAGTTCTTTATATATTCCCCTTTTAAGCGCTTTCTTTATATCCATCCGCTGCATCTCTGTAAAATGTAAGTCCATAACATTTTCCTCCCTACTGTCATAATACTCTGATTCCGGTTTTGCCAAAGCGCACCTCTCATAACCCACGTTCTTTAGAATGTATGAATGCTTTCCTGAAATAATCCAATAAACCATGCTCCGAAAGAAATTTTTCAGCCAGCCATCTGAACGCACGTAGCTCACGCAGTTCCGTCTCCATAGAAGCCGCAGAAAGACGTTTTGTGATGGACTGCCGTTTGCTGAGCTGCGCCCTCATTTCCTCGTTTTCCGTTTTCAAGACTGCATTTTCTTTCTGGACGGAGGACAGCTCCCTGGAGAGCTTCTTTTCCCTGTTCTCTGCGGCAAGCTGCTTCTTCGCGAGAGAGGCAACTTTCCTGTAATCTTCACTGTCAACCGTGACTTTGCCGCTGAACATTGTCTTGCCTGTCGGAATCTGCTCAACGGATTTTATTTCAGTCTTTTGGGAAGCGATCCGTGAAAGCTCCTTTTTATCTTTCTGGATCGAGGCTTCAAGCGTTGCCTTTTCCTTCTCCATATCTGCCTTGTACTGTCGGACGCTTTTATGGACAGCCGTGGAGCCGGACTCACCGCGTTCGATCTGGAACCCCCTATCCTGCAGGAACCTGGGCAGTTCGTCCTGCAGGCGCAACAGTTCAGAACGGGCAGTGACCTCTTTGGCGCAGAGCCGTTTGTCCTTTGTCAAAGGCACAAACCCAAAGTGCATGTGCGGTGTATGTTCATCAAAATGGACTGTTGCGTATATGCAGTTTTCCTTCCCAAAGAAATCCTGCAGATATTTTGCCGCATCCTCGAAGAAGCGTCTCTGTTCCTCTATAGAAAGCCCTTTAAAGAAATCATTGCTCGATGATATGACAGTTTCGCAGAGAACAACCGCGTCCTTGCGCATTGCCTTTCCGGTCGGATTGTTACGTTTATCGACCAGATCCATCACAGAGCGGTAATAGCTCCGGGTATCCCTCTGAATCAAGGCAAAGTTAAGATGCGTCCGCGAAAGGTCAATCTCCTCATTGCTGTAATTTTTGTTCTTCCGTTCGTTGTGCAGCTCACGGGAGACTACGTTCCCCTTTTTGTATTTCTCCACATGGCATACCATTTTTTCCATAAGCATCTCCTCCCATCCACTCCACACAAGCGGTCAGCGAAATGCCGGATACGGCAAACTAAGCGCTTCCCCTTGTGTGAAGTGTAACCCACTATACTTTACATTCGTAAAGTAGTGGGGCAACGTTCCCTTGCATCCCTTTAAAACCATTGAACCGGGAACAGCGGAAGATCATCTTTCGTCTCCGAGAGTGTGACCGGTTCTTCCCAGCCCTGCCCGATTGTACCCATGTATTCTGTCTGCAATTCTTTTTACCTGCCTTTCTTCGTATTCCCGGAACTCCTTTATATCCGTGTCCGTGCCATACAGGAACAGATCACAATAATGTTCGATCTTATCCAATTCCTGCATACTTTCTACGAACAGCGGGTGAAAGGGCTCCTCATGATTCTTTGGTGCATATTCCTCTTTCCATTTGCGAAGCAAGTGGCAGTAATCTGCGAGGAGCAGATAAGTGGCAGCTTTCCATCTTTTGAACTCCAATTCCTTCCGAATTGATTTCTGACGTTCACGGTGTGCCTGCGACTCTTTTTCGTAATCATAGGGCACCTCCGCAAGCCCGAAATCATGCTGGAGCTTCTTTGCTGCATCAAGCGGCTGCAGTCCAAAGAGTTTTTCGACCAACGAGATGACGTCCCCGCTGCTCTGGCAGCCAAAGCAGTAGAAATGATCGTCATACAGCTTCATGCTTGGCGTCCGCTCCTTATGGAACGGGCAGTTGGCGAAGCCGGCTCTGTTGACACGCAGTCCGTAGTACGCTGCGACGTCCCGCAACTTTAACTGCTCCTTTACTTCCTTAAAAATGGACATCAGATAATACTTTCCGACTGATTTTCTGCTGCCTCAAGCAATGCCGTATAATCAAACGGATAGTTTTTGATTAACTTTTCAATAAGCATTTCCTTATCCAAATCATGTGCCTCCTTTCCGATGCTAAACAACGGGCAACACACATGCGCATGTGTCAGCGTTTCGCTGTAAGGAGAGCATAGCACTGGTTTTCCAAAAAGCCCGAAAATCAACATATCTGCAAGAAGGCAGACAATTTTTCATATTTTTTTGCAAATTTGCATAAGAATTTATATAATGTGATTTAGAAAGACAGGAAGGGACAGTACATATGAGTGAATTAAGCGGAACAATCAATGACCGCATTGGCGATCTGCGGACAAGCATGCACCTGACACAGACGGAACTTAGCGAGCGGACAGGCATTCCTGCATCAGTGATCAGCCGGATTGAAAGTGGAAAGACGGTAACCGTCGGACACGATGTTCTGGCGAAACTGGCAGTATTTTTCAACGTTTCTGCGGACTATCTGCTTGGACTGACCGATGTGAGGATGCGGAAGAACATGGAACTGAGCCAGTTGGGACTCAGCAATCAGGCATTATACCAGATACTGTCTGGCAGGGTGGACAGCAGAGTCCTGAGCCTGATGATAGAAAGCAGGAATTTTCCGCGCTTTCTTGATTATGCAAAGGCTTACTTTGAGGATACCGATGCTCCGGCATTTCAGACAAGGAACGCCTTGATAGGCTATGGGATTGATGTGCTGAGGGACTATGCCAGAGAAACGCCGGAAGCGCGCAGAGAGGCGAAGCACGACATGAACCGTATGAGCGCCGAGAAAGTTACCTCCTCAGAGGCATCTCTGGTCAAACTGCGCGACATTATGATGAGTGTCCTAAAGGATATGCGTGAAGCTTACGCCAGTGGTTCTGCGGATATAGATACTTCCAAGCTCATGGAAATGATGAGTGCGATGCATGGACAGGCTGAGATGATCCGGCAGGAACGCCCGGTGACTGCAGAAGATATGGCAAATATCGTAGCGGATTATCTGGCACAGACCGGACTGGACGAGAAATCGCGCGAACTCTTGAAAACACTCTGTTTGCAATTGTTTACCAGCGGAATAGCTTTAGATTATAGAAAAGGGATACACTGCTTTTAATGGCAGCATATCCCTTAATTATTGAGGAAACCGTCAGAGTCTCATTCCTCCGGCACACTTTTGTCATGACAGATGATATCGCTTACATCACAGTCAAGGATATAACACAGCCGATCCAGCGTTTTCGTTGTGATCGACTCCCCGTGTTTAATGCGATGCAGGGTATGTGCCGATATCCCCTCAACATGGATCAGGTGATATTCCGTAATTCCCTTTTTGAATAACGTATCATAAAACGGTTGATAGCTGATCATTTCCTCACCCTGGAAAAACAGTATCATACTCTATCTATTGACTAGTATCAATATATTGAGTATAATTAAGAAAAAGACATGTTTTCGATAGAAAGGGGAACCAAAATGAGTACAGACCGCGAATACACAGCCGAGGAATACAGGCGATTGGGAAATATGGTGCGCACGACACTTGCGTATGAGCCATACCAACTGGACGCCATATACGGAAGAACCGAGATGACGCGTGAAATATTCAAGGAATGCCTAAAAGTCTGCATAAAAACCGACAATGGCAGAGAATTTTACGATCTCTGCGAAAGCTTCCCACAGTTTCTTGAAGATGAGCCAAGTGGAAAGACCGATTGAAATGCTTTCAAAATCTAAAATACCAGCGGGGAAAGGGGATTTGAAAAATGAACATCATATATGCCGAATACAATATGAACCACAACAGTATTGACATTGCAACCACCGCAGGCTATCTTCTGCGGATTGACTGTTGGGAAGCAGAAAAAACTTTGCAAACCACTCCGGATCAGAATATGCCCTAAACAGTCTTGCTATCGATGAGCCGCTTGAATACGCCCGTCTCTATCTTGATGGGAATCTGCAGATGTGGGTTGATGCGGAAGATTCCTTAGAGCTTTTATAGGATATGGTCTTACATCAATGCCGTTGAACAAGTAGATTTTCAATAAGACGCTTTTTGGGTCGCTTTTTCATATTAGATTTATCACATGGTTGAATAAACTTTTTCTTCTTGAATATTTAATAAGTCTGCGTCTTATATCTGTAGTTCAGCGCCCTTTCAACCATACAAATATCTTCAACATCAAATTCTTTTTTTGTCATCTGAATAGTTGCCAAAAATTTCTGGTTCCTCTGTAGCGATTTAGCAAGTATTTTTTTATCCTTGTCATCAAGAGTGATTTTATATAGTAAGTTTGCCATTGAAATAACCATATCTCTATGGGCCTTGAAGTATTTCCTAAATTCTTCTGATTCAGACGTACACAGATTAGCAAAATCCTGCTCAGAGAATTTAGGTTGTAGACCTAGGATGGGGTTAACAAGCAACATAGTGGCAGCTTCCATAAGATTAACATATGCACCTAGTTCGTATTGCTCTTTCTCTGTCAGTTGGTTATAGTCAGTACCAAAGGTTTGAATTTTGATGATAGCATCATTCAGCTTTTCAGTTTCGTCTATAATTCTTTTAATACGTTCACATAGCTCTATAATGGCAAGCTCATACGATTTGATGTCTCTATTGCTGATTCTGATATAGATTTTCTCCAACCTTTTCTTGTCATTTTTTGTCTTAAAGAACATAAGTCCACTTGTGATAATAGAAACGCCTGCAATAGTCCAGCCTATAGGACCAGCAAGTGCCAGGAATGCGTTGCCAGCTACCATACCACCGCCACCAGCAGCTAAAGCCCCTCCCCCCAACCATGCCAGTGCTGCATTGGTAGCCGCTGCACCGCTCAAAGTCGAAATCGCTGTTCCAGTAGATGCAACACCAAATGTTGTTGCAACGCCCATGGCCACAGTAGGACCCAAGGTAACAACAGCAACACCGGCACCAATACCGACTGTACCTTGTCCTACTGCTTTGACCTCTGCTTTCTTATATTCCAGCTCAATTTTTTCCGCCTGTTGTTTCCAATTCACTCGGATTGTTTTAAGTTTTTCGTATTTCAATCGATTCTCTTCGGACATATTCCGAAAGCGGTCGAATAACGCCTGAATCGTTGTCAAGGAAGTATATAAGGCACTTGCATATTTACCCAACTCATCAATTTTTTGGTTTGTCTTTTTTACGGCCTCATCGACTTTCTGCTGTGCTAAATGAAGTTCTGAAACTTTTTTTGTCATATCATTTTCCTCCAAAATATCTATCAATGTCCACTTTGCTTTTCAGTATTTTGCTTGCAGGAACATTGCGTAATTCTGCTAATTCCGCAGATTTTCCAAAAGCTTTAATATAAGCATCGCTTTTCTGAAAATCTTCAACAAATGTCAAAAGACGATCATCATCGTACTCTACGGATAAAATTTTGAGACCCTCTAAATAATTTTCTATGATGGGAATCTCTTTGATTGCAAAATCAGCTTTCTGTTTTGTGCAGATATATGTAAAGGTTCGCTTTGTTTCACCATACAAGGATATTGTAAATCGACCAACGCCAATAATGTTGAGACGAAGAACAAATTCAACTGCATTGAATATTCCTCCACCGTTGACAAAAGCCCTACCTAATGCATCACCCGCATCAATCAAGCAAAAAGTACCATGTGCAACAGTCAACATTCGTTTAACAGTTGGATTGGAGAAAGGCTCACACTTTTTCCACATAAGTTTAAAAGACTGATCTTTCTTTGGTATTTCCATGAAATATCTAAACATGCGTCTGACTGCATAAATAAGACGGACAAGTAGTTCATTTAAAAATACTGGGATTGTTTGAATTGTTTGGAAGCGAATATCATATCCCTGCTCAAATATATTTAAGGCGAGTTCATTTATTGCCTTATCAGTATCAGTTACAGTTAATCCAAGTTTTGATTTTATGGCAATAATATCATTAGTCCATATCCATAGTGGAGATGGAATTCCCATACCACGATTTCCAGCTCTAGCACTAGATTGTGAACCAGACACATCCGAAATAATGTGACCAAACCAATTCACAAAACCACAGAATAATTTACTAGGGATATTTCCACCCTGCAATTGCCATTGTTCATCTGCTTGTTGCAAAGAAATAAGCTGTCCGTCCGTAACGAAATGAGAGGTATTGGCAAACTGATCCAATATCGAAAAGAACAATCCCAGCAGACTGGGGTTGTGTGCAAGGGATTTGAAATGATGATTTTTTGCGTTCATATCAAAAATCACCCGTCCTGCATCCCCGAGCCCAGTCTGATCATAAGGAACTTTAAACTTCTTTTCCAAGAAACGGAGTGCTGATTCGAGGGTATCAAAATTCTTTTTATCTGGATGGCACAGTTTTGCGAAAACCATAATTCTATCAGAAAACCATTTATCAGTAATATTTCCAAGAGGAGATTCTCCCGGCTGGCCAACCAAGAATATATCAATTATACCACATAATGAACCAGAACTCGCAGCTAAAATATAATCCAGCTTATCACAATTCGACTTCAATTCTTTGATAGAATCAACAGTTTCATTCAATATAGCCAGTTCCATTTCTGCTTGTGCAAAAGCATCATCAATAGACGTAGAAAACCCAAAGTCAGTATTATTTATACACAAATCAAGAATTATATCTGATGCTTCCATCTTGCATTGTTTTATATCGCTCATCATCATACCTCATTTTGCAAGCAATGTTTATGGAATCACATGTGTTATCGGTGTTGTAATAAATGTTCACATATACGTAAAAGCATTGATAGTACCATATCGCCATTTTTCGCATTTCAGCTATTGATCCAGTGGTAATATTCAAATCTTTTCACAGCTCAATTGGAGAAATATTGTTCTCAGTGGAAATTATCCACAGATTTTGTAGCTGTTTTTCGTATATATATTTTTGCTTATAATATAGTCCATAAATGACTGAAAATCAATATTTTGGTGATGTGCCCATTTCACCTATTTTACGGTATTTTTCAGCTTTGCAATTTCGATACCAACATCGGCACCGAAGAATTGGCCCACCTGGAGATCGTGAGCACGATTATCTATCAGCTCACGAAAGGCCTATCGATGGAAGAGATCGAGAAATCCGAGCTCGACCCGTACTACATCGACCACACGATCAGCGTATGGCCGCAGGCAGCGGGCAGCATTCCGTTCAACGCCTGTGAGTTCTAGGTGAAGGGCGATCCAGTCATCGATCTGCACGAGGATCTGGCAACGGAGCAGAAGACCCGCTCCACCTGCGACAACATCCTCCGCGTTATGAACAATATTCCTGAGGTCGCAGACCCGATTCGCTTCCTGCGTGCACGGGAAGTCGTACACTTTCAGAGATTTGGGGAGGCCCTCGAGAACGTCCAGGAGAGCCTTGACGCAAAGAACTTCTACGCGTTCAACCCGGGCTTCGACGCTCCGGTGACCTGTCCGCCGAACGCGAAGTAAACTGGGGATTTCTCACGGATAGTTTTGTTTGCGAAATGATTTTGGGTATGAAAAAGGGATATACTGTTGAGTGGCAGTATATCCCTTTATTTTTCAAGTCTACCAATTTTCCACACGGTGGGAAATGCATAGTCTTTCAGGAGAATAAGATCCAGAGCTAAATAATATTTTTCTTTGTAACATCATTTACATATCCGCATTCCGTACATTTCCATTTTCCACCGCGAGTATTAAATCCTGTCTGAATATTCATAAATGTTTCACATTCATCACAGAACCAGAAAGTACTGAATCGTCTGTTCCTGTTTGAGATACTATATCCACAATCGGGACACTTCCACATTCTTTTTTGCGGTCCGAGATACATATTCTTGCTTCGACAAGCTGGACAATCCATCCATGCTCTAACCGAAGAATACATACTAGAAGACCCGTCTATTTCACGATATTCGAATCCTTCAAAGGGCATTTTCGTAGCGCAATATGGACAAACCACAAACTTACGATATGTAGTAACTTCTATCTCCGCAGTACAATTGGAACAATTTAATTTAATAGGAATCATTACGTACCTCCTCAATGCATTTAAGAACTCTCCATCCTTCCATCTGACATTTCTGAACGGCGTGAAAGGTGCTTGCTTAATATAAATGCGCCATTATAATTGTCCATTAGATTTGCAACATTTCTTCGTCTAGATTTTCTTTTAAATGTATTTATAATGCCAAATTTATCCGTACGGGCGTCATCATATTCACGCTGCGTCATATAAATTAACTCCTTCCTTATTAACATTTGCATAGAAGGGATAATTTGCCACCCATTTTTGAAAATGTTGCTCATTTTTTACAGCCGGCTTTATATCCAAGTCATATTCCATATTATAATCAAAAGTAATATCGATCAACCGATCAAAAAAAACTTTCGCCTCAATATCTGTAATATCCAGCAGAATCATAATGTCCACATCTGAATCTGCTCTGAAATCCCCTCTGGCATAAGAGCCATACAAGATTACCCGTTTCAGATGTGAGCCATATAGTTTCGCGACTTCTCTTACGTATTGCTGTAATATATTTTGCATGGTCTGTGACATATTCTCATCCTTCTAAAAAATGTTTTTATATTCTTTCTATATATCTAATATCTGCTACCGCATAATCGCCCGTTTCGATGTTATCGCCAATTTGGAATACTAACGGTTTCCGAAAAACCGGCCCATCCACGGCAAGAGTATGATATTCTCCATTCTCCCCGCAAATATCAATACCCGCCGACTTCATAACTGAAATGGATACTTCGTCAATAAATGTTCCCAGGAGCTCCATAGGCAAAAGCCTCCGGTTAATGCTTTTAATCAGGCATTTATAGCCAAGCCGGATTAGTTCATAAACTATATCCTCCCGCTTCTGCTGCCACAATGGAAAGCAGGGAAACAACCCGACAGCTTTACAGCGTTCTTCCTCCCATTGGCGATTTTGCTCAATATCAATATCGCCAAAACAGACTGCTTCAGCGCCCATTTCTTTTGACTTCGACAGACCTGTTTCAAATGCTGTCTGATAGGTTTCCCCTTCTGCGGGGCAAGTTATCATGGGAAGCGCCAGAGCTTTTGCATAACGTTCCAGCATTGTGCTGTCCGCACCGTGAAAATAAGAGCGGCCAACCTCCTTATTTACCATAACGACTAAACACACGGGTTTATGTCCTTGCTCCAACATCTTGTGGAGAGCCAAAGTGCTGTCTTTTCCACAACTGTATGACACGGCAAACTTCATGGAATTACTCCTTCAGTTAAAAACTCTTAGTCCCTCTTCAAACTTCGATTGTTGCCTTAATTATAACTTATCAGCAAAAGTACGTCAATGATTGGTGATGTGCCCGTTTTACGGTATTTCTCAGATGTGCAATTTCGATACCGACATCGGCACTGAAGAACTCGCCCACCTCGAGATGGTGAGCACGATCATCCACCAGCTCACCAAGGGGCTGTCGATGGAGGAGATCGAGAAGTCCGGGCTTGGGCCGTACTATATCGATCACACAGTCGGCGTATGGCCGCAGGCCGCGGGCGGCATCCCGTTCAATGCCTGCGAATTTCAGGTGAAGGGCGATCCGGTCACCGATCTGCATGAGGATCTGGCGGCGGAGCAGAAGGCTCGCTCGACCTACGACAACATCCTGCGCGTCGTGAACAACACGCCGGAGGTCGCCGATCCGATCCGGTTCCTGCGTGCGCGCGAGGTCGTGCATTTTCAGAGATTCGGCGAGGCGCTGGAAAAAGTGCAGGAAGGGCTTGACGCGAAGAACTTCTATGCGTTCAGTCCGGGTTTTGACGCTCCGGTAACCTGTCCGCCGAACGCGAAGTAGAGTCGAATATCATTGCGGATGATTCTGTCTGGGAAATTGTCTGCGGAATGATTTTGGGAATAGAAGAGGGATATGCTGCCTTGGACGGCGGTATATCCCTTTGACTCTTTTATGCAACTTTTACATAATCGATAATCGAAAAATCCTGCAAGAGTTTTTTAGCATTATTTACAATCGTTTCGAGTTGTTTCATTACTTCATCAGAATATTCAACTTCACCGCATTGGTCGCATTTTTCACAAGGGACATTTTTAATTATAATCAAGTTTCCATTGTAATTTACAACGTGTGTCGTTGTACTCGGCTTCATAGTGCCTTTACAGTAAAAACACATATTATTTCCCCTTTCTTACTATGTAGAGCTTGTTGCATCCCGTGAAGTTCGCTTAGAGAGAAATGCGACGGAGAATCGTCTTCTGAATAAAGCGTCAAAGAGAAATATTCCGGTGTCCAACCAAAGACTGATAAACGATGATAATATGCATCGTCTTGAGAGTATGGACGAGGAGATTCCATTTGAAAATTACATGAAGATTGACAATACAAACCTTGCGCCTGATGTTGTTGCGCAGATGATCAAAAAGCAATTTGAACTTTGATTTTGACATCGGATATGCTGAGGAAAAACTATAAAATTGACGAAAGCAGCATTTTAGCTTATAGTATAACTGATGTTATATAACAAAAATTATCAGAAGGGAGAAAACTATGCCGCCAAAACCGAAAATCACAAAGGATATGGTCGTTGATGCTGCCTTTGAGGTTGCCCGTGAATCAGGCGCGGAAAATATCAACGCAAGAACAGTCGCAAAAAAGCTGAAATGTTCTACGCAGCCTGTTATGTACCACTTTGCAACGATCGAGGAATTGAAAAAAGCTGCTTACGCAAAAGCAGACCGCTATCATTCGGAATATCTGATGAATATTGAAAGCCCGCAGGGAGGCGTTATGCTCGGGATCGGGCTGAATTATATCCGCTTCGCGATGGAAGAACCGCATTTGTTCCGTTTTCTTTTTCAATCAAACTTTTTTAC
>CANQVH010000037.1 GCA_947627245.1 uncultured Lachnospiraceae bacterium | reverse complement strand
GTAATCAACTTTGACAACAGTTCGCAGACAGCGAGCATTTACACCGCCAGCCCGCAGCTTGTGCGGAGACTGGAAGCTTCTGGTGAACGAGGACGACGCCTATGACTGGAAACAGGAGACGATCATCCGTATACTCCGGAACCCGCTGTACAAGGGGTATTTCTGGGTGCAGAAATGTGACAAGAAGCATTTCAAACAGCGCGGCAGGGGGTATATCCCCATGCAGGAGCGTACCGTGATCCCCAGCAGCCATGAAGCCATCGTGGACGAGCATACCTGGGACACCGTGCAGGAGATCCTTGACCGGCATACGAAAGTGAAGCCCTGCAGCTCCGGGTATGACAACAAGTTCCGCGGAATCCTGAAGTGTGCTGATTGCGGGAGCAGCCTGATGATCCACACGGACGGGAGGAACCCGGACAGGCCGCTTCTGGAGAGGACGTACTACCAGTGCCGCATCTACCGGGTAAAAGGGACGAGGGCGTGCAGCCAGCACCGGATCAGTGCCGCAGACCTGGAGCGGATCGTGCTTGCCGACATCCAGTACCATGCAGGAAAGGTCATAAAGAACCGTGAGAAATTCATGCGCAGGGTGCTGGGGCAGATGGATACGGCGGCAGAGTACAGCCAGAAGAACCTTCATAAAAAGATGGACGAATTGGAGAAAAAACGCAAGGAATCGGACAGCCGGTTCATCCGTCTGTATGAGGATTACGCCCGGCAGCTTGTGTCGGAACAGCAGTTCCGTATGCTGTCCGCCCATTTTGAGCAGGAAAAGAACGGATACACAGAAGAAATCGAAAAACTGAAAGCTATGGCCGACAATCTGGAGGACAGCGCCTGCAAAGCGGAGCAGCTTGCCAATGAGATGGCGGGATGTGCAGAGATCAAAGAGCTGACCACAGCCATAGTGAACCGGCTGATCGAAAAGATCGAGGTGTCGGAACCTCAGACCATAGACGGGGAGAAAGTCCAGAACATCCGGATTTTCTACCGATTTGTGGGAGAGATCAATTAAAAAAATCCATTATGTACCTATAATACAAGGGCGATTGAAACCGCTATACAAGTTTCACCTGCTTGAAAACAATGACATAGGCGATGTAAGGAAGAAAGAGCAGGGCGGAATAAAGCCTTGCTTTTTCTGTGTGATATAAAACTAAAAATTTTTTCATTTCTTGGCATAAGTTGTCGATTTCGGGAATATATATAAATATAAAGATGTCAAAAAATGACATCCCGACTTGATATATCAAGAATGAAAGAGGTTGTTGAATGGATAAAGAAAAACAAATGATTACAGTAAATATGGGAGAGCAATCACCATTGGCAGAAGTAGAACAAGTTCAACATGATATAAGAAGTATGATTTATATCGTCCGAAATCAACAGGTAATGCTTGATAGTGACTTAGCGATGCTTTATCATGTGGAAACAAAAGCATTAAATCGAGCTGTAAAAAGAAATATAAAGAGATTTCCAGAATGCCATAATGTATATCTTTACAAAAGTAGACTCATTTAAAAATTATTTTAATTGAACTATCAGAGTAGTATTGACAAACTCACACTACTGTGATAGTGTAGACATTGTAAACTATTGCAATAGTGTGGAAGAAAGGATTTGATTGTATGGCAATTAAGCTCTTTGATTCGGAACTAAAGGTCATGAGCGTCTTATGGAAAGAGGGTGATATGACCGCAAAACAGATTTCCGATATTCTCAAAGCAGAGATCAGTTGGAACATGAACACTACTTACACGGTTATCAAGAAATGTATTGCGAAGGGCGCGATTCAGAGAGGAGAACCAAATTTCCTTTGTCATGCGCTTATCCCCAAAGAAGCGGCGCAGGAGGCAGAGACGGATGAGCTAATCGGCAAGCTCTATGACGGTTCTGTTGACAAACTCTTTGCCGCCTTGCTTGGCAGAAAGAAATTGTCGGCTGAACAGATTGCGGCGTTAAAGCAAATCGTTGGCGACTTAGACGAGGTGGACGAATGAACCTGATGCAAATGAGTTTCTCCGGGGCTGCGATGATTTTGGTGATTGTCGTTTTTCGCGCTCTGGCTCTCAATAAGCTCCCCAAAAAGATCTTTTTCGTGCTGTGGGGTGTTGTGGCGGCGCGGCTGCTGGTACCTTATTCCTTTCCCTCTGCTTTCAGTATTTATTCGGTGTTGGGACGGCTGACGGCTACAGAAGAAACAGTAAATGGAAGTCTGGCTGTTTCATTCCTGCCTGTCGCTTCGACACAAAATGTGATGCCTGCACCTGTTGCTGCCACCTATACGGCGGCCGCTGTTGATCCATGGGTAATCGTTTGGGCGGCTGGTGCGTTGATATGCGCGGTATTTTTTGCTGTGGCTTATCTGAAATGCCACCGGGAGTTCAGGCTGTCTTTGCCTGTTGACAACGAATATGTGAAAGTCTGGCTTGGTGAACACCGTATTTATCGTGCCATTGAAATCCGCCGGTCCGACAGGATTTCGGCGCCTCTGACTTATGGCGTATTTCGTCCGGTTATTCTGATGCCGAAAACTACGGACTGGAACGATCTGGAGACGCTGAAATATGTGCTGGCCCATGAGTACGTGCATATCCGCCGCTTCGACGTCGTGTCAAAGCTGGTGTTGACTATTGTTCTTTGCGTTCACTGGTTCAATCCGGCGGTATGGCTCATGTATGTTCTTGCCAATCGGGATATTGAGTTATCCTGTGATGAAGCGGTAATCTGCCGGTTCGGAGAACGCACAAAATCGGCGTATGCCATGACTCTCATTCGTATGGAGGAAACAAAAAGCGAGCTAAACCCTCTCTGTAATAACTTTAGTAAAAATGCGATTGAAGAAAGGATTGTTGCGATCATGAAAATGAAAAAAACATCGCTGGCTGCGCTGATTGGGGCGGCGGCATTCGTATTCGGAGTGACGACAGTCTTTGCCACATCGGCGAAAGATGACGGGAATGTGCAACAAGGGACCGATTACGTGTCGGATACTCCTGATGTGGAGTGGTGGACGTATGATGAATACAAAACGTGGCTTGAAAAAGAAAAAGTTGAACTGCAGGAATTAATCGGTGAAAAATGCTGGACCGGCAGCCGGGGTGAATTTGTCTGGACGCAGGAAATTGTAGACGAGACAATTGCGATGTATGAGGACATCCTTGAGAATATCAAAAACGGTATGCTCTATTCTAAAACGATAGACGGCGAAGAGGATTCTTTGACTCTGTCCTCTGGTTCAGCCGCCGGAGAAGCGGAGATATATGAGGGCGATGCGGCAGCATCAGATTTTTCACGATATGAGCCGTTCGGTCTGGTCTGGGATGAAGATAAAAAGGCTCTGTTCTGGAACGGGGAGCGCGTGCGCTATTTCCTTGACGGAGTGGATGTGGACGGTACGGGTGCAATGGCGATTCGATTGGAGTATACGGATGCCGACCTTGCGGGTAACATCGATGTTCACACGGTGCGGCAGCGGGTCTCGAATGCTGATGGCAGCTTTGATCCAATGGGGCCGCTGACAGGACTGGAGAAATATTCTCAGGAAGAATATGACAGGAACACGCTGCGTATCGATACCGCACGGGATACCGCACAGAAGGCAGAAAGTATTGCCTCAGAAGATACCTCGGCAGGAAGCGCCGTCTCAGAAGATACCTCAGAAGGAATCATTGATTCGGAAGCTACGCTGGCAGGAACCGCTGTCTCAGACGTTATCCTCACGGAAACCGTGAAAGCGGAAAACACCATTGAAGAAATCTCTGTGGCGGAGGGAGATGCGACAGCACCGGGTACGGATTTTGCCAAAATTTTTGAAAAGTACGCTCCCTTCGGTATTACCTATGAGGAAACAAAGGACAGCAGCGGAATGGGAAATGTGTATTACAATGGGCAGCTCGTCAGGCAGTTCTCTGACCTGACCCCGGACGGCGGCGTGTTTACTTTCTCCTCTGCGAAACAAGGTAATTTCGCTGTAAAAACAGTCTACGACGAAAACGGCAGGCTGATAGGGGTAGAGTCTGTTGGCGGCTACTAACTCAACGCGCTCGCAATAGTAAGTGAAACCGTCATCTGCTCGAAAGCAATGACACAGACGATGTGAGGAAAATAGAAAGAGCAGAGCGGTTGCTTTGCTTTTTCTGTGTGAGATTAATTCGCTGAGTGTAAAAACAGAAATTGTTTGTATTAAGCTATTGCAAGGGGAAATTTCCTGTGCTACAATAAATGCACACAAAAACGAAAAATAGCATGCGGAAAGTTGGTGTTCGTTTGAATCAAAAGGAGATTGCGCAAAATGTGCTCAAAGACAACGGCGGAATTGCTAAGACCGCCGATTTTGTTGCGGCAGGCATAAAAAAATATGATGTGGCGGCATTGTGCAAGGAAGGTATTCTCGAACGTGTTCGACGTGGAGTGTACCAATTGCCGGGTAACGATCAAATAACAGAGGAACAGTTGCTCCGCGAACTGTTGCCGCAGGGAATCGTTTGCGTGGAATCCGCACTGTTTCATTACGGATATAGCGATTTTGCACCCCGTGCTTGGTCTGTTGCTGTACCGAGAACGGCATCCAGAGCAGTCGGAAATATCGGGGAATTTCCGATCAGAGCCTATTATATTCAAAAAGAACATTTTCCAATCGGGAAGACCATTGAAAGCTTCAACGGTGTAATGCTCCCTGTATATGATCGGGAACGCACTGTTTGCGACTGCTTCAAATACCGGACAAAGCTCGACAATGAAACCTTCAACAAGGCGTTGAATGCCTATGTCGCAGATGACCAGAAAAATCTCGCCAATTTGTCCCTATATGCAAAAAAAATGAAGCTATACACAAAAATAATGAATGTGATGGAGGTACTACTGAGTGGCTGATCTTGCTGCGTCCGTGTTGGCACGTTTGAAAAACAAAGCGAAGGAAAGCGGCAGAAGCTATCATCTACTTTTTCCATTGAACCGGAATGGAAAAATGAGGCAGACAATATATATCAAGCTTTTTTAAGGGGAACAGAAAGTAAAAGTCAGGCGTGAGCGTACAATTGTTCACGCCTGACCGGACTCTTCTGATTCTTCCTCATCCTCGACATATTCCAGAATATCTCCGGGCTGGCACTTTAGTACTCTGCAGATCGCGTCCAAAGTGCTGAAGCGGACAGCCCGTACTTTTCCTGTCTTCAGATAAGAGAGATTGACGTTGGAGATACCGACATGGGCAGCCAGATCGTTCAATTTCATTTTTCTGTCCGCCAGCACTCGGTCAAGTCGAATAATAATCATAATGTGTGATCCACCTCATCTTGTAAATTTACCCCGTAATGGATAATGTACGCAGCTACAAGGAAAGCGATACCGGGAAAGAGTGTGTTGAGCATATTCTGTCCGGTGGAGATTTCCATGTGGTTGCCGGGAATGAAGCTGACGAGTCGACAGATCAGCAGTCTGAGCAATGGAACACAAACTGCCACAAAGATCTGGAACAGTCCGTAGTAAAGCAGATAAGAGGCGTTTTGTTCCGTAAAGATCCGGTCTTCACGTACATTAGAAAATACACGGCTCAAAAACCAGAAAGCAAGCATGAGCGGAACGGTATGAATGGCGTACATAAGCGCCAGACTGAGTTGAACGGTCAGGTCGATCCGCCCCTCGCTGTTTGTCCAGACATGAATATCGTCACCTGTGCCGACTGTCATGAACCGGGCGTAAGGGACATGATCTTCTTCTGCGCAAATTGCGTTCTCGAAGGTTTCCTCATCGGTATGAAGGATAAAGGTTTGCCGTCCCATAAAACTGAGAACGGTACACAGAGCCAGAAGAGCGATCAGAAGCCAGCAGACGGCGTTCATCAATCCGGCGGCCGATCGAGCAAACTTTTGATTTGTGAGTTTTTGAATGAGCTGCATAGGACTCTCCCCCTTGATCAACTTGTCTTCGAATGAATTTTTCGGATTATCAGACAATACTTTTTTCTTTTACTATATCACGTAATTATCAAATGTCAATAAAAATTTAATGTTTATCATTAAAAATATCAAGCATAGTGTAAAGAAGAAATAAATGATAGACTGAAAAAAGTAAATTTTTTTCAGAAACTGTAACCGGAAATAGAAAATTACGATATATAGTATGTAAGCTGTTTTTGCTATAGCAGTCAAAAACGAAGCGAGGAAAATACAAAATCGGAAAAAGCTGAAATTGGAGAAACTTGTATGGATGACGTTACAATTATTGACCTGTTCTGGGACAGAGACGAAAGTGCGATCAAAATGGCGGAAGAGAAATACCATGCGCTTTGCTATTCGATTGCGCGAAAGATACTTGCAAACGGAGAGGACGCCGAGGAATGTGTGAACGATACATGGTATGCGGCGTGGAAGTACATCCCGCCGCAGAGACCGCCAAGGCTCGCGGCTTTTCTGGGAAAGATCACAAGAGGATTTGCAATCGACCGGCTTAGGAAAAAATATGCGGCAAAGCGGGCGGATTTGTATATCACGGATATCGCGAAAGAGACAGAAAACCTGAATGCAGCGGTAGTGCATGATTTGGGTGAACGGATGGAGGCAGCGGAACTCCTTGCGATCATCAATCGTTTTCTTGGTGAAATTCCTGAGCGGGACAGGGATATGTTTGTTCAGAGGTACTGGCTGATGGAGCCGATTCGAAACATCGCAGTCAGGCACAGGACGTCAGAGGGAGCCGTGAAACAGAACCTGTTTCGTAGCAGGAAGAGGCTGAAAAAGGTATTGGAAAAGGAGGGACGGTTATGAAGCAGGATGAGATTACTTTTCTGGAGCTGTTCGGAAATATTGAGGAGACATACATCGATTCGGCATTGCAGCCGTGGAAGGTGCACGGGGGACAGCACAGGATCTATCATTTGGGACGAAAAGTCGCCTGTCTGGCTCTCATTGTGATGTTGGGATTCTGTCTTGCATTTCACGATCAGGTTTCTGCCGCGATCAAAAGATTTACGACGATGATCGGCGAGGGACTGTGGATGAAAAAGGATCTGTCCTCGTATACGGAGATCATCGGGCAGACGCAGACGAAGAACGGTGTTGCGCTTACCTTGAGTGAGATATTACTGGATGATTACAAGTTGCTGATGGCTTTCCACGTCGACCCGTTGGAATATGAAAACGATCTGTCGATATGTCTGGATTCAGAGCATACGCGTATTAACGGAAAACCGTTTGAATCGTATGGAAGTGGCATTGGCAGTATTGGAGATATAGAAACGCTGGCGGGGGAACCTAAGGATATCTTGTTGTCGGAGGATTGCTTTGATTTGAATCTCCCGGAAGGGGAAACAAAACTGCATGTAGTAGTGGATGTGGAAGAGCTGAAGTCGCAGATTGAAGGCGATATAGATACTCTGGCAGAATTTGTGTACGATTTTACAGTCACACCGGATGAGATCAACGCTCAGACCGTGAAAAAAGATCTTAATCTTACAATTTTCGCCGAGGGTGACAGGCAGTTTGCTCTGAAAGATTTGGCAATGAACGATTTGTATTGCAGGATTATAATGACGGGTAATGTATGTGATGATAAATGGAGCGACTATGAATTGAAAATGAAAGGGGAGGACAGTTTCGGAAACCCAGTGAGTCTTTTTGGATTCAATTATGTCGCAGAAAACGAGATGTTGTTTGAGACAGATTTTTGGGGAGATTATGAGGCCGGTATGTCAGTGGCTGAGGATGAGTTTCAGATGTCTGTCCCGGATAAAAACTGCGAATATATGGATCTGCAGCTATATAAGAGAAAGATTATCTGGTCCGAGGAGAGCGATACTTCAGAGGAGGACGAATATGCGGAATTGTGGTCCGACATTGAAGATTTCTCAGCAGTTTATTCGAAGGAGAATAATTACGGCTGGGAGCCGGTCGGCGAAAAGTTCCGCGTGATGGTAAAATGACGGCAAACAGGAGGAAAATCAAATCAGGGGGATATCGCATTGAGAAAGAGCAGGAACTGTAAGATTCCTTTAAAGGAAAAGTCCGCGGGATCTGACACAGGAGACGTTCCTGCAGTTTCTGGATCCCGCGCAGACGTATTCCAACATTCAGCTTGCTTTTGCTCAGAGTGTTGTCCCAAACAGGTTCCGCAGAAGCTCCAGCATCTTGTCCAGATCGATGGGCTTCGCCAGATGCCCGTTCATGCCGGCCTCGAGCGCCTGTTCCCGATCCTCCTCGAAGGCGTTGGCGGTCATCGCCACGATCGGGATGCCGGAAAGAGCCGGATCCGGCAGGGACCGGATGACACGGGTGGCCTCATAGCCGTTCATGATCGGCATCTGAATGTCCATAAGAACCAGATTAAAATAGCCCGGATCGGACATACGGATCATGTCGCAGGCTTGTTTGCCGTTTTCTGCGCATTCCACCAGAAAACCGGCTTCCTTTAGGATCTCGGCGGCAATTTCCCGGTTGAGTTCGTTGTCTTCGGCAAGGAGAATGCGTTTGTCAGTGAATTGATCCTCCTGCGGGAGTGAGGTTTCTTTTACGGAGGTGTCCTCCGTGACCCGGCCCAGACTGCGCTCCAGTGTATGGTGGAGATCGGAGGCGAAGAGAGGCTTGCTGATAAAGCCGGTAACCCCGGCGCGGCGGGCCTCGTCTTCAATATCTGTCCAGTCGTAGGCGGACATGAGAATGATCGGGGAATCTTCGCCCACAATCTTGCGGATCTCCCGGACGGTCTCTATGCCGCTCAGCTCGGGCATGGACCAATCTACGATGTAAACCTCAAAGGGATCGGAAAGCTCCGCGGCCTCCATGGTGCGCGCAATGGCTTCCCGTCCGGACGGAGCCCATTCCGCCCGCATTCCGATCTGGCGGAGCATTTTTGATACGCTCTGACAGCAGACCATGTCGTCGTCCACGACCAGTCCGCGGAAGCCCTTCAGTTCCGCGATCGGTCCCATCTCTTTGTGCGCGGCGGAGAAGCGCAGCTCCAGATTCACAGTGAAGGTAGTGCCTTTTTCGGGTTCGCTCTCCACACTGATGGTGCCGCCCATCATGTCTACGATATTTTTGGTGATTGCCATGCCCAGACCGGTACCCTGAATGCCGCTGACCGTCGAGCTCTGCTCACGGGTAAACGGATCAAACACGGTTCTGGCGAATTCCGGACTCATGCCGATACCGGTATCGCTGACTCGAAATTCATAAAGCCCTCGTTTCGGGGAACGGGACGGCTTCTGGGTAACCCGGACGGCTACGGTGCCGCCGACGGGAGTGAATTTGATGGCGTTGGAGGCCAGATTCAGCAGGATCTGGTTCAGGCGCAGCTTGTCGCAGTAGACCTCCTCATCCGCGACGTCTACGGTGTCGATGTAAAGCTCGAGCCGTTTGGCGTGGACGTCGGACTGTATGATGTTGCGCAGCTCCTGCAGGATATCCGCCAGATTCTCGGGCCGCTCGTTGATCGTGACTTTCCCTGATTCGATGCGGCTCATATCCAGTACGTCGTTGATAAGAGAGAGCAGGTGATTGGATGCTTGGGCGATCTTGGTTAAGTAGTCCTGCGCCCGCTCTTTGTTGTCGAGATGCGTGGTGGTAAGTGCCGTGTAGCCGATGATGGCGTTCATAGGCGTGCGGATGTCATGCGACATATTGTTGAGAAAAGCGGTTTTTGCCCGATTGGCGGCGTCCGCAGCCTGAAGAGCATGCGTCAGCTCCTGCGCCTTGTCTTCCAGTTCTTGGGTGGCAAGGGTTACTTTTTCTTCCAGTCTCCGCTGGTTGCGGGTCCGAACGGCCAGCATGGCAAGGGTGAAGAGAAGCAGAAGAACAAAAACCACTCCAAGCACACTGTAGAGCGGGTTTCGATACAGGAAGGCGATCAAGCTGGCGCTGTCGCTTACTCCGGCGTCGATTTCCCGGAGCATGATCGAGTCCAATTCCGCGTCGGTGAAGCTGTCCGATCCCTTGTCCAGAATGGAGAGCAGGTAGCGTCCGCCGGGAACATTGTTGCCGACGGCGTAGGACAGCGAGGTGTAGCCGAAGACCACGGAAGAAAGACGATGGCGGACGTCCTGCCGGACATACTGTTCGGCGGTGTAAGAATAGAGAATGGTGGCGTCGGCTTTGCCGTCCAGCACCGCCTGAACACAATCCTTCGCGGTGGGATAACGAACCATCATATCCTCGGAGTAACGGTTGGTGATCGTGTCGGCCAGCGCATCGGACTGCTCCACGACAGCCAGTTTTTTGATTTCTCCGGAAAAGCTGTCTAAGGTCAGACGCGCGAAACTGGTCTGAAAATATGGAACCGTGATCTTATAGCCTTCTTCCTCCGCCAGATAATAGTCGCCGGCGAAGTCCAGCACCACATCTGCATCGCCTGTCGCACGGAGCGCATAGTATTCGTTCCGGTCTTTTACAGGGATAAATTCATAGTCGAGTCCGAGCCGTTTGGCTAGGGTATCAAAAAGAGAGGGGAGGATGCCCTTTGCCTCTCCGTCCTGAAAATAGCAGTAAGGAACCAGACCGGGATTGAACAGCAGCCGCAGAGGCGTACCCGAGGCGCGGCGCTCCTCGAGAAACGCGCGCTCACCGGCATTCAAGATGATCGAGTCGCTCTGGTCGGTGGCATAGTAGATTTCGTGGAGTTCGTCCCGCCAGTTCGGATCGTGCAGATCCATCTCGTTGATGGCGATATTGATCTGATCCATCAGATCGGTGCGGTCCTTCCGGGTGCAGATATAGAAAGGACTGGCGTCGAAGGATTCCAACAGCCATTCGTTTTCCAGCAGGCGCAGGCTTCCGGTGACGGCGGCGTCGATCTCTCCGCGCTGCAGGGCGTCGGTGAGCGCACTTTGTTCGGCATAGTACACCGGTTTGTAAGTGAAATCATGCTCTTTGGCGAAACGCGCAAAGTTATCGTTTTTGGAGTTGCCCTCCAGCATGCCGACGGACACGCCGTCGTAGGTAGAATAATCCCCCTCCACGATGTTTTCATTTCCGGCCTTTACGGTGAAAATGGTGGAGTTGGAGCCGATATCCTGATTGGAGAACAGAAATTCCTTCTCGCGTTCCGGCGTCTTGGATACGGAGGTTACGATGTCGACCTCGCCGTTTCGCAGCATATCCAGCGCGGCGGCGTAGGATTCGTCGTAGCCGATATACTCATAAGACCAGCCGGCATGAATAGCCAGCCGCTGAAGAAATTCATAGCCGTAGCCGGTTCGGTGACCGTCCTCTCCGATTGTATGGTAACCGGAGAAGGCGAAAAACCCTACCCGGAGAACCTCCGGCTGTTCCTCTGCCGGTTCCGAAGCACGCGCGGGGAAGCAGGACGACGCCAGAAGCAGGGCGGTCAGCAGGAAGTATAGCGGGCGTATCCTTTTCATGGAATAGTTCCTCCTTTTATTCTCAAGGGCTTTTTTCTGATTTTGGATTTTTATTCTTAAATTTCTGTTTTCTGTAATGTTTTGCTGCAAAGAAAACGAGCAGTTCATCTGTCCTCCTGCAACTCCTTTTTGATCGCTTTCAGTTCGTCCAGATTTTGCTCAATGTGCGTCCGCATGGATTTTTCGGCCTGATCCGGATCGTGTGCGCTGATGGCGTCCGCGATCGCGCGATGGCCGACGATCGTTTCAGACAGAAGCGTGTTGCCGTTCAGGGAACCGAACAGACCGACGGAATAGGTGATGATCGGGATCAGCTTGGGCGTTACCAGATTGTGCATGCAGTTCGCAATGCTGATGTGGAACTCCGTGTCGTTCGGCAGGTGGTTTTTGCCGGACAGGATGTCCTGCTCGACCGTGCGGCAGTTTTGATTCATGACGGCAATTTCCTCGTCCGTCGCGCGTTCCGCCGCAACTCTCGCGATCCACGGTTCAAGATTGAGGCGCACCTCAAGAAGATCAAAACCGAGTTGAAGCTGATCCGGAAAATAGGCAAAGCCGAGCGGATCAGAGATCTCTCCGGGATGATGGGCGATATAAGTACCCTTGCCCCGGCGAATGATCAGCACGTTGCGGGCCACCAGAAGCTTGACGGCTTCACGGATCGTCCCGCGGCCCACATTCAGCATGGACGCGAGTTCAAATTCGTTGGGAAGCTTGTCTTCACTTGCCAGACGTTTCTCCATGATCAGCTCGGAAATCTGCGCCGCTACCTGTTCTGCCAGCGGAATGTCATTGGTCCTCACTGATTCAAAGCCAATCTGTTCCATTTGTATCAACCCCCTTATCTCAAAGAAGCAATGTGCCAGAAAAAGATGTCTGCGAAGCAGGGCTGATTTCCCGAATTTCCGCAGATGAGAGGGAAGTCCGGGGTCGTACCATGTCATACGTCTTGTCTGACCTACTCAGTGTATCATAAAAAGCTTTTATATTCAAGAAAACCTTACAAAACGACAGGCTGCTTTTATGCAGCACAGAAAAACGAATTGTGGATCGTCCTGCAAAGATACAAAAGGGGCCGCCGAAGCAGCCCCAAATTGTGATTATTATACTATGTCCATATTATACCATATCCATTTTCCGAGCCGTACCAACCTCGAAAGATCCTTGTTTTTCATCGGTCGCATTACACCAATCCCGGCAGGAAGCCCTGCGCGAGACTGAGGATGCACACAAAGATCAAAATCGATACACCTGCGACAAAACCGCCCAGCGTCCATCCGCGGATCGTGTCGACCTCGCTGAGATGGAAGAATCTGGAGATCGCCCAGAACCCGGAGTCGTTCGGCAGGGACAGACCGATGCCGCCAGCGCACACCGCGATCGCGCACAGGATCGGGGAAATTCCGGAAGTAGCGGCGGACGTCGCTACGATAGCGGCTGTCGTCGTGAGGGCGACGGTGGTAGAACCTGTCGCGATACGAAGCACCTGCGCGATGACAAAACACATGATCAGCACCGGCATATGGAAGCCCTGAAGTGTTCCGGTGATCAGGCTTGCGATACCGCAGGCTTTCAGCACTCCGCCGTATGCTCCGCCCGCGCCCGTGATCAGAAGGATCAGACCGACCTTGTCAGCGCCGCTGGACATGATATCCGTGATCGAGCGCGGCAGATAAGGACGGGAGATGAACGCCGCGTACAGAACGCCGATCGTCATGGCCACATTCTTGTCACCGAGGAAGGACAGAACCTTCAGCACCGCGCTGTCTTCAGGAAGGAAGAAAGCGGAGAAGGAGCCCAGAAGGATCAGGAAGATCGGGACAAGGAGGATGGACATTGCCTTGCCTGCGCTCATCTTTTCCTTTTTGGAAGCGGAATCCTTGTTCGCAGCCAGCTCCGCGTCCAGATCGGAGAAGTCCCATGTCTTGCCTTTTTTCTGATCCTGCTTGTTGATGATGCCGCCGTATACGATGCCGCCGATGAACATTCCGACGAAAGCTGAGATCAGCGCGTAGAAGAAGAAAATACCGACATTGACGTCCATAGCCGCCGCGACTGCCAGAGGCGGGGCCGTCGGGAGCACCAGAGCGAAGGTACAGGTGGTCGCCACGGCGATCGCTCCGCCGTAAGCTGCCATCGAGTAGCCGGTCTTACGGGAGAGGACACGGAGCATCGGGGCAAACATGATGTACACCACATCGCCGAATACCGGGATACCAGTGATAAATCCGGCGACGCACACCGCATACTGGGAACGCTTCGGGCCGACCAGCGACAGCACCTTGTCTACAATGTTGTCGATGCCGCCGGACTCATACATGAACATGCCGAGCATTACACCGAGGCCGGTGACGATACCGATGGAGCCGAGCGTCGAGCCGAAGTTGTTCGTGATGCAGGTCGAGACGTCGCTCAGCGTCGCGAAGCCTTCCGGGGCTGTTCCTCCCATGTAGGTGAGCAGTGCCAGAATACCTGTTCCGTAGGCGCACGCCAGCAGTGATACGAACGCATTCAGCTTGATCTTGATAATGCAGAGCAGCAGCACTACGATCGATACTATAAATACGAGCATTAACATAAAGATTTTCCTCCTTTTTTGATAATGGTTTTCCGGTCGTTCTCCAATGTCTGTCAATGCTTCCTGTGTGCAAATCGTAACACGTCATACGTCATATGTCAAACGGAAATTTTGTATTTTGCACAAGTTTAGTAAAAACAGACAAAAATAGGTTGTTGAATTTGTTCATTCGGATGGTTGAGTTGTATGACGTATGATGTTATAATGGCAATAACCATTTGAAACCGAGTTCTGCGCGGCAGGGCGAAATGCTTCCTGTATTGTTCGTTCTCCTGTGTTTCCCCTGCGGACAGCCGGCTTTCCTATCATTTTGAAAGCTGCTGTATCTGCGCAGACCGGTTTCCGGCGGGTACTATTATTTTATGCGGAAAGGAGAACTGTTTTGAAAGCGATTAAATTTGAAAAACCCTGGGATGTGGCGTGTGTAGATATGGAAAAGCCGATTTCCGGTCCGGGACAGGCGCTGATCAAGGTGAAGACGGCCGGGATCTGCGGCAGTGATATCGGCGCTTTCCGCGGGACCAACGGTCTGGTATCCTATCCGCGCGTGATCGGACACGAGCTGGCGGGCGTTATTGAATCTGTTCCGGAGGACAATCCGAAGGGTCTGAAGGTTGGCGACCATGTGATTGTGGATCCGTATCTTTACTGCGGCCACTGTTATCCCTGCTCGATCGGGCGCACCAACTGCTGTACAGATTTGCATGTGCTGGGCGTCCATGTGGACGGAGGAATGGCCGAGTATTTCTGTCATCCGGCGGATATGCTGGTGAAGATGCCGGAAAATATGGACTGGATCCTTGCCGCGATGGCGGAGCCGCTTACAATCTCTCTCCACGGCGTTCACCGGGGCGGCCTGAAGGCCGGAGAGTACTGCGCGATCTACGGAGCCGGTCCCATCGGTCTGCTTGCCGGGTTGGTGGCGGAGGCTTACGGCGCGCACGTGATCCTGATCGACATTGTTCAGGAGCGCCTTGACTTTGCGAAAGAGCTGGGGATTGAATACATCGTCAATTCGGGCAAAGAGGATCCGGTGAGCGTGGTGTCTGAGATTACAGGAGGCGATATGGCCCAGCTTGTCATGGAATGCACGGGAGCCAATGCGTGCATCCGCGGTTCGCTGGATCTGGTCTCAAACGCGGGACGTATTACGTTCACTGGCTGGCCGAAGAAGGAGACATCCCTTCCCACCGACGTATTTACCAGAAAAGAGATCGATATCCGTGGCGCCCGCACCAGTGCGGGTGAGTTTGAGGAGGCGATCGAGCTGATCACATCCGGCAGAGTTGACGTGCGGAAGATCCTCACGAAGACTATTTCTTTGGAGGAGGCTTCGGAGACCATCATCGATATTGAAAAGAACCCGGGCAGCTACATGAAGGTCGTTGTGGAAATGCCGTAAATGGATGAAACCTGCGTGCAGCCAGATCGGCGCAGGTTTTCCCGACGGATATGGGAAAGGAAGTTCTTGTTTTAGGAGAAGGAGAATTCCAATGAAAGAATTGTATCTGACAGAGGAAGAGAGAGGGATCAGCACCGGGCAGTTGGAGGAGATGCTGAATCAGCTTCTGGCGCAGTACCCAGAGGCACGAAAGGTGCTGATTATTCCGCCGGACTACACCCGCTGCTATTCCTACACGGGAGTCATCACGCAGATGCTCTACCGGAAGCTCGCGGATACCGCGATTGTCCATGTCATGCCGGCGCTGGGCACGCATATGCCGATGAGTGACGACGAGCTGCATAAATTTTTCGGGGATGTCGTTCCGAAGGAGGCGATCCTCGTTCATCACTGGCAGACGGACACGGTTCGTTTGGGATATGTCCCTGCGGACGTCTGCTCCGAGATCAGCGGCGGGCTGTTTCCCGAACAGATTGATGTGGAGGTGAATCATCTTCTGGCGGACGGAGGTTATGATTTGATCCTTTCGGTCGGACAGGTGGTTCCCCATGAGGTTGTGGGGATGGCGAATTATTCCAAGAATATTTTTGTCGGAACCGGCGGGCGAGAGATGATCAACAAGTCCCACATGCTCAGCGCGATCTGCGGGATGGAGAAGGCGCTCGGAGTAGTAGACAGTCCGGCGCGGAAAGTATATGATTATGCTCAGCGGCACTATATCGACGGGAAGCTTCCGCTGGTGTATCTGCAGACGGTGACGACCCGCAAGGAGGATGACGTAATCCTTCATGGTCTGTACATCGGCTCGTCCAGAAAACCCTTTGAGATGGCCGCGAGACTTTCCCAGAAGCTGAATATCTGCCATGTCGAGCGCAGGGCAAAGAAGCTGGTGACCTATCTGGATCCGGAGGAGCTGAAGACCACATGGGTGGGAAACAAGGGAGTTTACCGCACGCGCATGGCGGTTGCAGACGGAGGCGAGCTTTTGATCCTCGCGCCGGGCGTGCGTGCTTTCGGCGAAAACGAGGAGATGGACCGGATGACGCGCAAGTACGGTTATACCGGGACGGAGCATATTCTGGAGCTGTACCGTCAGGGAGCCTTCGAGGGGCGGCTGATGAGCGCCGCGCATCTGATGCAGGGATCCTCGGAGGGGCGTTTTACGATCACCTACGCCACCAAGCCGGAGAATCTCTCCAGAGAAGAGATTGAGAGCGTCGGATATCAGTGGGCGGATTACAATGAAATATCCAAACGCTACGATCCGAATACCCTGAAGGAAGGCTGGAATATCCTTCCCGACGGCGAGGAGATCTATTATGTGGGGACGCCGGCGCTGGGGCTGTGGATGGTGGATGACTGAAAGGATCTTATCTTTGCGGGCACACAGCCTGATGCAGGGGTGGATGATCTGTTCAGGTTCTGGACGGATGAACAGGCAAAATTCATAATGTGAAAACAGATTTTCATTGCGATTCATGCCGTCGACTGGAAACCGGCGGAATGGAGATTTATATGAGAGAAACGGAAAGGAGACGGATATGTTAAGAAGTCAGGAATTCAGAAAAAACGCTCCGGAGCTTGACCCGCTCCGTCTGGGGACGGGTTGGAAGCCGGAGGATCTTGGAAAACCGCAGATTTTTGTCGAGAGCACCTTTGGCGACAGCCACCCGGGTTCCGGACATCTGGACACGCTCGTGAACGCCGCGGTAGAAGGGATCGCCGAGGCAGGCGGTCACGGCGCGCGGTATTTTACCACTGATATGTGCGACGGCGAGAGTCAGGGAAACGACGGGATCAATTTCTCGCTGGCGAGCCGTGAGATGATCGCGAATATGATCGAGATACAGGCGAACGCAACGCCTTTTGACGCCGGCGTCTATATCGCAAGCTGCGACAAAGGCATGCCCGGCAACTTGATGGGACTCGCTAGGGTAAATATCCCTTCTGTCGTCGTGACGGGCGGAACGATGGCGGCGGGACCCGAGCTGCTGACGCTGGAGCAGCTTGGCATGTACAGCGCGATGTATGAGCGCGGCGAGATCGACGAGGAGAAGCTGAACTGGGCGAAGTGCAACGCCTGCCCGAGCTGCGGCGCGTGCTCCTTCATCGGGACGGCCTCCACGATGCAGATCATGGCAGAAGCGCTTGGGTTGACGCTTCCGGGGAGCGCGTTGCTTCCGGCGACGAGCCCGGATCTGCTTGAGTACGCGAAGGAGGCAGGAAAGCTGGCGGTGAAGCTGGCGACGATGGAGCATATGCGTCCGTCCGATATCATGACGATGGACAGCTTTGAGAACGCGATCATGGTACACGCGGCGATTTCAGGTTCGACCAACTCTCTGCTGCACCTTCCGGCGATCGCCCACGAGTACGGCATTGAGATAGACGGAGACACCTTCGACCGTCTTCACAGGGGCGCGCATTATCTTCTGGATCTTCGCCCCGCGGGGCGCTGGCCGGCGGAGTTCTTCTACTATGCGGGCGGCGTTCCGGCGATCATGGAAGAGATCAAGAGCGTGCTCCATCTGGACGTGATGACCGTCACCGGCAAAACGCTCGGAGAGAATTTGGAGGATCTTAAGAAAAACGGATTCTATGAGAAGTGTCAGCACTGGCTGGACGAGGCGAACAAGAAATACGGCCTCAGTCTTACAAGAGAGGACATCATCCGCCCGTTTGACAAGCCGATCGGGACAGGCGGCTCGATCGCCATCCTGAAGGGAAATCTGGCTCCGGAGGGCGCCGTGATCAAGCACACCGCATGTCCGAAGGAAATGTTCTCCGCGGTTCTGAACGCGAGACCGTTCGACTGCGAGGAGGACTGCATCGACGCGGTGCTCCATCACAAGGTGAAACCGGGCGACGCGGTGTTTATCCGCTATGAGGGCCCGAAGGGCTCCGGCATGCCGGAGATGTTCTATACCTCGGAGGCAATCTCCAGCGATAAGGAACTTGGCAGGACGATCGCCCTGATCACGGACGGGCGCTTTTCCGGCGCTTCCACCGGGCCGGTGATCGGGCACTGCAGCCCGGAGGCGCAGGCCGGGGGACCGATTGCGCTGGTGGAGGAAGGCGACCTGATCCATTTAGATGTAGAACAGCGGGTTCTGGAGATCGTCGGCGTCAAGGGAGAGCGCCGGACGCCGGAGGAGATCGACGCGATTCTCGCGGAGCGCCGGAAGAACTGGCAGCCGAAGCCGGCGAAATATCCGCGCGGGACGCTGCGCCTGTTTTCCGAGTTGGCCGCGTCGCCGATGAAGGGCGCATACTTGAAGTTTGACTGATGATAAACGGCTGTCTTCGGCTTGACGTTGCGGACAGAAATTTATAAAATAGAAAATAAAAAAGCAGATGAAAAAGGGGGACAGCAGTTATGGAAATGACACTCAGGTGGTACGGGAGCAAATTTGATACCGTCACGTTGAAACAGATCCGCCAGATTCCGGGCGTGACCGGCGTGATCACAACCTTGTATGACACTGCGCCGGGAGAGGTGTGGAGCCGGGAGCGCATTCACGCGCTGAAGGAAGAGGTAGAAGCGGCCGGGCTTCATATCGCGGGCATCGAGAGCGTCAACATTCACGACGCGATCAAGACGGGCGTCCCCGAACGGGAGCAGTACATTGCCAACTATATCGAGACGCTGGAAAATCTGGGCAAAGAAGACATCCATCTGGTCTGCTATAATTTCATGCCGGTCTTTGACTGGACGCGCACGGAGCTGGCGCGCCGGAGAGCGGACGGCTCCACGGTTCTCGCGTACACACAGGAGGCGGTCGACGCGCTGGATCCCGAGAAGATGTTTGAGTCCATCGCAGGCGACACGAACGGGACGGTCATGCCCGGCTGGGAGCCGGAGCGCATGGCAAAGGTGAAGGAGCTGTTCGCGCTGTACAAAGACGTGGACGACGAAAAGCTGTTCGCGAATCTGAAATACTTCTTGGAGAAGATCATGCCGGTGTGCGACAAGTACGACATCAACATGGCGATCCATCCGGACGATCCGGCATGGAGCGTGTTCGGGCTGCAGCGCATCATCATCAATGAGGAAAACATTCTCCGCATGATGAAAATGGTGGACAATCCGCACAACGGCGTAACATTTTGCTCCGGCTCCTACGGGACGAACCTGAACAACGACCTTCCGCACATGATCCGCGCGCTGAAGGGCAGGATTCATTTCGCGCATGTGCGCAATCTGAAATTTATTTCGCCGACCAATTTTGAGGAGGCGGCGCATCTGTCCTCGGACGGTTCGTTTGATATGTACGAGATCATGCGGGCGCTCTATGAGACAGGCTTTTCCGGGCCGATCCGGCCGGATCATGGGCGTATGATCTGGGACGAGGTCGCCATGCCGGGTTACGGGCTGTACGACAGGGCGCTCGGAGCGACCTATCTCAACGGCCTGTGGGAAGCGATCGATAAAAGCCATAAGGCTAAGGCATAATTCGCGCCGGCTTTGCTTCGTATCATCATTTTGATGTGAACAGATATTGGTTTAAATGAAAGGGAGGTACCCATGAAACTCAATAGCGACGGACTAAGAGACAGAGAAACATGGACCGCGGCCGGATACCAGCTTCCGCAGTTTGACCGGGCGGCGGTGACGGCGGCGACTTATGAGAATCCGTTCTGGATCCATTTCGGCGGAGGAAATATTTTCCGCGCGTTTCAGGCGAACGTGGTACAGAGACTGCTGGACGAAGGCGTGATTGACAGAGGTCTGGTGGCGGCGGAAGGTTTCGACTATGAGATCATTGAGAAAATGTATCATCCGCACGACAATTATTCTGTGCTGGTGACGCTGAAGGCGGACGGCAGCGTGGAGAAGACCGTGATCGGCAGCGTGGTGGAATCGCATATCCTCGATTCCGGAAACGAGGCGGAGTACGGCAGGCTGAAGGAGATTTTCGCAAAGGATTCCCTGCAGATGGTGACCTTTACGATCACGGAGAAGGGCTACAGTCTCGTAAACGGCAAGGGAGAGCTTTTGCCGGATGTAAAGGCGGACTTTGAGGCGGGGCCGAAGAAGCCGGTCAGCTATATCGGCAAGGTGGCGTCTCTTTTGTACAGCCGGTATCAGGCAGGCGAAAAGCCAATCGCTATGGTGAGCATGGACAACTGTTCCCACAACGGCGACAAGCTGTACGCGGCGATTGAGACCTTTGCGGAAAATTGGACCGAAAATAAAACTGCGGACACGGGGTTCCTCGCCTATGTGAACAATAAGAAGAAAGTGACGTTCCCATGGACGATGATCGACAAGATCACGCCGCGCCCGGACGCGTCGGTGGAGGCGATTCTGCGCAAGGATGGGCTGGAGGAGCTTGAGCCGGTCATCACATCCAAAAATACTTATGTGGCTCCGTTTGTCAACGCGGAAGAGTGCGAGTATCTGGTGATCGAGGACGCGTTCCCGAACGGCAGGCCGGAGCTTGAGAAGGCGGGACTCATGTTCACGGACCGTGAGACCGTGGACAAGGTCGAAAAGATGAAGGTCTGCACCTGCCTGAACCCGCTGCACACAGCACTGGCTGTTTTCGGCTGTCTGCTCGGATATCAGAAAATTTCCGACGAGATGAAGGATGCGCAGCTTCGCAAGCTGGTTGAGACAATCGGTTATGTGGAGGGACTGCCGGTCGTGGTAAATCCCGGCGTGCTCGATCCGAAGGAATTTATCGATACCGTGCTGAACGTGCGTGTTCCGAATCCGTTCATGCCGGATACGCCGCAGAGGATTGCCACGGACACCTCTCAGAAGCTGTCGATCCGTTTCGGTGAGACGATTAAAGCCTACGCGGCATCCCCGGATCGCAGGGTCAGTGATCTGAAGCTGATCCCACTCGTCTTTACGGGCTGGCTGCGCTATCTGATGGCGGTGGACGACGAGGGGAAGACATTTGAGCTGAGTCCGGATCCGCTGCTCGACACGGTGTGTCCGTACGTCGCGGGGATCAAGCTTGGAGCTGCGGCGGATAAAGCGGGGAATGCGAACGGAAGCACAGAAGAAGCGGTGGATGTAGAAGCTGCCCTGAAGCCGGTTCTCGAAAATGCGAAAATATTCGGCGTGAATCTGTATGAGGTCGGCATGGCCGGACAGGTGTGCGGGTATTTCCGGGAGCTGATCGCGGGGCCGGGGGCGGTGCGCGCGACACTAAAGAAATATACCGAGGGCTGAACGACAGAAAAAAGCGATAATTATCGGAACATGCGTCACAGATGATTAAATAAGATGGTGAATGCGGTTTGCAGATTGTCTCTGAAAGGGTATCCGGCAGAGAAGAATATGGCATTTGTGGAAATAATCCAGAAAATATGGGGACAGGCGGTGAAGAATATGAGCAATGTAGCAGAGAAAATTCAGGAACTGGGCGTGGTTCCGGTTGTCGTGCTGAACGATGCGAAGGATGCGGCGCCGTTGGCGAAAGCGCTGTGCGAGGGCGGCCTGCCGTGCGCGGAGGTTACGTTCCGGACGGACGCCGCGGAGGAATCGATCAAGCGTATGTCGAAGGAGTATCCGGAGATGTTCATCGGGGCCGGCACGGTCCTGACAACGGAGCAGGTAGACCGGGCTGTGGCTGCCGGCGCGAAATTTATCGTCAGCCCGGGCTTCGATCCGGAGATCGTGGACTACTGCTTGGAAAAGGGAATCCCGGTGTTTCCGGGCTGCATCACTCCGTCGGAGGTGGCGCAGGCCGTGAAGAGAGGTCTGAAGATCTTGAAATTTTTCCCGGCGGAGCAGTTCGGCGGCATCGCGACGATCAAGGCATTGGCGGCTCCGTATACGGAGATAAAGTTTATGCCGACGGGCGGTGTGAACGCGAAGAATCTGGAGAGTTATTTAAGCTGCGACAAGATTATTGCCTGCGGCGGGAGCTGGATGGTAAAAGGTGATCTCGTAAAAGCAGGCGAGTTTGACAAGATTCGCGTGCTGACGGCGGAGGCTGTCGCGCTGGTGAAGCAGATTCACGGATGAAAGGAGTGAGAGATAGTATGGATCTGAATTTACGTCCGGCGAATGAATGCCGGTATGATGCGGTTTCTCTGGGCGAGGTGATGCTCCGCCTTGATCCGGGCGAGGGCAGAATCCGCACGGCGAGGAGCTTCCGCGCTTGGGAAGGCGGCGGAGAGTACAATGTCGTGCGCGGACTGCGGCGCTGCTTCGGGCTGAAGACGGCGGTCATCACGGCATTTGCGGACAACGAAGTGGGAAAATTGATGGAGGATTTTATTCTTCAGGGTGGTGTGGACACATCCCTGATTAAATGGATGAAGACAGACGGCATCGGGCGCGTCTGCCGCAACGGGCTGAATTTTACCGAGCGTGGTTTTGGTATCCGGGGCGCGGTCGGCTGCTCTGATCGGGCGAACACCGCGATCTCGAAGGCGACACCGGAGGATTTTGACTTTGACTATATTTTCGGTGAACTCGGGGCGCGCTGGCTGCACACGGGCGGTATCTACGCGGCGCTCTCGGAGCAGTCCTGCGAGACGGTGCTCTCCGCGATCAAGACGGCGAAAAAATACGGGACGGTCGTTTCCTATGATCTCAATTATCGCCCGTCCATGTGGAGCGCGATCGGCGGACAGGCGAAGGCGCAGGAGGTCAACAAGGAGATCGCGAAGTATGTGGACGTTATGATCGGCAATGAGGAGGATTTCACGGCATGCTTAGGCTTCGAGATTGAGGGCAACGATGAAAATCTGAAGGAGCTCAATCTCGACGGCTACAGAAAGATGATCGGCGAGGCCGCGAAGACCTATCCGAACTTCAAGGCGGTCGCCACGACGCTGCGCGAGGTGAAGACCGCGACCGTGAACGACTGGAGCGCGATTTGCTGGGCGGATGGTGAGATCTGCAAGGCGAAGGATTATAAGGGTCTGGAGATCATGGATCGTGTCGGCGGCGGAGATTCCTTCGCTTCCGGACTGATCTACGGATTGATGACGACCGGAGACGCGCAGTTGGCTGTGGAGTACGGCGCGGCTCACGGCGCGCTGGCGATGACGACGCCGGGCGACACCACGATGGCGAGCAAGAAGGAAGTAGAGGCCATCATGGGCGGCGCGGGCGCGCGCGTACAGAGGTAAACAGGTTATTGAGACAGAGCTGTTGTCAGATGAGGCGGCAGCTCTGTCTTTTGTTTTCCCTTTCGTGCATCTGATGAGTCATTTCATGCTGTACAAATTGCCCGGGATGTTTCGATGTGATATAATAAACTGCTTTTTCGGCAGTTGATATGATCGAAACAGTCAAAACGCCTGTTGCGACTATCTGAGACGGAGCAGTCATTTTCGGGCGATTCTGATAGGGAGGCGGCAATTATGTACGAGATTGAGAAGGATGCGGAGCGGAAATTTTTGCGGATGTACAGTTTCCTGACTGTCTTTGCGCTTGTCGTCGGATTATTGATCGTGCGGGTGTTCCTGATTTCAATCCCCATGCTGGTCTGCCTGCCCGTGTTCTGGGTTTTCTATCTGAAAAATCTTTTCACGCATCGGCAGAGGGTCGCGATCATGACGGCGGTGCTGGATCTTTTTTTGCTGATCTACGGTATGATCACGCCTTATTTCTCGAATATGCTGATCCTGTCCTGCTTGCTGATCGTGATGGTCAGCTTGCTGAACGACGCCCTCTGTCTGTGGAGTAATGTGCTGGTTGTCGCTGTGCTTGCGATCTATCACATCTTGATACGGCGCACGGTCAGCCTGACAGGCGGGCAGGATATCACAAATCTTCTGCTCGGCTTTTTCTGTGTCGGAAGTATTCTCTATTTTTCCCTGCAATCTGTGAAAAAAACACTTAATATGAACAATGCGCTGCTTCGGACGATCGATGATCTGCGTCAGGCGGAGCACAGCAAGGACGAGTTTATGGCGAACATCTCCCATGAGATACGGACGCCGCTCAATACGATCAACGGTATGAGCGAGCTGGTGCAAAGGGAGGAGCTTTCCCCGGAGGTCCGGCAGGATATGTTTCACATTCAGACGGCGTCCCGGAAGCTGTTGGCGATCGTCAGCGACGTTCTGGATTTCTCGGAGCTGCAGACGGGCGCGCTGTCCCTGAATGAAGAGAGCTACAATTTCGCGTCCGTCATCAACGACGTGATCAATATGACGATGGCGCAGAATGACGAGAAGGGGCTGGAGATGATCGTGAACTGCGACCCGCAGATTCCGTGCGAGCTGTGGGGCGACCGCGAGAAGATCTGCCGCGTCATGAACAACCTGATCACGAACGCGATCAAATTCACGAAAAAGGGCGGCATCGTGATCACGGCGACCGCCAGAAAGGAAAGCTACGGAGTGAACTTGAGTGTCGCGGTGCGGGACACGGGTATCGGGTTACGGCCGGAGGAGATTGAAAATCTCAGCAGGGGTTTGTATCAGGCGGACACGAAGAAGAATCGGGAGCAGAGCGGTATCGGTCTGGGGATTGCGATTTCCAGAAAGATCATGGCTCTGATGAAGGGGTTCCTGCAGATTGAGAGCGAAGCGGGCAGAGGCAGCGGATTTCGCTTTGCGGTGCCGCAGCAGGTACGCAACGACAAGCCGATGATCAGCCTGAGGGAGAAAGAAAAAGTTCGCACTATCTCTTATATTGATCCGGAGGGATTTGACGGGGTAGAGGTTCGGGATTACTTTGTAAAAAATATCCGGGATATGGCGGCGCAACTGGAGGTTTCACTGTTGCATACGAGGACGCTCGCCGAATTTAAGGGACGTCTGGCAAAGGGAAAGTATACGCACGCGATCATCACAGGCCGGGAGTACCGGGAGGATACAAAATTTTTCGCGGAGCTTTCCGGGCGGCTCACGGTGATCCTTGTGCTGGACCGCAATGATAACGTCAAAGTAGACGGAAAGATTCAGGTGGTGTACAAACCGTTCTACGCTCTGACGCTGGCCGAAATCCTGAACGGAGAATATCATCAGCAGAGAAGGGACGGCGGACACACGCTGCTCCACCGGTTCATCGCGCCGGAGACGAGCGTGCTGGTGGTGGACGACAGCGTCATGAATCTGAAGGTGATGGAGGGGCTGCTCAAACCGTACAAGCTGAAATATTTTACTGCGATGGGCGGCGTGGAGGCGCTGAAGATGGTGGAGCGCCTGCACTTTGATCTGATCTTCATGGATCACATGATGCCGGAGATGGACGGCGTGGAGGCGATGCATCGGATTCGTGGGATGTCGGGGGCTTATTACAAGAGCGTCCCGATCGTGGCTCTGACAGCCAACGCGATCGGCGGGGCAAGGGAGATGTTCCTTGCGGAAGGCTTTACCGATTTTGTGGCGAAGCCGGTGGAGCTGACGAATCTCGAGCGTGTGCTGAAGCAATATCTGCCGTCGGAGCTTCTGCGCGAGAATGTGGAGGATGAGCCGCCGCGGGAGAGTTTGAACGAATCGAAAGCAGAGAAGAATATACAGAAAAGACAGAACGAATTGAATATAGAAAAAACCATACAGAAAAATTCGGAAGAAGCAAAGAGAATTAGTGACAAAATGGATGGCGTGAAAGAGTCGGAGAGTGTCCAAGCGTCAGTCGGAAGCGAGATACAGGTGGCGGATGAGACAGCCGGAGCGGACGAGATTGACATGCAGCAGGGTCTTACATACTGCGGCGGGGATGAGGAAGGCTTCCTAGAGATCGTAGGCATCTACTATGATACGCGGGAGGAAGTCACAGAGAAGCTGGAGCGCCTGTTCGCGCAGCAAGACTGGAAGAATTACACGATCGAGGTGCATTCGCTGAAAAGCTCTTCGAAGATGATCGGGGCTAATGCACTCTACGAAATGGCGCTGGCGCAGGAGATGGCGGGAAAAGAGAGCGATCAGGAAAAGCTTCTGCAAAACCATGAGCCGTTGATGAAAAAATACGAGAAGATTTTAAGCGAGATTGACAGAAGGTGGGGTGAAGCGAGCCATGATCAGAGATAGGATCACACATTTTCTCGAATATATCAATGACAGTGAGCAGGATCTGCGCACCCGGATGCTGAATATCGTCCTTGTGGGAAGCGTGGCGGCGTCCGCTGCAGGTACGGTGAATTCCATCGTCGTGCGTGCGACGTGGATGTGCGTTGTGCTCACGTTCTCGATCATGCTGTTGGCGATGTGGCTGCTGAAGTACCTTTGGAAGACGCATCGGACGACGCAGGTCTCGGTGATCCTCGGCATTGCGGTGAACGTAGTCCTGTTTCCGGTGATCTATTTCACCGGAGGAGGGATCTACGGCTCGATCAACACATGGTTTGAGCTGGGTTTTCTCTTCTGCTTCCTGCTGTTTACCGGAAAAGTGTTTTTTATCATGACCGGCGTTTCTTTTATCAGCTTTACCTGCTGCTATGTAATCTCCTACCTGAAGCCGGAGTGGATGATCCGGCTCAACTCGGAGCTGGATATTTATCTGGACATCTATATCGGACTGATCGCGGCGTCGCTGATCGTGGGCGTGCTTTTCAAATTTCAGATGAAGCTGTACGAGAGGGAGCGCGAGAAAAGTCTGCGCCAGCAGAAGGAGCTGGAACGGGCCAATCAGGCCAAGGACAGCTTTCTTGCCAATGTGAGTCACGAAATTCGGACGCCGATTAACACGATCATCGGGCTGAACGAGATGAACCTGCGCGAGCAGGTGTCCGCCGAGGTCGAGGAGAACTGCATCAACATTCAGAGCGCCAGCCGGCTGCTTTTGGCGTTGATTAATGATATTCTGGATCTCTCAAAGATCGAGTCGGGAAAAATGGATCTGGTGGAGCAGCAGTACGACGTGGGGGCGATGCTGAGCGAGCTCGTGAACATTCACTGGACCAGAGCGCACGAGAAAAATCTGGACTTTAATCTGGATATCTCGCCGGAGCTTCCGTCCATGCTGTACGGGGACGACATCCGTCTGCGTCAGATCGTTACCAACATTCTGACCAACGCGATTAAGTACACGGAGAAGGGAAGCGTTACGCTGCGCGTCGGCTGCGAGCGCACGGGCGAGAACCGCGTGCGGCTGAATATTTCTGTCACGGACACGGGCATCGGAATTCGCAAGACAGACATTCCACATCTGTTTGATGTGTTTCAGCGCGTAGATGAGAAGAAGACGCACGCGATCGAGGGCACCGGGCTGGGTCTCGCGATCTGCAAGAATCTCGTAGAGATGATGGGCGGCGAAATTCATGTCGACAGCGTGTACCAGAAAGGCTCCGTGTTCACTGTGTCTCTGGAGCAGGGGATCGTGAACGCCGCGCCGATCGGTGATCTCTCCGGCGCGCATGCCGGCTCCGGAAAACGGAAGCTCTATCATCAGAGCTTTGAGGCGCCCGAGGCCCGCGTGCTGGTGGTGGACGACAACGAGATGAACCGCATGGTGGCCAGAAAGCTTCTGCGGGATACGAGGGTACAGGTGGAGCTTGCCGAGAGCGGCGCGCGTTGTCTGGAGCTCACGAGAGAGCATTATTACCATGTCATTTTCATGGATCATATGATGCCGCAGATGGACGGCGTAGAGACACTGCGGCAACTGCGAAAACAGGAGAACGGGCTGTGCCGGGAGACGCCGGTCGTCGCGCTGACGGCGAATGTGTTTTCCGGGGCGGAGCAGACTTATCAGAGGCTGGGCTTTCAGGGATATCTGGTGAAGCCCGTGAGCGGCGTGCTGTTTGAACGAATGCTTCTGCAGTTGCTGCCGGAGGATCTGGTTGAGATACAGAGCGGGGAAGATGACGAACTGTCCGCGGAACAGGCGGGGCTTCGAATGGTGGATGCTCAGGGCGGCGATCAGCCTGCCTCCCTGCGCGACGGCGAGGCGGCCTTGTTCCAAAGCAGGCTCGGCGGAAACAAAAAGGCGGTCTGCGTCACGACGGACAGCATCTGCGACCTGCCGCCGGAGCTGCTGGCGCAGTATGAGATAAAATACACCTATTACTATGTGAAAACAGATCAGGGACGTTTTTGCGACGGCTCAGAGGTCTCCGCGACAAACCTGCTGGATTATGTCGGAAGCGGAGAGGGAAGCGCACGCTCGGAGGCTCCGTCGGTTGAGGAATACGAGACCTTTTTCGCGGAACGGCTGAGGGAAGCGGAACAGATCATCCACATCAGTGCGGGGGACGGTGTAGGAAAGGGCTACGGCAACGCGCTGCGTGCCGCTGAGGGCTTTGACCATGTGTATGTGGTGGATTCCGGTCATCTCTCGAGCGGCATGGGAATCCTTGCGCTTTTTGCGGCGGAGCTTACGAAACAGGGAAAAGGAGCGCAGGAGATTTTAAGCGCCCTGAACGGGATCCGGAAAGAGATTTCCACGAGCTTTATCGTTCCGACCGCCGACATGATGTACCAGTCAGGGCGGATCAGCGGACGCGTCCGCTCTCTGTGCGATGTCTTTGATCTGCATCCGATGCTCAGTCTGAAGGGCAGTAAAATCGCCTGTACCGGAATCTTCGCCGGCGCGTGGGAGCGGGCGTTCCGGAAATATGTGCGCCGCTGCGTCCGGGAAAGGCGCGACATAGACACGAGGCTCCTCTTCCTGACGCATGCAGGCTGTTCTCAGAGCACGATCGAGGAGATAAAAAAAGAGGTCGGGAAATACCAGAAGTTTGAGCACATCATCGTGCAGCAGGCGTCGGCGGCCATCAGCAGCAACTGCGGCGCGGGGACGTTCGGGCTGATTTATGTGCGCTCCGGGCGAATAGCAGAAAATCAGAAAGGATAACGCGGTTCTACAGCGACGTCAGATCGATCCGGTCTTTCGGAAGCCTCTCGATATAGGGGTCGACGACAGACCGGACCCTTTCGGGGATAGTATCATCCAGTCCCCAGAGCTTGACAAGGGAGGAAAGGCATTCGTAGAAAACATTCTCGGCCGTGTACGCGGAGGGATCAGAATCAATCAGCCGGATCAATCCTCCGATATAACCGTAGGCAGACGCGAATGCCAGAGCCGGAATGTTCTCCTGGATGAAAAACGGGCGATAGGCCAGGCGCGAGACAAGCGTATAGCAGTGCGAGAGCCCCTTTTCCCCCTGGTAGACCGGCTCATCTTCGAAATAATCCACGATAAAGCGACGTAATTTCGGATCATGCAGAAATTTGTACCACTGAATGTAATGTGCGAGAAAGGGAGCATATCTCTCATCCTTACAATACTCCTCGGCTAAGCGAAAGCAACGCCGGAAATGCTCAACCAGAGCATCCTGGCGGAGCATGCTTTTTTCCTTGTAGTAATAATAGATCGTGCCGCGATAGACATGGGCCTCGCGGGAGATATCCTGAAAGCTCGTCTGGTGGTATCCCTTCTCATAGAAAAGCCGCATGCTGACATCCAGAATTTCTTCTTTGGTTGTAGTGTTTGCCGGATCCATGCTCATAACTCACCTATACATTGCAACAAAAATTGTTATACTTTTGGACAAAAATGGAAAATGTTTAAATTGTTAAAATCAACCATCGAAAGGTTTGAAAATTTTATGCAAAAAACATATAATTTAAATAATATAATGCCGCTTTATATTCGCATTTCATCAAAAATAATGTATTAGAATTTGATGGAAAAGTCAAGTTAACGGCAGGCAAGGAGGTTTTGAGATGAAGAGAAACAATGCAAAACGTGTTTTGGCACTGGTTCTGGCGAGCGCGATGCTGTTGCAGCAGGGTTCCGTGGGAATTTTTGCGGCAGAGACAGAGACCGTGACAGAGGCGCAGACGGAACAGATGACCGAGGCAAAGGTCGAAGAGACGCAGGCCCCGGCAACTGAGGCACCGGCTCCGGAGACAAAGGCGGAGGAGACACAGGCTCCGGCGACCGAAGCTCTGGCTGAAGAGACGAAGGCGGAGGAGACACAGGCCCCGGCGACCGAGGCGACGGAAGCTCCGACCGAAGAGACGAAGACAGAAGAGACACAGACCCCGACAACGGAAGCTCCGACCGGGGAGACGAAGATAGAGGAGACGCAGGCTCCGGCGACAGAAGCGCCGGGTGAGGGAACAGAGACGGAAGAAACGCAGGCTCCGGCAACGGAAGCTCCGGCTGAGACTGCAACGGAAGCTCCAACCGAGGCTGTGACCGAGGTTCCGACTGAGAAAGAGACGGAGACGGAATCTGAGACAGAAGAGGCTGTCGTTCTGGACACTGTAATTACACAGGAGGTATTCCAGAAGACGGTGGAGGACACGGTTCAGACGATGGTCAAATATACAGTGAAAGTGGCGAACAAGGCCAAGACCGCAGACGCGGAGGACGTGTCCGTGAAGGTTCTCCTTGCGAAGGCACTTTCCTATTCAAAGGAAGACGGCGAGACCGCAGAGCTTGGCGTATATGAGAAGCTTGAGGACGCGGTGAACGCGGACGTATTCAAGGACATTAGGCTGGACGACGCGGTGAAGGACGCTTACACTGAGGGCGGCGTGGTGCTCTGGAAGGATCAGAAGATCGCGGCCGGCGAGGAGAAGGAATTCGTTTTCTTCGCGGCGGTTGAGGATGGAGTGGCCGACACAGAGGCGCTTCGCAATCTCTGGTTCGTGAACGATGAAGAAATTACCGGCAACGGCAAGATCGAATGGCTGAACACCGACCTGCTGAAGGTGGAGAAAGAACTGCCGATAGAATTTATCTATGACGACGGAAATATGGTCGTGACAGCGACGCTTTCGGACGGAGCAATCCTCCCGGAGGGGGCGCAGTTCGTCGTGACCGAAAAGACGCTGAGCGAGGAAGAAGCGGCTCTGATCGAGGAATCCCTCGGCGATGAGCAGACCATGACCGGCTATGTGGCCTACGATATGCACTTTGAGGTGGACGGCAAGGAAGTGGAGCCGGAGAACGGCACCGTGTCCGTATCTGTTTCCTATGAGAAGGCTCAGACGCTTGCTCCGGTGAATGGGGGCGAGGAGGCCGTGCCGGAAGACGGAGAAGTCAAGATGCTTCACATCACGGACGAGCAGACCGTGGAAGACGTGACTACGGATGTGGATGTGAAGAAGAACGGAAAGGTCCGTGAGGTGGGGTTTACTACTGAGGGGTTTTCGACGTATGTCCTCATGAGCAGCAATGAGGTAATGCCGATTGCGGATGATGAGAATGTGATCTTTGTAGAAGATGTGAAAATTGGCACAAAAGAATACTCTCATCTGACGAAAACAGAGGCATACACCATATTTAATGGGTTAGCAAAGGCGACTGCTAGTGATGTAAATTATGTTGTTTATGTTGGTGAAACACTGAATCTTTCTGCAAATGTAACGGAAGCGGGCTACGAGTTAACTGTAGCTGATAATAATGAAAAAATCAGCGGTAACAATGCGAAGTCTGACAGTATAGGGTTACTGAAAGCATCATTTAAGGGTGTGACGCCTGGTTTTTGCAAGGTTGAATTGAAAAATAGAAAAGGAGAGGTCATTGACACATTTAGGATAGAAGTAAAAACACCGATTTATGTGGACACTCTATTGGGGTTACGTCATAAAGATATGATTCATGAGCTTTTAGCTCCATATGTATATAATCCTGAAACCAATCCGGGAATGTATCTTTATAACCCAAAAGGGGAGGCACTCTATGTTAAGAATACAGACAGTGTAGAAAATCCCAATCATGCTGAAGGAGTATGGGAAGGACGTAACGGCAGATATGTTATGAGTATAGGGGAAACAATTACGTTATTGGCTCCGGGAAGCGGAACGTTTTCTGTTGATAATACTGGCTGCATGAATAAGGGGACTGAAAACACCGACAATAATATGGCAAAGGCTACATTTACAGCGACAAAGGCTGGAAATGTAAAGATAACTTATGGTGAAGAAGCGTTTTATGTCACTGTGAGATCGGATGATACAAACGCAGATCATCTTGATATTGAGATTGCGGATGGAGGGACATACACTGTTACAGTTGAGGAAACAGTATATAATGAAAAAGGGGAACCAGACGGCACACGTATAACGGAAACAGTATATTATGCGTTTGTTACGGGAGTAAATGATTGTTATGTCTATAGCAATACAGATAAGACAACAGAAATTGCTCATTTAGAGAAAGGTGCCTATTATAGGTCAAAATATGATGTAACGCAGGGGCAGTTTGAGCTGACTTCGGCATGGAAAACAGATGGAAGTGGGAATCTTGTAGATAAAGATGGCAACCCAGTGGATGATAGCGGTAAAACCAAAGTAGACAATAGGGAAATCGCACGAAATCAAATTAAAGCGGTGACCTTTAATCTCGATTTTCTTCTGCGACCGAAGAAGAAGACGGTTACATATAAGAAAAATGGGATTTCTTATGGAACGCCGGAGGTAGAAACATTTAAAGCTGATGATACATCGAATGAATTTACTGTAAGCGGTGTTTCTGTCGATATGAATGCAAATGATATCAGAGAAGCAGCTAACAAATGTCCTGATCATACAGGTCTGGATTTTACGTTGAAAGCAGATATAAACGAGGTAGTAGACCTTGGCATTGCTTCTGTTCAGCCAGAAGTTCGTAAGATCTTTCGAAGCGATTTGGGTACAACGCTTGAAGAAGGAAAGTTTACATTTGATTTGTATGATAAGAATCCAGATACGGATAAAACAGCAAATGTTCTTGATACGGCGATGAATAATGCTGATGGGAAAGTTGCTTTTGAGCGAATTGTGTATACGGCGATAGGTGATCATACCTATTATATTAAAGAGCGTGTTCCTGAGGAGCCTAAATCGGGTATCATCTATGATACGCGTGTCGTGGAGATGGAAGTTAAGGTTGAGAGAGCAACAATAAATGGCAAAGCCAGTTTGAAAGCGACGTATACATATAAATATGTGGGTAGCGAATCGACATTTGAATATGATCCGGAATTCATCAATGCAGAACCAAATCCGAAGAAGACGGAAGCAACACCGGGTGACCGCCATATGGTGAAAGTTGGCGATAAGATTACCTATGAGATCAATTGGCACAACTATAAAAATCAAGAAGCAACCGTGGTTATCACCGATAAGCTGGATCCGGGCGTAACTTATGATAGTTCTACTCCAAAGGGTAAATATGATGATAAGAACCATATCGTCACCTGGACATTGGAAAGACAAAAGGCAAATGAGACAGGAACCATTGAGCTGACTGTCATAGTGAACGAGAAAGCATTTTCCAAATGGACATATAAAGATAACGCGGATGAAGGAACGGACGGAGCGGAAAATGAGAATGATTTTGAAGTGCTGAACCGTGCAAGCGTACAGGTGGATAATGATGCAAAAGTGTTCACAAATACGGTGGAGAATCCTCTTCCGAAGAAAACGGAAGAGACGCCGGGCGATCGTAAGATGGTAAGTGTTGGTGGTCAAATCACATATCGGATCTACTGGAAGAACGGATATGATGAGCCCAAGACGGTGACGATCACTGATAAGTTGGATCCAGGTGTGGATTTTGTGAGTGCGACGAACGGCGGCGCAAAGTCTGCGGAAGATGATCATTTAGTAGTTTGGACGATATCTGCGGCTGCAGCTGGTAATCCAGACGCGGAGGGTTATGTTGAGCTCACTGTGGTTGTAACGGATAGAGCATATGAAAGCTGGAAGTATAATGACGACAGTGATATACTAACTCAATATGGTGCAGCAAATGAAAAGGACTATGAGGTTTGGAATCGTGCAGCTGTGCAGGTTGGTAATGATCCGAAGGTACTGACGGATATTGTAGAGAACCCAGTGACGGAGAAAAAAGAGACAACGCCGGGCGACCGTAAGCTTGTGAACGTGGGCGACGAGATCACGTATGAGATTTACTGGAAGAACGGACAGAAAGAAGCGGCAGATGTCGTCATCACGGATCCGCTGGATGACGGTGTAGATTTCGTAAGCGCGAGTGAGCATGGAAATTACGTGGCAAAGGACCATCAGGTAACGTGGACGCTGTCAAAGCAGCCAGCGGGAGCACAGGGCTATGTAACGCTGACGGTGAAAGTGAACGAGAAAGCGTTCAGCGGCTGGAAGTACGATGAGGAAAAGAACGAAGGAGCAGCCACCGCGGGAGAAGACTATGAAGTCTGGAACCGCGCAGAGGTAAAGGTCGGGAACGACAGCACCTTCACGAATGAAGTAGAGAACCCGGTGACGGAGAAAAAAGAGACAACGCCGGGTGACCGCAAGCTTGTGAGCGTGGGCGATGAGATCACGTATGAGATATACTGGAAGAATGGACAGAAAGAAGCAGCTGATGTCGTCATCACGGATCCGCTGGATGATGGTGTGGATTTCGTAAGTGCAAGTGATTCTGGAAGTTATGCGGAGAAAGAACACAAGGTAACATGGACGCTGGCGAAGCAGCCGGCGGGGGCACAGGGCTTTGTTACCCTGAAAGTGAAGGTGAACGAGAAAGCGTTCAGCGGCTGGAAGTACGATGAGGAAAAGAACGAAGGAGCAGCCACCGCGGGAGAAGACTATGAAGTCTGGAACCGCGCAGAGGTAAAGGTCGGGAACGACAGCACCTTCACGAATGAAGTGGAGAACCCGGTGACGAAGAAGGAAGAGGTAACGCCGGGTGACCGCAAGCTTTTGAGCGTGGGCGACGAGATCACGTATGAGATCTACTGGAAGAATGGACAGAAAGAAGTAGCAGATGTCGTCATCACGGATCCGTTGGATGACGGTGTAGATTTCGTAAGTGCGAGTGAGTATGGAAATTACGTGGCAAAGGACCACCAGGTAACGTGGACGCTGTCAAAGCAGCCAGCGGGAGCACAGGGCTATGTAACGCTGACGGTGAAAGTGAACGAGAAAGCGTTCAGCGGCTGGAAGTACGATGAGGAAAAGAACGAAGGAGCAGCCACCGCGGGAGAAGACTA
>CANQVH010000036.1 GCA_947627245.1 uncultured Lachnospiraceae bacterium | reverse complement strand
TTTCAGGGGCCGACGTAACTCAATCAAGTTACGCCGACCCCTGGTTGGAGCTATCTATTTCCCGACAGCCCCTTTTTTACCGTATGGCATGGCTCGGGTTTATCACATCATCCCCATACCTGCTCCGCCTCCTGCGGGCATCGGCGGTACGTCTTCTTTGATATTGCCTACTACAGACTCGGTGGTGAGCAGCGTGGACGCTACGCTCGTCGCGTTCTGCAGCGCGCTTCTGGATACCTTCGTCGGATCCAGAATGCCTGCTTTCACCATGTCTACATACTCCTCGTTCAGCGCGTCGAAACCGGTGCCGACCGCGGACTCGCGAACCTTGTTGATTACGACAGAGCCCTCGAGGCCCGCGTTCGCTACGATATGGTACAGCGGGGACTCAAGCGCTTTCAGGATGATGTTCGCGCCGGTCTTCTCGTCGCCCTCGAGCTTCGCGGCAAGCTTCTCCACCTTCTTCGCCGCGTGGATATATGCGGATCCGCCGCCTGCGATGATGCCTTCCTCGACTGCGGCTCTCGTAGCAGCCAGCGCGTCCTCCATGCGGAGCTTCGCTTCCTTCATCTCGGTCTCGGTAGCCGCGCCCACGCGGATTACCGCTACACCGCCGGAGAGCTTCGCAAGGCGCTCCTGCAGCTTCTCCTTATCGAACTCGGACTTCGTCTCGTCAATCTGAGCCTTGATCTGAGCGATTCTCTGCTTGATCTCCTTCTTGTCGCCAAGGCCGTCCACGATGATCGTGTTCTCCTTCTGGACCTTCACGGACTTCGCGCGTCCGAGCATATCCAGTGTCGCTTCCTTCAGATCGAGGCCAACCTCCTCGGAGATCACACGGCCGCCGGTAAGGATCGCGATATCCTCAAGCATAGCTTTTCTTCTGTCGCCGTAGCCCGGAGCCTTTACGCCTACCACTTGGAAGGTGCCGCGTAGCTTGTTGACGATCAGGGTCGTCAGAGCCTCGCCCTCGATGTCCTCCGCAATGATGAGCAGCTTCTTGCCGGACTGCACGATCTGCTCCAGAAGCGGAAGGATCTCCTGAATGTTGCTGAGCTTCTTATCGGTAATCAGGATGTACGGATCGTCGAGAACCGCCTCCATCTTCTCCATATCAGTCGCCATGTATGCGGAAATATAGCCGCGGTCGAACTGCATGCCTTCTACGAGATCCAGCTCGGTCTTCATGGTCTTGGACTCCTCGATCGTGATGACGCCGTCTCTGGAAACCTTCTCCATCGCGTCTGCCACCAACTCGCCAACCTGCTCGTCGCCGGAGGATACCGCTGCAACTCTCGCGATCTGCTCCTTGCCCGTGACCTTCTTGCTCATGGACTGGATCGCCTCTACGGCAACATCCGTCGCTTTCTTCATGCCTTTTCTGAGGATGATCGGGTTTGCGCCCGCCGCCAGATTCTTCATTCCTTCATTTACCATCGCCTGCGCGAGTACCGTAGCGGTCGTCGTGCCGTCGCCTGCCACATCGTTCGTCTTGGAAGCGACCTCCTTGATGAGCTGCGCGCCCATGTTCTCAAACGCATCCTCAAGCTCGATCTCCTTCGCGATCGTCACGCCGTCGTTTGTGATGAGCGGCGAACCGAACTGCTTGTCGAGAACGACGTTTCTGCCCTTCGGTCCCAAGGTCACGCGAACCGTATCCGCCAGTTTATTTACGCCAACTTCCAGAGCCGCTCTTGCGTCGGCGCCAAATTTGATTTCCTTTGCCATAATGCATCAGCCTCCTGTTTGTTCTGTTATTTTGAAATATTCAACACCGGTACGGTCTCATGTCGCCCGCCGGCATCTCGCTGTTTCCTCTTTCTGAATTTGTTTCATGACTATCGTTCGACTGCAGATATCTGCTGTCCCCGCCACGAAAAAAGCTACTCCACAATTGCCAGAATATCGCTCTGCTTCACGATAATGTACTCTTCCTCGCCGAGCTTCACTTCATTGCCTGCGTATTTGGAGTAGATCACCTTGTCCCCTGCTTTTACCTGCATGGTTACTTCCTTGCCGTCGACCATTCCGCCCGGCCCTACCGCGATGACCTCTGCCTCCTGCGGCTTTTCCTGCGTCTTGCTCGTCAGAATGATCCCGGATTTCGTCGTCTCTTCTGCCTCGAACTGCTTCAGTACAACTCTGTCGCCCAACGGTACTAATTTCATATTGAACTCCTCCTTAGATGATGATTTCTTTTCTTCTTATTAGCACTCATTTCAATCGAGTGCTAACGAACATCCTTATATTAGTTAAATTATGTAAATAATGCAACTTCTATTACAACGGTAAAATCGCATAAAATATTTGTTTATCTCAATATATCTCTTTTTTTCTTTGTCTTTCTCATCTATATCATTTTCTTTCATTAAAATATCCCAGCACAAAGATCGATCATAGCCTGAATCAAAAGACGCCCGTCGTCGGACGGGCGCCCATGAAAAACCATGTATTTCCTAAGTCAGATATTGCGGGACTTACGGATCTCTGCCAGCTCGTCAAAAACGACGTCGTTGAGAACCTTGATGTAAGTTCCCTTCATTCCGGAGGATCTGGACTCAATGACGCCTGCGCTTTCAAACTTGCGCAGCGCATTGACTATCACGGAACGGGTAATTCCAACGCGGTCAGCAATTTTACTTGCTACTAAAATCCCTTCGGAGCCATTCAACTCATCAAATATATGGATTATTGCTTCCATTTCCGAAAAAGACAGGGTACTGATCGCCGATTTAACAATGTGAATCTTTCGATTCTCCTCTGCATTCTCCTCATTGACGGAGCGCATCATTTCGAGGCCAACTACGGTAGTGCCATACTCGCTCAGGATGATATCGTCGATCTCATACTGAGCTCCAAACTTGTACATAAACACAGTTCCCAGACGCTCGCCCGCGATGTCGATCGGGTTGATGATCGCCTGATACTTTCTGATGTTCTCACCTTCAAAGCCCAATGTTTCCAGATTAACATTTTCTTTTGTCGAGAGAACACCCAGAAGTCTTTCGTTCAGCATTGGGTCAATAAAACCGCCTACCCGGTCTACAATCAACTCGCCGATCTCTTCTATGCCATTACATAGACCTACACCCAACACTTTGCCTTTCCGACTGATCACAAGAATGTTCGAATTCAAAATACCGGTAAGTACCTCGCAGATATCATTGAATACGACTTTACTTGTATTGTTGTTATGTAACAACTGATTGATCTTTCTGGTCTTATCCAGCAATTGAACGCTCATTTCGCACCTCCTTTCTTTATTAATCGTGCTCTACGTCATTTTATATAATAGCATACAATTTTCAGAAATTCAATGTCCTCTTAATCGATAATGCCAAATATTTTTCAAAAGAACAAAATATTTTTAATTTTTCGAACAGATGTATCCGCAGGCTTTATCCGCGCACATGAGCTTGTTTCCTTTTTCTACCATAAAGCCGCCGCACTGCGGGCATTTCTGCTCGACTGGCTTTTGCCATGACATAAAATCGCACTCCGGATTGTTCTCACAGCCGTAATACTTCCGGCCCTTCTTCGTCTTGCGGATCACCAGCGCTTTCCCGCACTGCGGGCAGGCAACCCCGATCTTCTCCAGATACGGCTTCGTGTTGCGGCACTCCGGGAAGCCCGGGCAGGCTAGGAATTTTCCGTGCGGGCCGTACTTGATCACCATGTTTCTGCCGCACTCCTCGCAGATCTCATCCGAGACCTCGTCCTCCACCTTCACCTTTTCAAGCGTCTTCTCCGCTTCTTTTACCGCCTCGTTGAGATCCGGGTAAAAATTCTCCACGACCGTCTTCCACGGGATCTCCCCGTCCCCGATCGAATCAAGCAGCGACTCCAGATTCGCCGTAAAATCAACGTCCACAATGCTCGGGAAGGCCTCCTTCATGATCGAATTGACCGCCTCGCCGAGCTCCGTCATATAGAGATTTTTGTTCTCCTTCGCCACATAATGGCGCGCGATGATCGTGGTGATCGTCGGCGCATACGTGCTCGGCCGCCCGATCCCCTTCTCCTCGAGCGTGCGCACCAGCGACGCCTCCGTATAATGCGCAGGGGGCTGCGTGAAATGCTGCTTCGTGTCGATCTTTCCTGCAGTCAGATGCATCCCTTTTTCGATGTTTCCGGTGATGACGTTGTTCTCTTCCTTCTCCTCGCTGCTCTCCGTATACACGCTGCGGAAGCCCTCGAACACGCACTTCGAGGCCGCGATCGTGAAGCTGTATCCGGCCGCGCCGATCTTCACCGTCGTAGTCTCGTACTGCGCGCCCGCCATCCGGCTGGCCGTAAAGCGCCTCCAGATCAACTGATACAGGCGGAACAGGTCGCGGCTGAGGGAATCCTTCAGGCTGGCCGGCGTCCTCGTGATATCGGTCGGACGGATCGCCTCGTGCGCGTCCTGAATCTTCTGCCCGTTCTTTGCCGCCGCGGGATGCGCCGCTACATACTCCTCTCCGTACTGCGCGCCAATGTATCCTCTCGCCGCGCGGTCGGCCTCGTCCGACACACGCGTGGAATCGGTACGCAGGTATGTGATAAGGGCGACGGTCCCGCTGCCCTTGATATCCACGCCCTCGTACATCTGCTGGGCAAGCCGCATCGTCTTCTGCGTCGAGAAATTCAGCACATTGGCGGCCTCCTGCTGCAGCGTACTGGTCGTAAACGGAAGCGGCGGCTTCTTGACGCGCTGCGCGCGCCTGACCTCTTCCACCGTATAATCCGCCCCGTCAAGCCCCGCGAGAATCTTGTCGAGCTCGGCCTTGGAGGAGATCGTCATCTTCCTGTCTTTTCCGTGGAATTTCGCGATTACCGGTTTCTTCTCCCCCGGCACGCGCAGTTGAACCTCCAGCGACCAGTACTCCTGCGGAATGAACGCATTGATCTCTTCCTCGCGGTCTGCAATGATGCGCAATGCGACCGACTGTACGCGGCCGGCGCTCAAGCCCCGCTTCACCTTCTGCCACAGAAGCGGACTGATGCTGTATCCTACCATGCGGTCGAGGATGCGGCGCGTCTGCTGCGCGTCGACCAGATCCATGTCGATCGCGCGCGCATGCTTCAGCGATTCCTTTACCGCGGTTTTTGTAATCTCATTGAAGGTAATCCTTTTTTGCTTCTTTCCGTCCAGCTTCAACGCCTCGGCCAGATGCCACGAGATCGCTTCTCCCTCACGGTCCGGGTCGGTCGCGAGATATACCTTGTCCGCCTTTTTTTCCGCTTTGCGCAGAGCGGCAAGAATATCTCCTTTCCCGCGAATTGTGATATATTTCGGCTCGTAATCGTGTTCAAAATCGATTCCCATCTGACTCTTGGGCAGATCCCTGACATGGCCGTTCGAGGCCATCACCTCATAATTCGACCCGAGAAACTTCTTGATCGTCTTGACCTTCGCGGGCGACTCCACGATCACCAGATATTTCGGCATAGCAATTCCCTCCAAAACCGTTACTTTCCGTCGCGGCTTTCCTCACACCGCGCGCGCATAATAATTGTGCTGGGTTTCTTTTACAAGCCCCTTTTGTTCAAGCGACAAAAGACTGCCGGCAAGCTCCGCAAGCGAAAGCATTGTCAGCTCTTCCATCTCCCATACGCTTTTCGGGTAAAAATCGAGACTACTATACACTAATTTCTCCGCAGGCGCAAGTGCAAAATCATCGGATAATTGCTTTTTTCTGCCCTTATATTCCGGAAAAACAGCTTCTTCAAACCAATCTACAGATAAAATAATGTCTGCACCCTGTGAAATCAGCATATTGCATCCGGCGCTCAACTCATCCGCGGGACGCCCCGGAACCGCCATCACCGTTCTCCCCTGCTCCGCGGCAAAATCCGCCGTGATCAGCGAACCGCTTTTTTGTTTCGCCTCGACCACGGTCACGACGTCGGCAAGTCCGCTGATGATCCGGTTGCGCATGGGAAAATTCTGCCGCATGGGCGGCGTCCCCGGCGGAAATTCCGAGAGGATTCCTCCTTCCTCAACCAGCCGGTCAAACAGTCTCCGGTTGGACTCCGGATAGCATCGGTCTACTCCGCAGCCGAGCACCGCATAGCTGGGCCCGTGGTTTTCCAGAGCCGCCCACTGCGCTACGCCGTCGATCCCGTACGCGGCTCCGCTGACGACCTGACCTCCGGCGCGCGCGACACGCTGCGCGAGCTGCTCCGCCGTCTCCTTGCCGGAGCGGGTACACATGCGCGCACCCACGATCGCAACGCTCTTTTTTTCCTCCTCCGGCAGCCTTCCCCGGTAAAACAGCCCGTACGGTTTCCCCGCAATGTGCTGCAGCCGCTTTGGATACATAGTATGTTCATAGCTGGTAAATTGTATTCCCTGTTTTCTGTGCGTATGCACTGTTTTTTCCGGGGACGAACCGCGCCGGAACGCCCTCACGCGCGCCATCCATCCGCAGCCCTTTTCCTCCATATGCGCAAGCTCCTCCTCCGGCGCTTCCCAGATCGCCCTCGGCGTTTCAAAGCAGCGCAGAAGCATCTCCTTCCGGGCCGGAGTCAGCCCCGGTATGCTGCACAGCCACTCCCAGTATTCTTCCATTTCTCAAAGCCTTCCCCTCTGAATCTCCATATGTCCGGCGCATCCCGAATTCACATCAGACATTCGGACGGGCGATACAGCACCGCCTCGTCCAGATGCGGCCGACCGATCCGCTCACACCCTTCCAGATCCGCGATCGTGCGCGCCACCTTGAGCAGACGATGGTACGTCCTCGCAGTCAGATGCTTCTGCTCGTATATCTTTTTCATTCTCCGCTCTTCCTCTTCCCCGATCGGGCAATATCGCTTCAGATCCGACGAAGCCAGCTCGGAATTAAAACGCAGCCCGGTACCCTTGTAGCGCCGCTTCTGGATCTCCTGCGCACGCAGTACGCGCGCGCGGATCTGTTCCGTGCTCTCCTCCTGCCCGCCTTGAACCAAATCCTCATAGGGAAGCTGCTGCACTTCGACATGCAGGTCAATCCGATCCAGAAGCGGTCGGCTGATCCGGTGCAGATACCTGCGCACCTCGATTTCGCTGCAGCGGCACCTTTGTCGGTCGGGATAATACCCGCATCGGCAGGGATTCCGTGACGCCACCAGCATAAACTCCGCCGGGAACACATACCGGCCGCTGTTGCGCGAGATCCGGATCTCTCCCTCTTCAAGCGGCTGCCGCAGCACCTCCATCGCGTCATTTTGGAACTCCGGAAGCTCGTCCAGATAGAGCACGCCCCGATGCGCAAGGCTGATCTCTCCCGGTCTCGGATTTGCTCCGCCTCCCGCCATCGCAGCCGAGGAAATTGTATGATGCGGCATCCGAAACGGCCGCTCGGTCAGAATACCCTCCTCCGGAAGCGTCCCCGCGACGCTGTGTATCTGGGATACCTCAAGCGTCTCCTCCACGGAAAGCGGCGGAAGGATCCCGGGAATCCGGCTCGCGATCATCGTCTTGCCGGCGCCCGGAGGCCCTCCGAGCAAAAGGTTGTGCATGCCGGCAGCCGCAATCTCCGCAGCGCGCTTCGCCATATGCTGTCCCTTGATATCCGCAAAGTCCAAAGCCGTCCCTGCATGCTCCCGCGCGAGCATTTCTTCTATATTTATGGATATCTTTGGCAGCGGATTCCCTGCGGTAAGGTGATCGACCACCTCGCTTAAATGCGCCGCACCGTACACATCGATCCCCTGAATCACCGCTCCCTCCCGCACGTTCGCGGACGGCACGATGCACGAAGTGCAGCCCGATCGCTTTGCCTCCATCACCATGCCGAGCACTCCGTGAATCCCATGGATCCTGCCGTCCAGACCAAGCTCCCCGGCAAAAAAGGTGTCCTTCAGAAGCTCCTGCGGCAAATATCCGTGCGCAGAGAGCACCGCGACCGCAATCGGAAGATCAAACCCCGATCCATTCTTGCGGATATCCGCAGGCGCGAGGTTGACCGTGACACGCTTCGGCGGCAGACGGTATCCGGAATTCCTCAACGCAGTCCTTACACGATCCTGCGCCTCCCGAACCTCCGAGGCAAGATAGCCGACCATCGCAAAGCCCGGAAGTCCGTCGCTCGCATCCGCCTCCACCGAGATCATTTTACACTCAATCCCACAAAGCACCGCTGATTTTACTAAACTGAACAATCACTTTTCCCTATTCTTCTCCCCGCATCTCTTATGTTGTTTTATAGTATCATATTTTGTTTCATAATGCAACTGATTATTTTAACGTGAAAATAATCCGGAATAAGTTTTCTGCGATCAGACATACTAATAGCAATCTTAAAGCGGCCGAAGCTGCGGCACATTTGCTCGGCTATGAAAATTTTCAGAAAGGAAATCCAATCATGTCAGAACATAACTTGCAGGAAAAAACCGAAAAGAAAAGAAAGTCCCCCGAAACGGACAATGCCGCCTTGGAAGACTCCTGTTTTTCCAAAAGTGTATGCTCCGCGACGGACTGCACGGGACTGATCCCCGCATTGCCCTCTTCGGAGGAAGAATTAGAATCTTATGAAGAAATGTATCAGTTCTGTCTGGAGAACGCCGCAAGGCGGGACACGGCAGCAGACAGCTCGCTACGTGACTAATCTGAGCGGAAGCGCGTTTGACTTGGCATCGACAATTCCTGTCGGGCGTCTGTATGTCGTATTGACCTAGGCACGAATTTCCTTCTTGCAGATATCCGCAAGCGTACAGCGGTCGCAATGCGGCTTCGTCCGGGCTGTGCAGACCTCGCGCCCGTGCTGCACAAGGCGGTGACAGAAATCGCTGCCCTCCTCGGGCGGGATCAGCTTCCACAGCTCCATCTCAACCTTCTTGGGATCTGTAATGCCGTCGACCAGTCCCATCCGGTTGACGAGACGAATGCAATGCGTATCGGTAACGATCGCAGGCTTGCCAAACACATCGCCCATGATAAGGTTCGCGCTCTTGCGTCCCACGCCCGGCAGCTTCAAAAGCGCGTCGAAATCCTCCGGCACCTTTCCGCCGTATTGCTCCTGCAGGATCCGCATGCAGGCGCTGATGTCCCGCGCCTTGCTTCTGCCGAGTCCGCACGGCTTCACGATCTCCTCAATCTTCTCCGGCTCCGCCGCCGCGAGAGCAGCCACATCCGGAAACTTCTCGTACAGCTTTTCTACGACCACGTTGACCCGCGCGTCCGTACACTGTGCCGCCAAGCGAACGCTCACAAGCAGCTTCCATGCCTCGTCGTAGTCCAGCGTGCAGTCCGCAACCGGATACAGCTCCTTCAGGCGCGCAATAATCTCCAGCGCCAGTTTTTTCTTCGTCATCTTTTGTCCTCTCCATTCCACAGCGATCCGACAGGTCCGTCTATCTGTTCCCGCTTTCCTCAATCAGACGTTCAACCTCCCAGATGCTGCGAATCTCGTAATCCACCCGCACATCGGTGGTGTTCTCCTTCTTCCGCGGATTGTACCAGCAACAGATCAGCCCGGCGTTATTCCCGCCGCGCATGTCGCTCGTCAGCGAATCCCCGACGATCATGCACGTCCCCGACTCCGGTCGTCCGATCTGTGCAAAAACATGTTCAAAAAATCCCATCGTCGGCTTCTCCGCACCGATCTCATCCGAGATGAAAGCTCCGTCCATACAATCTCCGAGCCCGGAATATTTCAGCTTATTCCTCTGCACCTGCAGCGCCCCGTTCGTCACGACATACTGGCGCACCCGGCCTTTCAATCGCCGGCACAGCTCCAACGAGCGCTCGTTCTCAAAAAAATGTGCTCCGAGCTTCCCTTCGTAAGAACTGTTGAACGCCTCTACGTCCGGACAGGGGATTTTCTCCGTCTCAAAGAAACAGCGGAACCGCCCCACGAGCACCTCCGGTTTCGTCATCTCCCCGCGCTCCAACGCTTCCCAATGGCGACGGTTGATCGCGGAATAGCGCGCGATCATCGCCTCATCGCAGTCGTGAAAACCGATCTCCGCCAGACAGGCACGAATCCCGTAAGCCTCGGATCTCTGGAAATCGAGCAGCGTGTCGTCGATGTCCCACAGTATCGTATCTATCATATCTCTTCTTTTTCCTATTCCTTCCCACTGAAGCAGTAGGTGCACAGCTTGCACGGCGAGATACCAATCGACTTTTCCAGATCGTCGAGACGATGGTAGCGCAGCGTCGTAAAGTTCTGCTGCTTGCGGATTGCCTCAAGAAGCTCCGCATAGCGCTTGCTCGTCGGATCCGCATAGTCGTCGAGCACTTCCTGCGGGACATTATCGCCCTCACGCTCCCGGATGATCCTGCGCGTGATCAGATCCATCTCGGACTTCGAACGCGAGAAATTCAAATATTTGCACCCGTACAGAAGCGGCGGGCAGGCCGGACGCACATGCACTTCCTTTGCCCCGCTCTGATACAGGAATTCCGTCGTCTCTCGAAGCTGCGTGCCGCGCACGATCGAGTCATCGATCAGAAGCAGCTTCTTGTCCTTGATCAGCGCCCTGACCGGGATCAGCTTCATGCGTGCGATCAGGTTGCGCTGGCTCTGTTTCGTCGGCATAAACGACCGCGGCCATGTCGGTGTGTATTTGATAAACGGACGCGCATACGGGAAGCCGGACTCATTCGCATAGCCGATCGCGTGCGCCGTACCGGAATCCGGCACGCCCGCCACGATATCAGGGGCGACGTTCCCCCTATCGCGTTGCGCGAGCATACTTCCGCAGCGATAACGCATCTCCTCAACATTCACGCCCTCGTAGGACGAGGTCGGATAGCCGTAATACACCCAGAGGAACGAGCAGATCCGCATCTCCTTTCCCGGTTCGGCGAGCGTCTTCACTCCGTCCGGCGTCACGAACACGATCTCCGCCGGCCCGAGCTCTTTATAGTCCGTATATCCCAGATTGAGGTACGCAAAGCTCTCGAACGAAACGCAGTACGAGCCTTCCTTGTGTCCGATCACGAGCGGCGTCCTGCCCAGACGGTCCCTTGCCGCGTACAGGCCGTCCTTCGTCATCAGCAGCAACGTCATGGAGCCGTCTACGATCTCCTGCACAAACCGGATCCCCTCAACGATGCTGTCCCGCTTGCAGATCAGGGAGGCGACCAGCTCCGTCGCGTTCACCTGTCCGCTGCTCATCTCTTGGAAATGCGTGTTTCCGTTCTCATAGACGTATTTCAGCAGCTCATCCATGTTGTTGATCTTGCCGACCGTCGTGATCGCGAAGCTTCCGAGATGCGACTGGATCAGAAGCGGCTGCGGCTCGTAGTCGGAAATACAGCCGATCCCGAGATTGCCCTCCATCTCCTCTACATCGCGCTCCAGCTTCGTGCGGAACGGCGAATTCTCGATGTTGTGGATCGCGCGCTGGAAGCCGCACTCCCCGTGCACCGCCATACCGCCGCGGCGTGTCCCCAGATGCGAATGATAATCTACTCCGTAAAACAATTCCAAAGTACAGTTTGTCTTTGAAGCAACTCCGAAAATGCCGCCCATAGAAAGTCTCTCCTTTGTTATCATCTGTCGTCTTCACACGGCTCATTACTTACGCGAATATTTTACCATGAACCCGCAGGGCAGGTAAAGTATTTTTTCGTCTCGTTCATGAAACAAAAACGGACCGCACACCACATGGTGCGCGGTCCTTCATAGCGTGCGCAAGAGGATTCGAACCCCCGACCTTTTGGTCCGTAGCCAAACGCTCTATCCAGCTGAGCTATGCGCACATCTTTTCAGCGGAGTTTATTATATACCAGCCGTTTTGGTTTGTCAACTGACTATTTTCAAAAAAACGTCATTGCCCTCTCCGGCATTCCTCGCTACTTTTACAGCCACCTTTTACTCTTGCTTCTCGTCTTCACTCCAGTCCGGAGAGCAGGATGTTGCGGATCTTCCGCGTGAGCGGGATCGTACCGGCGTCCTTTTTTTGCTGCATCATAAGCAGGCAGATATGCTCCTGCGGAAAATTCGCCATATAGCAGCCGAGCCAGCCGTCCCAGCCGTACTCGCCCATGCGGGCAAGCCCCGTAGCCATCGCCGGATTGCGCATCACACGCATCAGGTGGGAATAGGAAAATCCTTCCAGCCCGACCCATCTGCGATATGCCTCCTGCTGCACCGGCGTCAAATCGCCGCTCACCATATAATCAACTATGCGGGGCGCGAGAATTTGCTTTCCCTCATAACTTCCGCGGTCTAACAACATCTGCGCGAAGCGTGCATAGTCGTCGATCGTAGACACCAGTCCTGCCCCGCCGGCCTCGTATGCAGGCGGCCGCTCCATATCGTTGGAAACAGCCAGATTGTCGCCGTCATAAAGCCGCATCTCGCCCTTTCCCACGGTCTCGTAGGTTTTCGCCAGACGCTCCCGCTTCTCCTGCGGCACCCAGAAATCCGTGTCGCGCATCCCAAGCGGCTCAAACAAATTTGCTCTCAGAAATTCTCCGAAACGGACGCCGGACGCCTTCTCGATGACCGCGCCGAGCACATCCGCGGAAAGCCCGTATTGCCACGAGGAATCCGGCTCAAACGCAAGCGGCAGTCTCCCGAGCCGATCCGCCAGCTCCACCGTGGAGATCGCGTCGTCCGTATGCAGCTTCTGCACGGCCTCTTCAAGCAGGGCGGACACCTGTCGTCCCGCCTTCGTCACGTCGTCTCCATAGGTCAGGCCGGACGTCATGTTCAGAAGATGATGCACCGTCATCTGCACCTGCGCCGGTACGATCTCGCCGTCCTTCTCCACCGTCAGTTGCGAAAAGCCCGGAAGAAAATCCGATACGTACTGGCAGAAATCCAGTTGCCCGCGCTCCAAGAGCATCATGGCGGCCGCGGCCGTGACAGGCTTCGTCATCGAATAGAGCCGGAAAATGGTATCTCTCCGGATGGGCGTTCGCTTCTCCAGATCCGCATAACCCTGCTCATCATAAAAAACCTCTTTTCCGTCCTGCAGGACCAAAAGGCTCATTCCCGCCGTCACGCCGTCCCCAATCGCGTCCGCGACGACTTCTCTGATTCGATCTTTTGTAATGTCTTTCATGTTTTTCTCCGTTTCCTGCCTGCTTACGCTCCCTGCACTGGGCAAAATTCGGTCAGCACACGCATATCCCAATCGTCATTTATAAAGGAAGATCGGGAAGCGCTCCGGCATATTCTCGTAGATCTGCCGTGCCGCATCATACGGAAGATTCACACAGCCGTGTGAGCCGTTCGTCAGATAGATGCTTCCACCGAACGAACCGCGCCACGGAGCGTCGTGCAGCCCCTGTCCGTCATAAAACGGCATCCAGTACGTGACCTTTTCCTCCCATGTATCGCCCTTCAATGTCTCGGGACTCTTTTTATAAGGAATGCAGAATACGCCTGTCATCGTCTCGCGCTCATCCTTCGGCAATCCCGAGACAATGTCCGTCTCAACGATCAGTTTTCCGTCCAGATAAAACCAAAGATGCTGCGCCGAGAGGTTGACCTCCACATAATTGCCGCAGATATCGTCCCTGCCGTTGCGCTTATATCCCTTGACCGCGTACACCGGCTCCCGTTCTACCTCGGCATTATTGTAAATATCGGTAATCAACTGAGCCGCCTCGCCGTCCTTGTCCAATTCAAATCCATAGTCGGAGGTCTCATAAGAGATCGTTCGCCCGTCATGCGCCACAAAATCACGGCTGTAATACAGGGTATCATAGCGCGCCGCAAGGTCATACGCGTAATTGTAGACCTCCTCCTCGCGCAGAACGCCCTCGCCGTCCTGAATATCAAGCCAGTTCTGAATTACAGACCAGTCGATGACCTCCTTCTTTTTTCCGAAAGTCAGCGTGATCTTCGCCTTGCAGAAGGAATTGTAAATATTCATCAGAGAATTCATCTCCGCATCATCCTGCGTCACTGCGGGGACGAAATAAAACGATTCCGGAATATCGATCGAGGCATCCTGCTGCGGCCTGTCGTTTTTGACCAGATTATCCACAAAATCTTTCACAAACACCTGCAGATCGGCGTCATCCATTTCGTTGCCGTATACCTCCGGCTCAATATAATATTCCGTGCCGTTAAACTGGAGCGAGGCGTCCGAGCTTGCCACACGCGGCTTCGCAAGCTTCGCGGATGCTATCGTCCCCTGAAACACCGCTTCGTCGTAGTCAAACGGAATCTCTATCTCGAATTCATTGCCGCCCATCAGACTGAAAATGAGGCGAATATTCTGCTCGCGCATACACTCCTGAATATTGCCGAGCAGCTCCATCTGATCGATCGTATAGCCCATCCCGGCAAGCGTCGTCGTCAGGGCAGGCTCGCCGCCCTCCCTGAGCTCTATCTCGGGTGCGCTGTAATCGCGCTCCATCATCAACAGCACTTCCTTGCAGGTCTTCCCCGCTACGTCGTAACCGTTGATTTTCGTCTCCTCAAAAAAAAGACCGCTGTTCGCCTGCTTATACAAAAAATACCCGAGCACACCCACACCTGCTACGAGAAGGCAGACTATGATAATAACAGCAATCTTCAAGCCTCTTCTTTTCTTTTTCACTTTCGTCCCTTACCCTTCTATTATTAATTATTATCCCGAAGCCACTCCCCCAAGCTACTTCTTGTAATAATATTGCACCTTTCGCGAAAAATAGTCAAGCCCATGAATCTTAATTTTCACGAAAGCAATGAGCCGTGCAAAGACGCTGGAACGGGAAATGCCTGCTTGCAGGCAATTTCACGGGACAGTGGATTTATAGGGCGAAGTAATCGCTCTCTGAAAGAGGGCGATGCCACCCCGGCGAGGGGCCCGTGACCCCGGAAAAGCTTTGCTTTTCCGGGGTCATGCACGGCTCTACCCCTTTCTCTCATGCCTCTGTACTTTGCTGACAGATGATAGGGCGAATGCTTTCTCTTATTCTTACTGGAAATCGATGATATCCGCCCAGTGGAGAAGAAACTCGCGTTCCTCCGGAACACCCTTCGTCAGTTGCGCGGCCGCCGCGATCGGCATCCACTTCTGCACGTACTGCTTCGCGGTATCGCTCTTGCGGCAGAAAATATCGAGATAGAGATCCGCCATCCTCTTGTCCTTCAGCGCAAACTCAAGATAAGTGATCGCGGTGTCGCCGCTCGCGTTGCCCTGTGTCGCATGCGCCCAGTCGACCACCCACTTTTTTCCGTCCGCGGAGACGATCACGTTGCTCGGATTGAAATCACCGTGGCAGAGCTTCGTATGATTCGGCATGGAATCGAGTCTGGTGCAGAGCTCATAGCGCGCCGTCGCATCGAGCACATCCTTCAGGTTGTTGATCTTGCGGGCGAATTTGTCCTTCTGCAGCGTCAGGCGCGGCGCCTTCTTCGCGTGCATGGCGAGCTGCACATCAACAAACTCCTCCATATGCTGTTCGAGATGTGCCGAATCCTCCTGCATGATCTGCTCCATCGTCTTGCCCTCTACATACTCGACCGAGATTGCCCAGCCGCCGTCCATCTGCGTGACCTCAAGCACCTTCGGAATCTCGAAACCGCTCTCCTCCACGCGAGCCTGACAAAGCGCCTCATTGAAGACGTTCGCCTTGCCGTGCTCCGGCGTGAATACCTTTATAATACGATCGCCGTCGCGATAAACTTTTTTATAAGGACGTGTCACGATCAATTCTTTTTTACTCATGGAATTTCCCTCCTTCTTAAATATATCCGTACGCCCTTACAGGAATTGGCCAATGCCACGGTTTGCCTTAGACATTGCCAATTTCCTGCACGGGCTGCGCTCTGCTAAACTTTACTTTCCGTAGTATGCCTTCAGATAAATCTCCTTCAGCTCGGACATCAGCGGGTAGCGCGGGTTCGCGCCAGTGCACTGGTCGTTGAAGGCCTGCTCCGTCATCTCGTCAAGCGTCTCGAGGAAGTAGTCTTCCTTTACGCCGTAGTCTTTGATCGTCGGCTTGATCTCGATCGTGCGCATCAGCTCCTCGAGTTTGTCAAGCAGCTTCTCGAAGACCTCCTGATCGTCCTTGCCGCTCAATCCCACATAACGGCCGATCTCCGCATAGCGCGCCAGCGCGTGCGGGTACTGGTACTGCGAGAACGTGCCCATCTTCGTCGGCGCCTCGGCGCTGTTGTAACGCATCACGTCGAGCAGAACAAGCGCATTTGCGATGCCGTGCGGAAGGTGATGGAACGCGCCCAGTTTGTGCGCCAGAGAGTGGTTCACACCCAGAAACGCGTTTGCGAACGCCATACCTGCCAAGCAGGAAGCATTTGCCATATGGTCTCTTGCCTCGACGTCGTTGCCGTCCTTGTATGCGCGCGGCAGATAATCGAAGACGAGCTTGATCGCCTTGAGCGCCAGACCGTCCGTGAAGTCTGAGGCCATGATCGAAACGTATGCCTCGATCGCGTGCGTCATCACATCGATGCCGGACGCACAGGTGAGCCCCTTCGGCGCACTCATCATATTGTCCGTGTCCACAATCGCCATATCCGGCAGAAGCTCATAATCCGCCAGCGGCCACTTGATGCCGGTCTCGCGGTCCGTGATGATAGCGAACGGCGTCACCTCGGAACCGGTGCCGGAAGAGGTCGGGATTGCCACGAAATAGGCCTTCTTTCCCATCTTCGGGAAGGTGTAAATTCTCTTGCGGATGTCCATGAAATCCATCGCCATATCGCTGAAGTCCGCGTCCGGGTTCTCATAGAGCAGCCACATGATCTTGCCCGCGTCCATCGCGGAACCGCCGCCCAGAGCGACAATGCAGTCCGGCTCGAACGCGCGCATCGCCTCTGCGCCCGCCTGCGCGGAAGCAAGGGACGGATCCGGCTCTACGTCCGAGAAGCAGGTGTGCACAATGCCCATCTGGTCCAGCTTCTCTTCGATTTTTCTTGTGTATCCGTTTTTATAAAGGAAGGAATCCGTAACGATAAAGCAGCGCTTCTTGCCCATGATCGTCCCGAGCTCATCCAGCGCAACCGGCGTACAGCCCTTCTTGAAATAAACCTTTTCCGGCACTCTCATCCAGAGCATATTTTCTCTCCTTTCGGCAACCGTCTTGATGTTGATCAGATGCTTGACGCCCACGTTTTCAGAGACGGAATTGCCGCCCCAAGAACCGCAGCCGAGCGTCAGCGAAGGCGCCAGCCTGAAATTATACAGGTCGCCGATACCGCCGTGCGAAGACGGTGTATTGATCACGATACGGCAGGTTTTCATCGCTGCCGCGTGCTTCGCCATCTTTTCTTTTTCGTTGGTATCGATATACAGGGATGACGTGTGGCCGTAGCCGCCGTCCGCTACCAGATGCTCCGCCTTCTCAAGCGCCTCGTCAAAGGTCTTCGCGCGATACATCGCGAGCACCGGGGAGAGCTTCTCATGCGCAAACTCCTCGCTGATATCCACGGACTCGACCTCACCGATCAGGATCTTCGTGTTCTCCGGCACCTTGACCCCGGCCATCTCCGCGATCGTGGCCGCCTTCTGCCCGACGATCTTCGCATTCAGCGCGCCGTTGATGATGATCGTCTTGCGCACCTTATCGAGCTCATTCTTCTTGAGGAAGTAGCAGCCGCGATACTGGAATTCCTTCTTCACCTTATCGTAGATCTTGTCGAGCACCGTCACGGACTGCTCCGAAGCGCAGATCATGCCGTTGTCGAACGTCTTGGAGTGGATGATCGAGGAAACCGCCATGCGGACGTCCGCGGTATCGTCTATGATCACAGGAGTGTTGCCCGCGCCCACGCCGAGCGCCGGTTTGCCGGAAGAATACGCTGCCGTCACCATGCCCGGGCCGCCGGTCGCGAGGATCAGATCCGCCTCGCGCATCGCGAGATTCGTCAGTTCCAAGCTCGGCACGTCAATCCAGCCGATGATGTTCTCCGGAGCGCCTGCTTTCACCGCCGCGTCCAGCACCACCTTCGCCGCCTCGATCGTTGACTTCTTCGCGCGCGGATGCGGGCTGATGATGATCGCGTTCCTCGTCTTCAGCGCGATCAGCGTCTTGAAGATGGCCGTGGACGTCGGGTTCGTGGTCGGGATCACAGCCGCGATCACGCCGATCGGCTCCGCGATCTTCTTGATCCCGTACACCGGGTCTTCCTCGATCACGCCGCAGGTTTTCGTGTTCTTGTAGGCGTTGTAGATATACTCCGCCGCGTAGTGGTTCTTGATTACCTTGTCTTCCACCACGCCCATGCCGGTCTCCTCCACAGCGAGCTTCGCCAGCGGAATGCGCATCTTGTCAGCCGCGGTCGCCGCCGCCTTGAAGATCTGGTCTACCTGCTCCTGCGTGTACCCGGCGAACTTTTCCTGTGCCGCGCGCAGCTTCTTCAGGGCTTTTTCCAAATCCTCAGCCGTCTCAATCGTCTTGCTGACCGTTTTTTTCTGATCTGCCATTGTAATTCCTCCTGTTTCATTTTGTGGTTTTCTTGCTGTACTCAACATAACACTTTGATAAATTTTTGTCAATATGAATTTCAAATAAAATGCCCGAAAAGCAACTGAATTCTATCACTTTCCGGGCATTCCTTTTATTTTATCTCAAAATACTATCGCAATCTCCGTCCCCTCGCCAACCTCGCTGCGCAGCGTGAGCCGTGCCTGATGCAGCGCCACGATGTGCTTCACGATCGCGAGGCCGAGTCCCGTCCCGCCGGTCGACTTGGAGCGGCTCTTGTCCACGCGATAAAAACGCTCGAAAACACGCTCCTGACTCTCCTTCGGAATGCCGATCCCCGTGTCCTTCACCGAAAGCTCCACCTGCGAACCATGGGACTCCACGCGCACGTCGACGCGCCCGCCGGGGCGATTATAGCGGATCGCATTGTCGCAGAGATTGTACAGTAATTCCTCCATCATTCCCTTGTCCGCTCGAATCACACAGCGATGCCCGTGGCACTGAATCCGAACCTTGTGATTGGCCGCACTAACCTGCAGCATCTCCACGCAGGTCTGCGCGATCTCGTGCAGATCCACCTCCTCGCGCGTGATCTCCGGATGCCCGCCGTCCAGCTCCGACAGACGGATGATATCGTTAATCAGGGTCAGCAGGCGGTCGGAGCTCCGATGAATCTCCTTCGCAAAGCGCGGGACTTCTTTCTCTCCGGCAATTCCAGTCTCGATCAGCTCCGCATACCCGGAGATTGAAGTCAACGGCGTCTTCAGCTCATGCGATACATTAGCCGTAAATTCCTGCCGCATCTGCGCGCCCCGTATGATATCTGTGTGCTGCTGCCGGATCGTCGTGATGAAGGGCTGCAACTCCTCGTATGTGTCGGTTACTCCGGATGAATCACCTTTCTGCGAAACACACTCCGCGTCTGCCTCATCTTCCACATCGGAAAAGCCCGTCTGTTCCAAGCTCACAGTCTGTATTGCCCCGCCTCGTTTGTCTCTCCTTTCCTCCTGCCCGATCTCTGCCGCCAGACGCTCGATCGGCCGCATGATATCCGCCGTGATGTAGCGTGAAAGGATCAGACAGACCAGAAACATCAGCGCCGCGATCGCCACGATCCCGTAAATTGTCCGGCGGAACACGTTCCAGATGCTGTTTTCCTCTTTGCTGATACGCAAAATGTCTCCGTTTTTCAGCCGAACCGCAAAGTAATACATGTCGCTGCCCAGCGTATCCGAACGACGCACGGAATATCCTTCTCCGCTCTTTTTCGCCTCAAGAATCTCCGGACGCTGTGCATGATTTTCCATCGTCCCGTCGTCTGTCTGACTGTCGTACAGCACGTCGCCGTCGGCGCTGATCGCGGTCACACGAAGGGCGAACGAAGTATCCTCATTTCTCTTGTCCGCAATCTGATCCTCTTCTGTTCTCTCTTCTGTTCTCTCTTCTGTTCTCTCTCCTGCGCTTTGCGTTCTTTCGCCTTTCGCATCTGCCGTGTTCGATTGATAGTGCTGTGCCAGCTCCTCCCCGGAGGAGGCCATGCTCCCGAGCGCTTCCGCGTATGTCCGCATATCGTCAATGACACGCTCACGGTACATCGTATAGAAAATGACAACCGCCAGAACGAGGGTTGCCGCTAAAGTCAGAAATGTTGTCAGCAAAAGATACCGATGGATTTTTTTCTTCATAACGATCCGTCTTCCCCTGTCAGCATATAGCCGACGTTGCGCACGGTGCGGATCAGCGCGCCCGCGTCCCCGAGCTTCTGCCGCAGCGTCTTGATGTGCATGTCAAGCGTCCGGGACTCGCCCTCGAAATCCGTCCCCCAGACGCGGTCGAGGATCATGTCGCGTGTCGCCACGATCCCGGCGTTCACGAGCAGAAGCTTCAAAAGCTCGTACTCCTTGTATGTCAGCTCGCACGGCCGGTCGTCCACGTAGACCGCCCGCTTCTCGTCGTCCATAAAGATCGGGCCAAGCCGAAGCAGGCGTTCCTCCTCCATCCCATAACTCCTGCGCATCAACGCCTTGACCCGCGAGATCAGCTCCATAACGCCGAATGGTTTCGTGATGTAATCGTCCGCTCCGATGTCTAGTCCCTTGACCTTGTCGAGCTCCGTCGTCTTCGCCGTCGCCATGATGATCGGCAGCTTCCGCGTCTTTTCGGCAGAACGCAGGCGCTTCACGATCGCCAGCCCGTCCTCGTCCGGAAGCATCACGTCGAGCAGAACGAGCGCAGGAAGCTTTTCCCTCAGCCTTGAAAAAAACGCAGAGGCGCAGTCGAAGCCCTGCACCTCATAGCCCGCGTTCTTCAGCGCAAACATCTCGATCTCCCGGATATTCTCATCGTCCTCTACAATATAAATCCATGCCACGACATTTCCTCGCTTTCTCTGTGGAACCCTCCCGGACGATGTCTTTCCTGCTTCCGCGTCGAAAGCTATCTCTGCCATTCTGTTCAGCAGATCCCACAGCCTATATTTTATCCCATATTCCGCTAATATACAATGTCCGAATCATCAGCATTGCATCATTCAGGAAAACGATTGTCTGATCTCCGCCGGCTGCATCCGTGTGTGCATATCTACTTTCGGCGTCCCTTTCACACGCTTCGACAGCGCGTAACGATCCTTGTACTTCCGAAACTTTTCGCAAAACTGCCGGGGTACGTTGCAAACACATTGAACAGCCGCGATCCCGGAGTTTACGAAGCCACCCACCATCGTGAACACACTAAAAATATCCATAGAAGCGCTCCTTTTCTCTCACAAAATCTGATCGCTTTTATGGATATCTTAGCCGGATCACGTAAAATCCGAAATCAACGTATGTAAAATCTAAGTAAAAGAATATAAGAGTTTTCAATGACATATAAGAAGGAGGTTCCTACATGGGATTTTGAGGGAGACGACATAGAGGAATATACATTCTCCTTTTTACTGTTTCCATATGTTTTTACTGTCGTTTACTGTTTAGAATTAATTTTACTGTCGTTTACTGTTTATGTCAAAGAAAAACATCTTTCACAGCCCCGTCTGAACACAGAACAACTCAATAGCTGTCGTTGAGAGACAAGCCCTTGCAAACATCAATAATCCCTTTTTGTCGTTGTGACTGAGACCAAGCGTTTTCAAAATCTCATCCACAAAAGTCCTGTTCTTGGGGATCACACGACGTTCCGGCCATCTGACGATCCCCTCTCCGGTAGACTCCATGTCCAGAGGAAGCAGATTTCGCGATTCTTCGTTCACCGAAACGATCTCTCCCACAAGTCTCTCCAAACCACGCTTCTCCAGAATAAATATCTTCTGTTCAGCAAAAAAGCTCCGGTTCATTCTCAATCAAATCCTGCACCAGATACCTGTAATCCAAATTCTCTATCCCATAGACGCCATCATTGATCTGCTGGGACAGCCTGCTTCTGTAATAAATGTCCATTGCCTGACGAATGGGCAGGTTCTTTTCCACAGCTAAATGATTAATGAGTTTTTCTTCCAAAAGTTCCTTATACGTTCGTTCCAGCTTTTTCTTTTCTATCATGGTCTCACCTCATAAGACTCTACAAACTTCACCACATCATCGATAATCTCCTGTGTCAGAGAGACAATCTGATCGTTCTTCTTAAAATAACGAAGCTCGTTCAGGGTACGCTTCTCATCCCAGATTCCGTCCATATACATGCTGACACACTTAAACACATCATCATTGGCGACATTACCAATTACTGCATCATATTCTTTATACACATCTTTTCCATTCCGGCAATCCACAACAAAACGCAACCATTCCTTATCTGTATCTTCAAATTTCTTTACATGGTATTTCGCCATAATCTCAATTTCATACACATTAACAATCGCAGGTTTCGAAAGACGCATTCCTTTCCGCAAAGCCCATCTTTCCGCCTGTGTCTGAAATGATGTTGTATAAAAGCCTGTCCCGAAATCCATATGTGACTTGGAATGTCTGACATCTGGCTTTCGGATTTCCAGTGTTGTTCCATGATAAACAATCATATACGAACTCCTTTTTCCTTCACAAAACCGGTAATATCCTCAATCAGATACTGCTTTCCCTGTGTGTGAAGCACATCGTAAAATGGCACGATATAACCGTCAAGAATACCCGAATCATTTAATATCTGATACACACATCTGTATGATCTTCCCCAATCATCCGCCAATGCATGAATCAGAAAAACCGTGAATTCCAATATTTTCTTATCCATAAAATACCTCAAATATTTGTCAAAATACTTGTTTTCATATACACTTTTCCTCGGTGTATATTATACAGGATATCCGCAAAGAGCACAATCTTAATTTATCTCTTGATTTCATGCACCAGTTATAATATGATTTACGGGAAAATCATATACAACACAAAAGAAAGTGTTGTCATGACTACTTTAAGTATCACTCATAATTTTGTTATATCCAACCCGGATCATGCCAAACATCGTATCGGGCCGCCTGCATTCTGTTAGTCTTTTTGCATACTTAACTCTTCTCTTTAAACTTGCTTCTCCAAGTTCAAATCTCCTACGGCACAAACAGATCTGCGACCGTTTCCCCATTGCGGTGGATCCCGTCGGTTGAGAATTCCACCCACTCGCCGATGTTAGTCGCGTGATCGCCGATGCGCTCATAGTATTTCGCGATCATCAGCAAATCGAGGATCTGATCGCTCGTGTAGTGCGCGGCGTTCTCATCCAGTGTCTTGCGCACCGTTCGAAACAGCTCGTCAAGCGTGTCGTCGCTGTCGATAACCTCCCGTGCAAGCTCCAGATTTCGGTTGACGCAGGCCTCCACGCTCTTGTTTACCATGACGATCGTTTGCTCCGCCATCTCCGGGATCAGGATGCCCCGGACCGGCACGTCGATACTGCCCGTTCGCAGGATCTCCGCAATGTCTGTCGCCTGATCCCCGATGCGCTCCATATCCGTGACGATCTTCAGTGCTGCCGAGATGTATCGCAAGTCGGAGGCCACCGGCTGCTGCCGCAGAAGAAGCTGAATGCACAGTGCTTCGATCGCATGCTCCTTCGTGTCGATCTCCTTCTCCATGCCATTGACCTCGTCGAACTGTTCCCGGCGCAGCTCGGTGGAAACCAGCATGCGGTGCGTCTTCGTGATTGCCTGTTCGCAGAGTGTCCCCATGTCCAGAAGCTCTCCCTGCAGTTGCCGTAGCTGCTGTAAATATCGTTCCCGCATATCAGCCAAACCTCCCTGTGATATACTCTTCTGTCTTCCTGTTTTTCGGCCGAGAAAACAGCTTTCCCGTATCGTCGTATTCGATCACTTCTCCAAGCAGGAAAAACGCAGTTCTGTCCGAAATGCGTGCCGCCTGCTGCATGTTGTGCGTCACCATGACGATCGTGTACTTCTCCTTCAGCTTAGCCGCCAGATCCTCAATTCTGGACGTTGAGATCGGATCGAGCGCGGAGGTCGGCTCATCCATCAGAAGCACCTCCGGCTCCACCGCCAGCGCCCGCGCGATACATAGCCTCTGCTGCTGCCCGCCGGACATGCCGAGCGCGCTCTTTTTGAGGCGATCCTTCACCTCGTCCCAAATTGCCGCGTCCCGCAGCGCTTTCTCAACGATCGCGTCCAGCTTCGCCTTTGCACGGACGCCGTGCGTCCTCGGTCCGTAAGCGACGTTGTCATAGATGCTCATCGGAAACGGGTTCGGCTTCTGGAACACCATACCCACACGCTTGCGCAGCAGGTTTACATCCATATCGCCGTAAATGTCCTCACCGTCCAGCGTAAGACGCCCCGTGATCCGACAGCCCTCTACAAGATCGTTCATGCGATTCAGCGATTTCAGAAGCGTCGATTTGCCGCAGCCGCTCGGCCCGATGAACGCCGTGATCTGGTTTCCCGGAATCTCGAGATTGATATTCTTCAGGGCGTGGAAGTCTCCGTAATACAAGTCGGTATTCTGTATGTCAATCTTTCCCATTGCAACCCTCCGATTTCTTATTTCTGCCCCTGCCTTTTCATCAGCCTGCGCGCGCAGAAGGACGAGAACGCGTTCAGCGCCAGCACAAGCACAAGGAGCACGACCGCCGTCGCGTAAGCCTGTTCCATGTATAGTCCCTCTGTCGAGAGCACGTACATGTGCACCGCCAGCGAGCGGCCGGAGCGAAACAGGTTCAACAGTTTGCCTTTGCCGATATTCGCGACCGTGCCCGCCGGATACAGAAGCGCGGCCGTCTCGCCGACAATCCGGCCCGTCGCAAGGATCACGCCGGATAATATTCCCGGAATCGCACTCGGGAGTACGACACAAAAGATCGTGCGCAGCTTGCCCGCACCCAGCCCGAACGACGCCTCGCGATACGCATCCGGCACGCCGAGCAGCGCTTCCTCCGTCGTGCGGATCACAAGCGGCAGGATCATGATCACCAGCGTCATCGCCCCAGCCAGCAGGGAATAACCCCACCCCAGCGCGGTGCTGAAAAACAGGAGTCCGAACAGACCGTACAGGATCGACGGGATGCCCTGCAGCGTCTCCGTCGTGACCCGGATCAGCCGGACGATCCTGCTGCCTTTTTTCGCGTACTCTACGAGGTAGACAGCGGCAAAGATTCCGGTCGGGACCGCAATCAGCAGCGCGATCACCGTGATAATCAGTGTGTTCAAAAGCGCCGGCATCAGCGATACGTTGTCGGTCGTGTAGGTCAGTGCGAACAGCTCCGGCGACAGATGGCGCACGCCCTTCACTGCGATAAATCCCGTCAGAAAAACCAGAAGCGCAATCACAAGCAGGGCCGCACCCCACACAAGCAGCGAGACGAACACCGAGAAAGGATGGTTTCTCCACATATTCTTCTTCCGGATTATCCAACTGTTCCCGTTCCTGCGGATTGTGTCGTCCGTGCTTCTTCTCTTCCCTCTTTTTTCATTTTCCATGTTGCCTGTCATAAGCCATTCTCCGATTTCATCTCCTTCATAAGCAGACCGTTCTGCTCAATTGCCTATCTCCTTTCGCTTCAGCGCCGACACACAGAGATTGATCATCAGGATAAAAACGAAGAGTACCACGCCGGTCGCGATCAGGGCTTCCCTGTGCAGATCCGCCGCGTAGCCCATCTCCATGACGATGTTCGTCGTCATCGTGCGAACGCCCTTCAGCAGTCCCTGCGGCATCCACGTCTGATTGCCCGCCACCATGATGACCGCCATCGTCTCTCCGATCGACCGGCCGACACCGAGCACGGCACCCGCGATCACGCCGGAGCGCGCCGCCGGAAGCACCGTGAAAAACACGCTTCTCTCGTGCGTCGCTCCGAGCGCCAGCGAGCCCTCATAATACTGCGGCGGGACGCTGCGAAGCGCCGGTTCGACTACGCCGGTCACAGTCGGAAGGATCATGATCCCGAGCAGGATCGACGCGGTCAGCATCGTGCTCCCGTCCCTGCCGGTGAGCTCCCGCATCAGCGGCACGATCAGAATCAATCCGAAAAATCCGTACACGACCGATGGAATCCCGGCCATCAGGTTGATCATCGCTTTCAGCGCCGGATACAGTCGTTTCGGACAGTAGAACGCCAGAAAGACAGCCGTCAGAAGCGCCAGCGGCACCCCGATCACTATGGAACCCGCGGTCACATAGACGCTCCCCAATATAAACGGCAAAATTCCGTATAGGTCGTTCGTCGGCTTCCATTTCTGCCCGAACAGAAAATCCGGAAGCCCGATCTCCAGCATCGCCGGGATCCCGTTCGCAAAGAGAAAAATGCAGATCAGCGCAACGGCAAGCACCGACGTACACGCCGCGGCGAGAAACACCGCGCGCATGATTCGCTCCGAATATTTTCCAGTCATTTCTCTGCCTCCGAGTATCTTTCAATATTTTTGTCCGGCATCAACCGGTCTTTCAATGTCCTCATCGTCTGCTTACTGCAATTCCTCCCAAGTCGTGATCTCGCCGGTGTAGATGGCTTTAACCTGCTCGCTTATCATCTCGGTCATTTCATTTTCATTGTTTACGATGACTGCAATACCGTCCTGTGCGATGACGGTCGGCGTCAGTCCCGCCTCCATCTCGCTGTCCTTCAGCTCACGGGATGCCATGCCGATATCGCACAGCCCGTCGATCGCGGAGGTCATGCCCGTCGTGGAATCGCTCTGCTGCACCTCGATCTCAACCTTGTCGTTGAGCGCCTGATACGCCTCTGCCAGCTTCTCCATCACCGGAGTCACGGACGAAGAACCTGCCACGACGACCTTGCCTTCCGCCTCGCCGCCTGCGAACGCCTCCGGCTCACCCACGGAGATGTAACCCTCCTCAGAGACGAGCGCCTGCCCTTCCTCGCTCATGATGTAAGCGATGAAATCCGCCGCGGCATCACTGACTTCATCCTTCGTCGCGATATTAAACGGACGCACCACCTTGTAGTCGCCGGAGAGGATATTCTCCGCCGTCGCCTCGACGCCGTCAATCTTTAGCGCCGTCACACTGTCATTCAGGGAACCAAGCGAAATATACCCGATCGCGTTCTCGTCTCCTTCGACCGTACTCATCATGACGGAAGTACTGTTTGTAATCTTTGATGCTTCGGTCGTGTTGTCTACCTTTTCTCCGTCCTCGTTCTCCTCCTCAATCCCAAGCAGCTCGATGAATGCGCCTCTCGTGCCGGATCCGTCTTCCCGGGAGCAGATCGTGATATCGCCCTCTGCCGCGCATGCGCTCATCGCCATTCCTGCCGTCATTACCGCCGCCATTGCCATTGCCAGAATTTTTTTCTTCATCATTTTTCTCCTTTTCCTCACGCAGTATTTTTGTTTGTGCGCTGCGCGATTACGGATATAAAAATAGACCCGATTTGTAAAAAGCAAAACCGGGTCCGCGTAAAGTTCAGGTAAATTCACCGTAAGGCAGAAATGAAACTCACTTTGAGGAAAAAGTCTCGGAGATCGTTCTTTCCCTCGCCAAAATCAGTCCTCGAAACCCTCCTTCCGCTCAAATACGATGTCCTCCCCGTCCGGTCCGTTGACCGTGATCGACGCGATCTTCTCCGTGTCCACCAGTCGGTTGAACACCTCGCTGAGACCGCCGTCCGTATTGCTGTAGCAGCCTACAATGATATTGTTGACGTCCTCGTCCTTTGCCTGATACACGGAACCGTCCGTGTAGGTGATGAGAAGCTTTTTCGCTGTCCAGCCTTTGTCTCCTGCCTGTTCAAAGATCGGCCCGTCAAAACGAATGCCGACCGGCGAAATGCGCGCCGTATATCCGGCATCGCTCGTGTAGATATCTGAGGAAACGAAGCTGTCCGGCATGAATGTAATCTCCTCTCTTTCTTCCGAGGCGACTTCCCCCTTTTCGCCCAGCTCATAGCCGGAATGGACGATCTGAATCCCCTCCCCTTCTTCCTGCATTTCCGGCACCGTAAAATACATGACGGCATGCAGCTCGGTGTCCGTCGTCTGCGTTCGGTCCACGATCGACCTGCTGTCGACGAATTTGGATTTGTGATCGATATATTTTCCTCCGGTTGTGCACAGATAAATTTCTTTCATGGGAACATCCGGCGACATATAATACTCCCCATATCCCGCGTCGCAAATTCCGGCAAGACCGTCCGGATTGGAGAGCGTATACGTGATGGCTCCGCAGCCGTTTTCGTCGATAATATATTCGTCCAGCGTCAGGGTATAACCATAGACCGTGACGGATTCACCGATCTGCGCTACATGCTCTCCGACCAGACGCTCCGCTGCGTCCTCGTCCGCCGTCCCCCACTCCCGGGCCGCAGCCGTCCAGCTCTGACCGTCCGCCTCGATGTTGTGCACTTCAATGTCCTCCTGTCCTTTTGTGCCGAAAATACTCCGGAAAAATCCTCCCTGAACGGCGGCCAATACGGTCGTTCCGCCGAGAGCCGCCGCGAGAACGGCTGCCGCAGCCACCTTTCCGGAAATATAATGTCCCTTTCTCATTTTTTTGTTTTCAGTCATTTCAAGTACCTCCTCATAAACTGTGTCGGAGGCATGAAGCCTTGAAAACGTCTCGCGAAACAATTCCTTGTCAGTCATATCAAATTTCCTCCGTCAAGATTGTTTTGAGCCTCTTTCTTCCGCGCGCCAACCGAGTGCGGACCGTCGCAGGTGGACGATCAATCAGCCCGGCGATCTCCTCCGTCGAATACCCCTCATAATAGAATAAGTAAATGACGACTCGGTATTTTTCCGGCAATCCCATCACAGAGAGAAAAAGCTCCGTGTGCTCCGGCGAGGGCATTGCCAGTTGCTGCGCATAATCCTCAATGTTCTCCCTTCTCCGCCACGGCATGCGAAAAACGGATTTGCACTCGTTGATCGTCACGCGGATCAGCCAACTGCGCAGGTGTTCCAAACTTTCAAATGCAGTCTTGCACTGAAACAGCTTCAGGAACACGTTCTGCGTAATGTCTTCCGCATCGTCGGGATCCTTCATATAGCTGAACGCCACCCGGAACACGGTATCCTTGTGATCCCTGACAGCGCGAATGAAAGCTTCGTTTGTCTGCATTCATACTCTCCTTCGTGTATCGGTTTTCCTGAAAAGCTTTTCATAGATAATACGCATGACGGACAGGAATTGTTTCACAAAAAATCAAATTAGTAAAAAAGCCTCGTGGGGATACGTCATAGAGCATAAAAACAGACCCGGTCTGTAACATACGAACCGGGCCTTCGAGAACATCATAAACATCATAAAATTTGAATCTATCATCTGTCGCGGTTTTACTCCGCATATCCGCTGAAAATCTGCGCGATCGGAGAATCAGAGGAAAGCACGACCGTCTTGTCTTCGCCGGTCATGGACTCCCGCAGCGCGTCGAGGCTGCGCACGAAGGAGTAGAATTCCGTCTTGTCCTCCGTGTCGTATGCCTCCGAGAGAATGCGCATATACTCCGCCTCCCCCTCCGCGACAAGGATCTCCGCCTGCTTCTTCGCCTCCGAGATACTGATCGCGACTTCCTTGTCCGTCGTGTTGCGGATCACCTGCGCCTCGGAATTGCCCTCCGCAGTATAAGTAGCCGCGATATTGTCCCGCTCGGAGATCATACGCTCGTAGACGGCTTCCTTGTTGTCATCCGGCAGGTCGAGCTGCTTCGTCTCGAACATCATAAGTTCGATGCCGTACTGACCCATATTGTCGTCAATCCGGCTCATCACAAGCTCTGACAGCTCGCCGTCGCGGCTCGTGATGACCTCGTCCTGATTCATGCTGCTGATCGCATTTTTCAGCGCATTGTAGACCGCCGTGTTGATACGGCCCTCCGCGTTGACGACGGAGCCGTTCAGGGTCTGCGCAAACTTCATCGGATCGGAAATACGCCAGAGCACGTAGCTGTCCGTAATCATCGTTTTCTTATCCCGCGTGATAACCTCGGACGGAACCAGATCATACAAAAGCGTCTCCTTCGGAAACGTGTCCGTTGTCTGGATGAACGGAAGCCGGAAGCTTAAGCCCGGCTCGTCGAGCACCTTGCTGATGCGCCCGAACTGGCGGATCAGACGATATTCATTTTCCGCCGTCACCACGAAAGAGGAGCACAGGAGCGCGAGCAGAACCAGCACTACTGCGATGATCACAACCTGTTTCTTTTTTATCTGCTTCTTCATCTGTCTCCCCTCCTTACTGCATTCCCGCAGCATCCTGCTGCGTTGGCTCTTCCGTCTGAATCTCCGCGAACGGCTCCAGCGGCAGCACCTTCTGAATGCCGTCGCCGTCGTCGATGATCACCTTCAGATCAGGAAGCACGTCCTCCATCGCCTCATAGAACATGCGCTGCTTCGTGACGACCGGGTTCTTTTCATATTCTTCGTACATCGCCTTGAAACGCGCCACCTGCGCCTCAGCTTCGTTGATACGCGTCTGCTTTTGCGCCTCCGCGTCCTTCACGATCTCGTCCGCCTCGGCCTCCGCCTTCGGCAGTTGCTCGTTGCGGTATTTATTCGCGTTGTTCAGGGCGGTCTCTTTACCCTGTTTCGCCGTCTCCACCGCCTTGAACGCCTGCATGATCTCCTCGGTCGGCGGCTCGGAGTCCTGAATCGAGATATTGACGAGCGTCAGCCCGATGTCCTGCTCCTCCAGCTTCGCGAGAATCATCTCCTTGATCTGCGCCTGAATCTCCGATTTTCCCGTCGTCAGGACGCTGTCCACATCAAAACTGCCGATCACCGTGCGGATGCTTCCCTGCGCGATATTTTTCAAAATCTCCTCGGGAACAGACGACGCATAGAGGTATTTCACCGGATCGGAGATCCGATATTCCACGAAGAAATCCACATTGATAAAATTGTAGTCCGACGTAATCATGACCGCCTCGGATTCCTCGGTCGCGTTCGTCGCAAGGTCGTAGCCGATCGGGAAACCCTGAATCGTCGTGTTGACTTTTTGTACCTGTTGGATCAGCGGGAGCTTGAAATGCAGTCCTTTCTCGGACACGGCCTTCGCCTTGCCAAATGTCACGACGACCGCTTCCTCCTGCTCCTCAATCTGATACCACATCCCGCGCCCCATCCCGAAAAGTATGAGTACGATCACGACCGCCGCCGCGATGATGCCGGAGCGCTTCGCCAGCTTCTTTTTGTCAATCTTGTCTTCCAAATCTCAGTCCTCCTTCGCCTCCGCTATTTCGTGCCGAAAATACGGTCTCCCGCGTCGCCGAGCCCCGGCACGATGTAACCGTGATCGTTCAGGCGCTCATCCTTCGCCCCGATGTACAGATCGACGTCCGGATGCTTCTCCTGCATGGCGGCAATCCCCTCCGGAGCGGCTATGATGCACATGAAATGGATCTTTTTGATTCCCTTGTCCTTCAGCATCTGGATCGCTGCCACAGCGGAACCGCCCGTCGCCAGCATGGGATCCACCACAAAGACCTCCCGCTCCCCGCAGTCACCCGGCAGCTTGCAGTAATACTCTATCGGCTTGAGCGTCTTCGGATCGCGGTACAATCCGATATGTCCCACCTTTGCGGACGGAATCATCGCCAGCATGCCGTCCACCATGCCGATCCCGGCCCGGAGGATCGGAATTACGGCGAGCTTCTTTCCCTGCAACTCCTTTGCCGTCGTCTTGCAGATGGGCGTCTCGATCTCCACGTCCTGCAGCTTCAGATCTCTGGTCGCCTCATAGCACATGAGCATCGCGATTTCACTGATAATCTGGCGAAAATCGCGGGAACCGGTCTCTTTCCTCCGGATGATCCCGATCTTGTGCTGGATCAGAGGGTGATCCATAACGGTAATTTTTGACATTGCAAATTCCTCCTTTTCCTTGCGTATAATTCTGCTTTTTCCGCACGCCGCCACGAACAGGACATCTCCGGGTGGACGCCCCTACAAGTCCTTCCCTGTTGCGGCTGTGACTATATTGCACCGTGATTCGACAACAGCTTGCGTAACTCCACAATATAACTCGGATCCGTGCCGCAGCAACCGCCGACGATCTGCGCGCCCGCGTCGACCAGACGCAACATGGACGCCGCGAACTGCTCCGGTCCCATGCTGTAATGCGCCATTCCTTTCTCGTCCATGACCGGCATCCCGGCGTTCGGCTTCGCGACGATCGGGATCCGCGCAACCGCCTTCATCGACGCAACCACCGATTCGAGCTGATCCGGACCGACCGAACAGTTCAGTCCGGCCGCTGCCGCGCCCATCTCCTGCAGCGTCTCCACCAGCTCAACCGCATTTCCTCCGAACAGCGCGTTCCCGTCCGCCTCCAGCGTCAGAGTACACATCACCGGAAGATCGCAAGTCGACTGCGCCGCATCGAGGATCACCTGCGCCTCCTCAACGCTCATCAATGTCTCCGCACCGATCAGATCCGCTCCCGCATCCGTCAGCACACGAATCTGCTCCCGATACACCTCATACAATTCATGGTACGTGATATCTCCGCGCGGCTCCAGCATCTTTCCGGTCGTAGTGACGTCTCCCGCCACGTATACCCGCGCTCCGGATATCCCGTCAACCGCTTTTTTCGTAAGTCTGACAAGCTCCGTGTTCAATTTTGCAAGCCTGTCCTGCAGCCCGTGCATCGTCAGGCTGATACGGTTGGCGGAAAACGTCGGCGCATAGATGATCCTGCTGCCCGCCTCGGCATACGCCCGCTGCAGTTCCGTGATGATCTCCGGATGCTCCAGCACCCACTGTTCCGTACACACGCCGACCGGCATCCCGGCCTTGCGCAGATTGGAGCCGGTCGCGCCGTCCATCAGGACAATTCCCTGCTCTGTTAATTCCGCAAATTCCTGTTTTGTCATATGAAACGTCCATTCCTTTCTTTTATTCAAATCTGAGCGAAAATTTCTCTCCGGCCAACAATCACCGTCATCCATTTTCCAAGTTTGTCAGCACTATGAAAACCGTTCCGGCGGCAAACCGGTTTGTCGGTCATGCAAAAATCATTCAGGCAACAATCGGCTTTGTCGATCATGCGAAAACCGTTCCGGCATCGGACGCTTTCAGACATGCAGACTGTAGTTCTCAATGTCAAGATATCGCCCGAACTTCACGCCGACCTCGCGGATCGTACCACAGAATTCAAACCCGAAACGTCTGTGCAGATGGACGCTGGCCTCGTTGCCTGCCGTGATGACCGAGACGACCGTATGTGTACGCCCGTCTCTGCGCGCTTCCGCAAGAATTTCCTCCATCAAGGCCGTCGCAATGCCTTTTTGCCGGTCGTCCGGCCCGATGTATACAGACAGCTCCACCGTAGTCTTATAAGCTTCCTTCTCCCGGTAATCGGACAGACTCGCATAACCGGCGACATGCCCGTCCGCCTCCGCCACCAGAAGCGGATGATTCTCCACGTTGTGCGCGGCGAACCATGCCTCCCACTGGTGCATGTCCTTCGGCTGCAGATCGAGCGTCGCCACGCCGTGTTCCACCTCGTAATTATAAATATCAAGAAGCGCCTGTAAATCTCTGTGCTCCGCTTTTCTTATTTTCATATCCGACGGCTCTCCCTTTTCTCCCTGCCGATTTATTTTTGACCTGCCCTTAGCTCGGCGACTCGCAGGCCGCAAGCGTGTATGCGCCATGATTACAGATCCTGTATTCCACAGAATCGAACATCCTCTGAACATATTCCCCCGGCTCTGCCGCAATCGGCAAAAGAGCCGCGAAATTCACCTTGTCCATCCCGTAGCCGAGTCCCCGCCCGTCCATCTTCACGTAGGCCTCCTTCAAGGACCACAGATAGCGAAACTGCTGAATGCGAAGCCTGTCCTCCATCTGTACAAGGAGGCTGTATTCCTCGGGATGGCAGACTTTCTTTATCAAATTGTCCTTCGGACTGAATTTTCGCTCCACATCGATCCCGACCGGCGCCGTCCCGACGATGCAGGCATACGCTGTCTCACAATGGCTGATGTTAAACCAGATCTCTGGATGCGCGGCGCTATAAGGCTTTCCATGCTCGTCGCGCCGGATATCGAGCTGAGAAAACGTATAACCGAACTGTTCCTCCAAGGCTTGTCCGAGCAGTAGCCATGCCAGAATCCTTTGCCTGCTCTTCTTCCATCTCTGTCCCTCGGTCCAGCCGGCCGGAAGCTGCAGGGGCAGACCGGCCGCCTGCTCCTGCAAGATACGATCATCAACCGAAATGCTTTCGCGCGCTCCATGTCCTGCATTATACTCCGAAGCATTATATTCCCGCACATAAATTCTACTGTTCATGATTCAGAGTATATCACCTTTTTCCCGTCCTGTCATCCGTTCCGTCATCTGTTCTGTCATCTGCTCTGCCATCCGTTCCGTCATCTGTTCTGCCATCCGTTCCGTCATCTGTTCTGCCATCTATTCTGCCATCCGTTCTGTCATCCTTCCTGATCGTATCTTTGGAACTCCTCCCGCAGCTTTTCCAGCGACTTCTTCTCGATCCTCGACACATAGGAGCGGCTGATCCCAAGCGACGCGGCGATCTCCCTCTGTGTCCGCTCTTTCCTTCCGCAGAGCCCGTAACGCTCGCAGATTACCTGCAATTCGCGCTCGTCCAGCACGTCAGCGAGGCATCTCTGCAGATGCTCAATGTTTTTCTGTGTTTCAAGATTTTCAACAATATCCACCGGCTCGCTCTCGAGCACATCCATGATCTGAAGCTCCCGCCCTTCCTGATCGGTTCCGATCTTCTCATACATGGACACCTCGCGCGTAAGCTTCTTGCGGGAGCGAAGCATCATGAGAAGCTCGTTCTCGATACATCGGGCCGCGTACGTAGCGAGCCTGCTGTTTTTCTCGCTGTCAAAGGTCATGACCGCCTTGATCAGTCCGATGATCCCTATCGAGATCAGGTCGTCCGTGTCGTGCTCCGGCGCCTGATATTTCTTCGCAACATGCGCAACCAGCCTTAGATTGTGCTCGATCAGCAGATTCCTTGCTGCCGTATCTCCTCCCTTGTAACGTTCCAGATAATATTTCTCTTCCTCCGGAGAAAGCGGCTTTTTAAATGTTTTCAAAAAAGCACCTCTAAGCGGTTTTATGATATCTTATGATACCGACCGCCCAAAAGTGCTTTTCCACCATTTTATATTTGTATGCAGAGAATGTCCCATTTAGGACAGGACGTTCCAGCCGCTTTAACCTTTTTATATAATTTGCGACTTTATTTTGGATGCTTTTAAATATAACAAAGACTCCGTATGGATGAAAGCTATTTAAGACACTCTTTCCCGTTCTTCAGACACGGCACACCTCCGCAGCCGTCCCCGTATCCATTTCCACCTCATTTTTCATACAATCCATAAACGCATCCGTCACCGTATGCAAATCAGGAGGCGTTTTCCCGAGAGAAATATATTTACTCTGACCCAGATTGTGTTCCTTGATCAGCTCTACCTTCAACGGGGGATATTGCCGGATCAGCTCAATTATGCGTCCTATATTCTCGTCATCATCCGTATATCCGCCTATGACCGGCACACGAAACACCACCGACTTTCCCTCTTCAAACAGCGTCTGCACATTAGCCAGATACCGGTCCAAATTCCCATGCAGGATATCTCCGCATCGCTGCCGATCCAGTATCTTGACGTCCACATAGAACAGATCAATATATTCCATCGCAAGCGCCAGCCTGTCTGCCGGAACAAAAAGGCATGTCTCCACACACTGGTGTACACCTGCCTCCTTCAACCTTCGGAACAACGGCTCCAGCCTATCCGCCTGCAGAAGCGCCTCCCCGCCGGACCATGTCACACCGCCGGGCAGGGACTCCAGCCCGGCTCCCTTTCCCTGCTGCCGGTAAAAAATTTCATCCTTCATAATCTCGCCGTACAGTTCATCACAGGACAGATACCGGCCGTATACTCCCGGCTTTCCGTCCTTCACATACTTCTCCGGCTGAGCTTCCAGATTTTCGGGGTTAGCGCACCAAGGACAGCGAAGGCTGCACCCCTTGCAAAACACCGTCGTCCGAATCCCCGGTCCGTCATGGAGAGAGAATCGTTGTATATTTGTTATCACAATTTGATCTTTCATCTGATCACCTGCGTATAGGAAGCTTTTCCAGTACATTTCTAACATTAGTCAAAAGGAATTCGTCACGCTCAATCACCAACGTAAGAAAATATGCTGCCGCGCCGCAGACTACGATCATCGCCGTATGCAGGACGGACGGTGTCAGATACCGGCAGACCGGCCAGAGAACGAGCACCATCACAGCTCCGGCGATATAGTAATGCACGCCCTCCCGCAATACCCTGCCCGGCGACAATTCTTTTCGCACAATGATCAACTGCGCCACCGCAATTGCCGTCTCAGCCGCTACAGACGCGATCGCTGCGCCGATGGACTGGAAATAACGGATCAGGAGCAGGTTCAGCGTGAAGTTCGTACATGCCCCGATGATGACGGTCAACGTAAACAGATTCTGCCGTTTCGTCGGAATGAAATACTGGATGCCGGTCACATTGTTGATCCCAATAGCCAGAATCAGCAGCGACAGGATCTGCAGAAGCGGGATTACCTTCTCATACCCCGAACCGAAAAACCAAGGCACAAAATTGGCTGCCACCATGATAAGGCCCAAGCACAGGGGGATGCCCAGAAACCACACGAACCGATAACCCCGGTACATCAATCGCCGTACCTTAGCCGTCTCGCCCTTTCCGAAGTGGCTTCCAATCCGCGGCACCATCACCGTGCCCAGCGCCGTCACCACCGCCAACAGCATCTTGGAAATCCTGATTGCCTGCTCATAGTAGCCGTTTTCAAAGGAACTGCCGGTGATCATACCAATCATAGTCTTGTCCAGCACAGTATAGATCTGCATAGCGATCGTCGGGACAAACAGCGACCAGACTACTTTTATCTCCCGGAACGGGCGCAGATCTCGCAGCGGAACCCTGCTGATATACTTCGGCAGATACGCCCACAGGGACAGATTGCCCAGCGCCGTGAACAGGCCGATACCCAGCACATACAGCGGCAGATCGTCCTTTGTCCTGACAAACAGAAAGATATACGCGATCTGCAGAAGCTTGACGGCCGCATTGCGCGCCACGGTCTTTCCGAATTCTTCCATGCCCTGAAAGAACCATGTAACGTCAAAGAACACCGCCGCCAGATTCAGCGTGAGCATGAGATACAGCGTGGACGCCTCCCCATGCCGCAGCGCGAAAACGACATACACCAGCATCGCAACCGACGACGAGCAGAACTCCAGAACCTTCGTATTCCAGAACACGGCGCTCCGCTTTGCCGCGTCATCCTGCACATAGGAGATCTCCCGCTGACCGTAGGTCGTAATCCCCATGGCGGCGAACAGCGTGAAATACGCCGCGACAGACTCTACGTAGCTCGCCGTACCTACGCCGTCGGGGAACGGTTTGTCAAGAGGTTTTTGCGAGATTGTCTAAATTAAATTTTTGAGCGGTGGAAGTGCCGCCCA
>CANQVH010000035.1 GCA_947627245.1 uncultured Lachnospiraceae bacterium | reverse complement strand
CAGTAATTACTGATATCAGGAAATGCTAAGCTGGCAGGCTGTATCTCGGCATAACATCTAGCTCTACATAAGGCGGATTATGCCGAGCTAGGCATAATCCGCCCTGCGGCGAGCCTTCCTCCGTTCCGATGACCACCCCGTTTTCCATCACCCCGCTTTTCAGATACCGCTTCACCATCTGGATTACCCTCTCATCCTTGATGTCCCTCCTCAACAAGTTCAGCAGGATTGTGTGGTTCAGCGTGTCAAAGTACTTGGACAAATCCAGACTTACCGCATGGGTATATCCCTGTTCTGCGTACTCCTTCACCTTCCTTATGGCATCCCTCGCGCTTTTCCCCGGCCGGTAGCCGAAGCTGTTTTCCGAGAATAACGGCTCATAAATCGGTATCATCTGCTGTGCCATGGCCTGTTGTATGGTTCGGTCTATGACGGTAGGGATGCCGAGTTTCCGCATTCCACCATCGGGCTTCGGGATTTCCACCCGTCTGACCGGATTTGGCGTATAATGTCCCGCTTTTATCCTGTCTACGATCTCGTGGTTATGCTCCCTTAGATAGACAAGCGTCTCGTCGATGGTCATTCCATCCACTCCCGGCGCTCCCTTGTTTGCCTTCACTCTCTTGAACGCCCTGTTTAAGTTATCCTTATCCAGTATCTCTCCCAAGAGGTCAGGCTCTGCACTGTCCCTTTCCTTCCATATCCGGTTGAATGAGCGGTGCGCTCTTACATACCCTTTGTGTTCCGCACTATCTCTCTGCAGGCAGCTTTCTTCGTTGTTTTCTGCACCCATCTGCCCATTCCTCCTTTCCGGGTCGTACTAAGGACTCCTGTTGATTCGGCCCTTCACATCTCTGCTACTATGGCCTCTGCTGACTTCTGTGCGCTCAGCACTGCCTCCCGGCAGTGGTTATCCTTTTCAGGACATGCCGCACAGACCTCCCCGGGTACCACACGTTTCTTTCCCTCCATCCACCTGCCGCATCTACCATGTATGGTTCCGTGTAGTTATCGGGCTTCAGCTTGAATGGCAGTCTTGCCCCCATGCATGGCCTCGTATGCGGTTTCTGTTCGTCAGGCCAGAGGTTTGCCCGTGGGTTAGTAGGTTCCCCACATCCGGCTTCCTTCAGATTCCACCTCACGATGGACACCCTTGCCTTCGGCTGTATCCTTCCCACTACCGGGCGGATTCGGGACTTTCACCCGTTAGAAACGTGCGCCGCCGGGCACACCATTTAAAACGGGACCGTTTCAGGACGGCCCCGTTTTTGTGTTGTTTTTTGGTTCGTTCAGCCATTGATCGTCTTAATCACATAATTGTAAAGATCAATGTAGTCGCCCGCCGTATAATGCACTCCGTCAGGCGTCTGAAATCCCTTCTTCTTCAGGTATTTGTAGGTATTTATAAATTGATCCTTTCCGATCGCGGCTTTCATTTTCTTGTTAAAGGCGTTGATCTGGCTGTTTTTCACCGTATAGCCGTGCGACGCCTCTATCGCCTCGTTGACCGGATTCACTGCCGTCACATAGAACGCGGTGTCCGGGTACTGCGCGATCAGCGTCTTGTAATAACTGATGTAGTTATCGATATTGGCGAGATCGTTCACCCCGAACGCCAGCACCACCGATACGTCCGGATTCGCCTGCAGATATTCCTTGAGCTCCGGTCCCGCCGTCGACTGCAGCCACGAATATCCCATCGACACCTTGGCAATAAACAGAGTATCCCTTGTCGAGACGGACAGGTGCATTCCCTCTGTCCGGGAATCCCCGACAAAGATGTAATCCCCGCTGAATAACCTTCCGGCCTTCTTGCCATTGGGATCCAGATAATAGCCGTCTATCTCGCAATCTTTCATGCGGGTGCCGTCCGCGCCGACGTAATAATTATCGCCGTCGACCCACTGATTGACCGCCATTGTGCCGTTGGCATTCAGATAGTACAACTCTTTGTTGTACATGATCCACTCGCTCTGCCTGCGCACGCCCTGCCAGTCAAAATAATATTTTTTCCCTTTTATCGTGACCCAGCTATTTGTCACGCGCACCCCGTTCTTGTTTACATAATAATATTTTTTCCCGGACTTGACCATGAGATTTTGGGCAAGCGTGCCGTCCGCCCGCAGGTAATAGTATTTCTTGCCCCTTTTCGCCCATTTGTTGACATACAGCTTCCCGTCAGCGTCGGCATAATACTTCTTTCCGCCGTAATTGATCCACCCGGTCTTGACGTAGCCCCTCTTGTCAAAATAATAGACGGCGCCTCTGATCTTCTGCCAAGAGCCGCTCAAATACTTGCCGCTTTTGTCCAGACGGTAACGCTTTCCGTTCTCATCCTTCTCCCACTGGCCCGCCGCCGCCCTTTTGGCCGTCGTGACTACGTTCCCGGCCGCCGCGGGATGCGCAGCGCCCGCAGTGAAAACAAGGAAAAACAGAAAAATCGATATCGCCCACTTCTTATATTTGCTGTTGATAAGACTCACTCCTTCATAGTGGTTGTCATGCCACATCGTTCATCAAGCATACCCACTATACCCTATAAGTGACTTTTTGTCAAATCGCAGCAGCGTTTATCCTTCGACATACACGGCCCAATTTTGTCACATAACGCCCCGTTTCGGCCTATTCAGCCCTCGGTCGGCATCTGATGCAAATATTTTTCGCGCGTCGCCTGCCCGCCTCTGATGTGTCGCTCCGCTTTGTTCACGTCCAGCACCTTGCGCACCTCCTGCGCCAGCGCCGGATTGATCTGCATCAGACGCTCGGCAACGTCCTTGTGCACCGTACTCTTACTGACCCCAAACCGCTTCGCCGTCTCCCGCACGGTCGAATTGCTCTCGATAATGTAATCCGCTATGTCGAGCACCCGCTCTTCTATATAATCTTTCAAGGAAAAATCCCCCGAAGACACCGTTTTTACAGTGTATGCGGGGGATCGATAAGGTATGAATCCGTTTCTTTTTTTACATTTGTCCGGTCTGCCCGGCAGTCTCCTCTTTTCGTCTTATAATACAGAAAATCCTTTTGCGCTCAGGCAATCCTCCACCTCTACGGCATCCTCAACATGAAGCACCATGATCGGACTCGCCTTCTCACGGTCAAACGACAAATACAGATAATCGACACTGATATTGCTCTCGTCGAGCGCTTCCAGCAGATCGTTCAGAGCGCCGACACGGTCCTCGCACTCCACGCCCAGCACGTCTGTCATCTTGCAGATATAGCCGGCCTTTGTGAGCACGTCCATCGTCTTTGGCGGGTCGCTCACCAGCATCCGGATAATCCCGTACTCCGCGCTGTCGTTCGTGACGGAACCGAGTATATTGATATCATTCTCGGCTAAAATGTTTGTGATCCTGTGCATCGCACCTTTTTGATTCTCGGCAAAAATTGCAATCTGTTCTAACATAATCGTCCTCCCGGCTGATGTTTCCTTAATGTACCCTGATATTTCCGGATCTGTGTCCGGGAACCGAGCCAACGGATTCATTATAGAATATCTCCCGCAATTTTGCCACATAAAATTATATTATTTTTTTCCCGGAGTTGCTTTTCAGGACTTTGTAAAGAATGCGGTAAAGCGCCTCGGCATCCGCGCGCTCCAGATTGGAACACTTGGCGATCTTGCCCGGGATCTCAATCGCGCGCTCCCGCAGCCGCTCGCCTGCCTCCGTAATCGATACGACAAGGTTCCTCTCGTCCTCCTCTGAACGTCTGCGGTTCAGAAGCCCCTTTGCCTCCATCTTCTTGAGAAGCGGCGTCAATGTGCCGGAGTCCAGAAACAGGTCGTTGCCAAGCTCCTTGGAAGTCAATGTTTTCTTTTCCCACAGAACCATCATCGTGATGTACTGGGTATAAGTCAGGTCCAGCTCGTCCAGAAACGGCTTATACTGCTTGATAATCTCTCTGGAACACGCATAGAGCGGAAAACAGAGCTGATTTTCCAATTTCAGAGCATCGTATTTTTCGTTATTCATCTTCATCCCCCTGCTGGCATAGCGCCTTCTCCTGCGACAAGTCCTCATAATTCTATCACAATTCAAGGGACATCGCAAGTAAATTGCACTGCTTATATTTTCCGTTGTCATACTCGACCACAAGGTACGTGATCGAGGAGAACACGACATAAAGCTCCCTCCCTCCTTTAGAGAAATTTAATAATTTTTATAGTTTAATTATATTACTTTTTGCCCAAAATTCAATACAATTTTCCATAATTTGCGTCAAATTTGCCATTTTTTGCGTTTCCTGTATTTTGTGAACAACGCCGACGCCCGGAAAAGGGCTTGCCCTCGCGCACAGGTTTCATGTATAATAGACACCGTATGTGATTCGTTTAACGGAAAGGAGTTTTTTATGCTGAATTATCTGTTGGTATTCTTTATCTCAATGGTGCCGCTTATCGAGCTGCGTGGAGCGATCCCGGTCGGTGTCCTGCGCGGACTGCCGCCGGTGCAGACCTATGTCATCGCGATTCTCGGAAATATGATCCCGGTTCCGTTCATCTATCTGTTCGCCCGCACGGTGCTTACATGGGGCAAGGATAAACCGGTGATCGGCAAACTCTTCACATTCTGTCTGGAAAAAGGTGAAAAGGGTGGAAAGAAGCTTCAGGCAAGCGCCGGACGCGGACTCTTTGTCGCGCTCCTGCTCTTCGTCGGCATCCCGCTTCCGGGCACCGGCGCATGGACGGGCACGCTCGCGGCCAGCATCCTGAACATGGACTTCAAGTCCAGCGTCATCGCGGTCATGCTCGGCGTGCTTCTCGCCGGCATCATTATAGGAGCTGCAAGCGCGGGATTGTTCGGCGCGTTCGGCGCGATCCTGAGCTGAGGAAACGGACATGAACAATGTGATTTTGATCGGTATGCCGGGCGTCGGCAAGAGCACGGTCGGCATCGTGCTCGCCAAAGTGCTCGGCTATGATTTTATCGATTCGGATCTTCTGATCCAAAAGTCAGAGGGAAAGCTGCTCTGGCAAATCATGCGCGACCGCGGAAACGAAGAATTCAACCACATCGAGGAGCGCGTGAACTGCGCGATTTCCGCCGACCGCTCCGTCATCGCGACAGGCGGCAGCGTCGTCTACGGCGCGAAAGCGATGGAGCATCTGCGTTCCATCGGCACGGTCGTCTATCTGAAGGCCGACTGCCCGACTCTCGCAGAGCGTCTCGGCGATCTCACAAAGCGCGGCGTTGTGTTCCGCCCCGGGCAGGGACTTGCCGATCTCTACGCAGAGCGCGCGCCTCTGTACGAAAAGTACGCGCATCTCACGGTTCCGGTCGGGAACCTGAGCGTGCAGGAGGCCGTCGCCGATATCGAGACCGCGCTGCATGCCCGGACGCAGATATAAAAGTCCATGCTGTATAAACACAATTTCTTATGGATTTCTATCCGGCTTTTCTCCCCTGCCTCTCCCTGCCGTTTCCAAGTTTCCGATATACCGTAAAATACATCGTCGTAAAGCATGCGATACCGCCGATCACGTTTGAAATCGGCTCGGCAAGGAAAATACCCGCTACGCTGTCCGCCATCAGGCGCGGGAGCAGGACCGTCAGCGGCAACACGATAACCACCTTGCGGAACAGTGAGAAGAAGATCGCCTGTTTTGACTTTCCGAGCGCCGTGAACACGGACTGCCCGGAGAACTGAAACAGCATGAAGACGAAACCCGCAAAATACAGGTGTACGGAGCGCACGCCGGCCTCGATCATCTCACGGTTGCCGGTAAATAAAGACAGAAACGGCTTCGAGCAGTCCCCATGCGGCGACCGTGTACAGCGCGCCCACCGCGGACATGAAACGGATGCCCCTTCGGATTCGGTCATACTGCCTCGCCCCGTAGTTGAAACCGAGCACCGGCTGCGAGCCCTGCGTGATCCCCATGACCGGCATACTCAGGATCTCGCGGATCGAGTTCAGGACCGTCATGATCCCGATATACAGATCGCCTCCGTAGATGCCGAGCATCGCGTTGCACGCAATCTGCGAGACGCAGTTCGTCGCCTGCATGATGAAACCGGCCGTGCCGAGCGTCGTGATGTCGCGCACCAGCGGCCATTCCAGCCGGAAATATTCTTTTTTTAATTTCAGGATCGCCTTTTTCCCTGTCAAAAACCGGAGCACCCAGACCGCGGAAATGATCTGTGCCGCCACCGTCGCGATCGCGGCGCCCTCAATCCCCATGCCGAAACCGAAGATCAGGATCGGATCGAGGATCAGGTTAATCAGCGCGCCTAGAAGCGTCGTTCCCATCGCAATTCGCGGAAAGCCCTGAGACGTGATGAAATTGTTCATTCCGTTGCCCAGCATGAAAAATACCGTGCCGAGCAGGTAGATCATCAGATAGGTATTGGCGTAGGGATACGTGGCGTCGCTCGCGCCCAGCATGTACAGAACCGGACGCTTCAGCGCGTAGCAGAGCGCCATGATGACAAACGACGTAAAAAACAGAAGCGTCGCCGAATTTCCCATAATCTTCTCCGCCTGTTCGGTCTTCCCCGCGCCACGCGCGATCGAACACAACGGCGCGCCGCCCATCCCGTAAAGATTCGTAAACGCATTGATCAGTGACACGATCGGAAAGACAAGGCCGATCCCGGTCAACGCAAGACCGTCCGAGCCGGGCAGGTGTCCGATGTAGATCCGATCCACGATATTATAAAGAAGCTGCAGGATCTGCGCGATCATCAGCGGCACAGCCTGCATCATGATATGTCTGCTCACGCTTCCCTGCGAAAAATCATGCTCCAAAATACCGCCTCCGTCTTATACGTCCAATTTCTCTCCTGTCATTCAAACGACAGGCTAAATATAGAATCATCCATCTTCCCAAACTTTAAAATCTGAACTTTTTCCATTGAAACCGCTCCATATCGACCCGGCCGTCCTTAAATTCCACGCCCTCGGCCTCGAGAAGCGCGATCTGCCGGTTCTCCCCGCCGAACGCGAACGCACTCGACACCTCGCCGAATCGATTCACCACGCGGTGACAGGGAATGTGCGCCGGATCCGGGTTGACATGCAGCGCATACCCGACGACACGGGAAAGCCTGCGATTCCCGACAAGGCCCGCGATCTGCCCGTAGGTCGCCACATTCCCGCGCGGAATCTGCCGCACGACCTCATAGATCGCATCGAAAGTATTTCCGCTCTTTTCCACTGGTTTTTCCTCTTCAAATTCTTCCCACTGCATCTTTCTACACTCCCATTTAAATTCAAGACTCTCCCCGCTCCATCCTATTCCAAATCCGTCAAGTAAATCCTGACGCAAATCCCAAATTCATCCGTTTCGTTTCAGATTTCGTTATCATTATATGGGCGCGCAGGTTGCTTGTCAAGAAAGCCATAATCCTCAACAAAAAGCTTGACAAAACACTTTTTTCCAATATGATAATTTTAAAAGAAATGAGTTTTCACCGTACAGTTAGTATTTACTCAAGCGGGCTGCTCATTTCTTTTTTTGCTGCCAACAGATCATAAAGATATTTCATGCCATCTGCATCATGCATCTGGAAAATTGCTGGGGACAAAAATTTGCTCGGATGTTTCCGCAATCGTATAAGATTAAACTGTTTAAATGGAATTACTGTGTAAGGCGTTTTGATTTTTCGGACATGGCGCATAAGAAAATAGAGTATTCATATCACAGTTAAGAATCTCACAACAGGCATATAAAAATGACACAGTCGGATTTTGCGTGCCCTTTTCAATTCTGTTATATGAGTAGATCGAGATATCAATTCCGGCTATTTGAAGTCGCGCAGTCATTTCTGTCTGTTTGATTCTACTTGCTTTGCGAAGCTCTGCAATATTTTTTCCTATTTTGATATCGTTTACCTGAATAATTCGATCAATACTTTGGTCGCTTTTCATAATTATTGCACCTCTACGCAATATTTTATGTAATCCGGCAAAAAATAATTGCACGAGAACGCAATTATTGATATAATAAGAAAAAATAAGTTTCATGAAATAATATTGGAAAGGAAGAGGGAGTATGGCAGGAAAATGTCCGATGTGTGGAGCGCCGATGGAAGGCGACAAGTGCGGCTATTGTGGCTATGTGGAGAAAAAAGCGGAGGAATCTTATTCTTATACAGATCGCGTTCCGCAATCGCAACCGATTCCGCCGCAACCGACTTCGCCCCAACCGGCTTCACCCCAACCGACCTCACCTGCACAGACACCAGTGCAGCCACAGATCATAATTAACACACAGGCTAATATGGGAATAACACCCGGGATCAGCAGAAAGAGTAAAATGACTGCGCTGTTTTTGTGCATTTTCTTCGGATATCTCGGAGCACATAAATTCTATGTAGGAAAGACCGGTATGGGTTTGCTTTATCTGTTTACGCTCGGTCTTTTCGGGATTGGCTGGCTGGTTGATATTATCCTTATTGCGGTCGGCTCGTTCAGAGATGAATTTGACCTGCCGCTGCGGTAGAAAGGGAGTTTTGTATGGGATTATTTGACGCGATGAGAGATCAGTTTCTGGATGTCATTGAATATGAGGACAAAAGCAACCGGCTGATCGTTTCGAAATTTCAAAGAGAAAGCGGAAACAACGAATTAAAACAGGGTTCGAAGGTAATCGTGAGGGAAAGCCAGAGCGCTGTTTTCCTGAAAGGCGGACAGCTCGCAGATATTCTTTCGCCGGGAACCTATTCTCTCAGGACAGGCAATTTTCCGATTCTCTCAAAACTGAAAGCGTTTCCGTATTTGTTCACGTCGCCTGTCATAGCGGATCTTTACTTTGTCAGCACACGGCAGTTTATTGACAACAAATGGGCGACGAAAAATCCGATCATGAAACGCGACCGGGATTTCAATGTGGTTCGCATCCGCGCATTCGGCAAGTTCGCGTTTCGGATCACGGACGTTGCCGCCTTTATGCGTGAGATTTTTGGGACAAAGGGTATTGTGATGACCTATGATATTGTCGCGTATCTGTCCTCAATGGTTACAGAAGCTTTTTCAACAGCGGTCGGAGAAACAGAAATATCTGTACTCGATTTAGCCGGTTCTTACAGAACCTTTTCGGAAACGATGCAAGAGCGGCTGAACGCGCAGACAGAGGAGATTGGCGTTCGGTTCAGCGATATTTTCATTGAAAATATTTCCCTTCCTAACGAGGTGGAAAAACTGATCGACGAACAGTCCGGAATTGGCATGGCAAGCCGGGATATGGAGAGCTTCATGCAGTATCAGACAGCCCGGGCAATGCGGGACGCTTCAAAGCAAAAGGGAGGACTTGCCGGACTGGGTGCAGGAATGGCGCTCGGGAATACAATGGCGCACAACATACAGGAAAGCGGGAATTCCACAGAGAAAGCAAGGAGCAAAGCAGAACAGCTCAGAGAGCTGAAAGCATTATTGGACGAAGGAATTCTGACACAGGAAGAATTTGACGCAGAGAAGAAAAAGATTTTGTAGTTGTAAAAGTGGTAGGCTATTGAAAATTTGTGGGAGGAAAGAGAAAATGGCAAAGAATCCTAAGATGGTGATATGCAGGAACTGTAACAATCCGATTTCGGAAAAAGCAAGAATCTGTCCGTTTTGCGGCGCAAAGAATAAGAAATCGTCTTTTGGGAAAGTATTCTTTTTGATTCTGGTGATTGTAGCCGTAATTGGCGTAGTTGGCACGCGCGGATTCAAAAAGAGAGGGGTAAAAATTATCTGGAATGATTTTGAGCTTAGCAGCATGCTGCCGGAGCCAAAATCGAATATCGGAAAACTTGTCGCGGACTCTGAAGAACATTTCTGTATTTATATTTATAAAACATCCAGAAACGAATACAAAGACTATCTTGCGGAATGTGAAAAATCCGGTTATTCGATCGAGAGTGAAAAAGATGAAACCCATTATGGCGCGTGGAATGAAGAGGGCTATAAACTATCTCTCTGGTACGTTGACAATGATGAGCGAATGCAGGTTGAGCTTGAAGCGCCGATGGAGATGGGGGAATTACAGTGGCCAACCAGCGGCGTGGCGGCAACGCTTCCTGTTCCAAAGTCTACGGTCGGAACTATACAGAGCGAATCTTCGGATCGTTTTTATGTCTATGTAGGAGATACGCCGATTGAGGAGTACAATGCCTATGTTAATGAATGTTCTGAAAAAGGATTTTCTATTGACTATGAAAAGGGAGAAACCTATTATCGAGCAAATCATGCTGACGGCTACCATATTTCGTTAAGCTACCGGGGAAACAGCGTCATGTCGGTTGAAGTTGAAAAATCAAAAGAGGATGATGCCTCGTCGGTTGAAAATGGGTCGGCTGACGAAGAGGAATCTGTAGTGGAGGAAAAAGAGGACACGCCTGACACAGAAGGAGTTGCAACGGAAAATGAAAATGCAGAGCTCGTAAACGGTATGCGCCCGGAATTCAAAGAGGCGATGGACAGTTACGAATCGTTTTACAACGAATACTGTGATTTTTTGAAAAAATATTCGGAAAACCCTGCCGATTTGACGTTGCTGGCGGAATATGCAGATATGATGTCTGAAGCGGCGGAGATGGACAAGAAGTTCGGTGAATGGGAGGACGGCGACTTGAATGAGACGGAGCTAAGCTATTGTCTGGAGGTGGAAGCCCGGATTGCAAAAAAACTGGCAGATACAGTACAAGCAGAATAAGAATTCTATATCTGGCGATGACAGACATCACAAAGAAATGAACCGATCACCGGGAGAACCGGAGGAAAGGCTACCCCTCTCCTTTCCCGACCGGCTTCGTCCGCTCTGCGTTTGAAGTCCGGCCGCACCGCAACGATTTAACTTGACACAGTGAAAAAGCAGGCGTAAACTACAAATAATCGTTTTGATCGCGGCATCATGAAGACTGTTTCTCTGACCGCCGCGATACTCCATACATCAATTAAAGAGGGGGAATTACAATGGAAAAGAAAAACATTGACTGGGCAAACCTCGGCTTCGGCTACGTGCAGACGGACAAGCGGTTTGTCGCAAACTATAAAGACGGAGCATGGGACGAGGGCGGCCTGACCTCCGACGCGACCGTGACGATCACCGAGTGCGCAGGCGTGCTCCAGTACGCACAGACCTGCTTCGAGGGCATGAAAGCATACACGACCGAGGACGGCCACATCGTGACCTTCCGCCCGGATCTCAACGCAGAGCGCATGGAAAACTCCTGCAAACGTCTGGAGATGCCGGTCTATCCGCAGGATAAATTTGTGGAAGCAGTCGTCCAGACAGTCGCGGCAAACGAGGCATACGTACCGCCTTACGGTTCCGGCGCTACGCTCTATGTCCGCCCGTACATGTTCGGCAGCGACGCCGTCATCGGCGTGAAGCCGTCCAGCGAATATCAGTTCCGCGTGTTCACGACTCCGGTCGGCCCGTACTTCAAGGGCGGCGTAAAGCCTCTGACGATCCGTGTCTGCGACTACGACCGCGCGGCGCCGCACGGCACCGGCCATATCAAAGCCGGCCTGAACTACGCAATGAGCCTTTATGCGATCATGGACGCGCACCGTCAGGGCTTTGATGAAAACATGTACCTTGACGCCGCCACCCGCACGAAGGTCGAGGAGACCGGCGGCGCGAACTTCCTGTTCGTAACAAAAGACAACAAGGTCGTGACTCCGAAGTCGAACAGCATCCTGCCGTCCATCACCCGCCGTTCCCTGCTCGTCGTGGCAAAGGAATATCTGGGACTCGAGGTCGAGGAGCGCGAGGTCTTCTTTGACGAAGTCAAGGATTTCGCAGAGTGCGGGCTGTGCGGTACCGCGGCAGTCATCTCTCCGGTCGGCAAGGTCGTCGACCACGGCAAAGAGATCTGCTTCCCGAGCGGCATGACCGAGATGGGGCCGACCACGAAGAAGCTGTACGACACCCTGACCGGCATCCAGATGGGCCGGATCGAGGCGCCGAAGGGCTGGATCAAGGTCATCAAGTAAGCTTTCGAAATTAAGACAAACAAAAACCCGGAAAGGTGATGCAAAGCCTCCCCGGGTTTTTTACATTACTCGCGCACCCTCCCGTCCTCGATATTCAATATATAATCCGCGCCCTCCGCCACCGCCGGGTCGTGCGTGACGACCAGACAGGTTTTGCGGTAGCTGCGATGAATCTCGTGCAGAAGTTTCATTACCTCCGCCCCGGTCTTCTTGTCCAGATTTCCGGTCGGCTCGTCGCAGAGTATAACGGAGGGGTCGTTGGCAAGCGCGCGGGCGAGCGCCACCCTCTGCTGCTGTCCGCCGGAGAGCTGCGTCGGCGTGTGCCCGGCCCTTTCGGCGATCCCGAGCTGTTCCATCAGCGCGCCGATATAAGCCTCGTCCACCTTCCCGGAGGAAAGCAGGATCGGGAGCACAATGTTCTCCTTCACGCTCAGCTCATCGATGAGGGAAAAATTCTGAAACACATACCCGATCTCCTCCCTGCGCAGCTTCGCGAGCCGGCGCTCCCCGCAGGAGGCAAGGTCAACGTCGTGAATATACACCTGTCCGGACGTCGGCGCATCCAGCCCTCCCAGCAAATGCATGAGCGTCGATTTTCCGCTTCCGCTCGTGCCGGTCAGCGCGACAAAGCTCCCCTCGCCGACGGAAATCGAGACGTCCTTCAGCGCCTCCACCTTTTGCCCTCCCACCTCGTATGTTTTGCACAAATGCTCCGTCCGCAGCGCAATCTTTTCTTTTTCCATAAACAGTCCTCTCTTCCGTTTTCAGAATGAATCCATATCGATCGTCTCCGCAATCACCTGCTTCTTCATATAGCGGATCTGTGGAAGCGTGGCGAGGACGATCAGCAGCTCAAACAGCGCCACGATCACAAGCAGGACGATCACCGGATGATAACCGAACAGATCATAACGAAACGGCACGTTGTGATACCACGGCAGTCCTTCTGTGGAAATCCCCGCCCACGCCCCGGAATCGATTTGACGCCGGATGAACAGGAAAAACAGTTGGCACAAAGCGGTCGGAAGCACCGCAAGTCCCCCGCAGACGAGCGGACAGACGGCATTCTGCCGCAGGATCATCCCCTCCAACTGCGGCAGGGACATCCCGATCGCGCGCAGCCGCGAGACGGTCTGAGCCCTCAGCCGGATCCGGCTGTAAAATTTGATACCGATCGCCAGAATCCCCGTAACAATCAGCATAACGATCAAGATATAGTAGACCGCCATCGTATTGCGCATGCTGACCTCCATCTGCTCGCGGATCTCGTAGGAAGACCGGAACGAAACGCCTTCACAGCCGCTGAGCATCCGATAAAACCGCCTGTTGGCTTCCTCGAAGTCCGCCCCTTCTTTTAGAGAAAATCGCACATCGGTAAAAAGTGTATCCGGCAATCCCCAAGCAGTGAACGTCTCCGGCAGGCACAGTACCGACGGCGCGCGCCGACTCCTGTCATCGGAAAAGCTTGCCGCCTCAAGGCAGGACAACGTATATTGTTCCAGAAGTCCCTCATCCTCCGGCACGATGATCGCCCCGATCCTCGGATCGATCTCCTTTCTGCTTCCATAAGCGAAGGAGGCGTAGCGCACGGTCGCTCCGCCCGGTTCTTTCACATATGTCAGATAGACCGGCTCCGTATATTCAAACGGCGTGCCGAAATCGTATTGGTCTTCCTCCTCAGACAGCAGAATATCACTCAGCGGAAGCACATCTCCGGCGTGGAACAGTTCCCCGGCATCCGCCGCAAGGTCGGCCGAGAGCACAAGCGCCACCTCGCTCCCATCCCGGAGCTTTTTCTGATCGAGCGTCCCCTCGATCACGCAGGACGAGAGCCCGGAAAGCTCCTCCCAAGGCACTCCGATAGACGGCAGGGCATACACGTCCTCCCCCGTCCCGTAGCCGTATGCCTCCGTCATCGCCTTCTCCGCTTCATACTCCGTATGCTCGTAATCATCCTCCGATGTCCCAAGCGCTTCATACTGCCTCAGGGAAAGAGGCGCGAACACTTCCCGGTATTTCTCCCGCTCCTTGCCCGAAAAGGAAAGCCGTGTGGACAGATTCACCATCCGGGCAAAGGAATCCTCGATATCCGAATCCTCGGCGAACTCCCGGTACGCCTCCTGCGCGATCCCGTAGTTATGATGATTTTCCGCCTGAAAAGATGACAACTGCGCCCAGTCGCCTTTCTCGGCTGCGAAATCCCACTGTCCCAGCCCGCTCTCCGACAGGCTGTTTTGATACTCCACACTGTTCTTGTCCGACAGCGCGCGGAAATAATTGTACCCGAAAAACGCCGCGCACATAACGACGCACATGATGACGGGAACAAAGCGATCCGAGAAGCGAATCTGTCTGCCCACGACCCTTCTCCAACCGCACGCCTTGAACTCGCTGAAATGCCGGCTCCTTCTGCCCGTCATTTTCAGGTATCTCTTCTGAAACACCGCGATCGGCGTGCTTTTCGCCATTCTCAGAAGCGCCGGACACGCCGCCGCGAGACTGCCCGGACCGATGATACACAGCACGTACCGCCAAGGATCGGGCGTGACCGAAGCCACATAGTCGTTCACCGAGAAGCCGAGCGGCATCTGCACGCCGGAAAACGCGTTCATGCCCCGGATCAGGCAGAAGTGCAGACCATATCCCAGCCAAACCCCGGCGACGAGGAAAAATCCGATCAGCACTAGCAGTTCGGCAAACAGATAGGCGAACACGCCCTGCTTCGTCATCCCGATGCTGCGCAGAATGGCAATCTCCTCCGAGCGCTCCATGACAAGATTTCGCACCAGCCCGAAGACCGACACAGCCGCGATCACAAGGATCAGCGCCGCAAACAGCGGAATCAGCACGGAAGAATAGAAATCCCTCCACACATTGCCGTCCCGCACGGCGTCGAGCAGAGTCGCAGCCGTGATCTCCCCGTATCCGCTGCTGATGTGATCCAGAATTCCGAGCAAAGCGGACTGGGCGTCTGTCCTCCCGAGCGGGACCTCATACCCGATCAACGCGGAAAATCCGGAGTCCGCAATCTGAAGCGCGGTCTGAGTGGAATCGTCACGCGTCTGAAAGAAGGCGGTGACAAGCGTGCTTCCAAACAAAGCCGCGTCTTCCTTTGCGGCAAAAATCACCGGGACGGAATATTCCTCGGAAAGCCTCGTCTGCGGATAACGATAAAACCCGCCTAGGACCTCCTCCGAGCTCGCCTCAAAGATGCCGGAGATGACAAATTCCCGTTCGCCAAGCGCCCCACCGTTCCTGTCGTACAGCGCAAGCTCCGCCTTCTCGCCCGGAACCGGCACAATACCCATTCGCTTTGCCGTTCCGGCGTCTATGGCAATCTCGCCCGCTTTTTCCGGATAATTCCCCCGGACACAGCTCATGTGGTAAATCCGCGCGGAATCCTCATCCGGAAAGGACGCCAGCTTGTACTGCATACCGTCGTCCGTGCGGACATAGCCCAACTCGCGGTAGAAACCGCAGGCAGTCACCTGATCGTTTTCCGTAATCAGCGGCAGCTCCTGTTCCTCCATCCCGTAAAAGATCGCGTCATAATCCCCCTGCCGGTCCAGCCTTTGCTCCAGCGCGAACGCTTTCTCGCTGCGGATATAAAGCGCCGAAAAAGCAAGCGCCGCCGCGCTCAGCACACAGACGAGCGCCAACGTCAAAAACCGTTTCCAATGCCTGCGCCAATACCGAAGCGACAACTTTGCAAAGACAATAATTTTTCTCATTCGGATCCTCTCCTTACACTCCTGCGCAATCCTCCCGACACAATACAGTGAAACTTGTCATCGGGTACGCGGCGACCGCTGACTCCTACGCAATCTCCCCGACATAGTACAGGCTGCTGTCATACGGAACAGCCAGAATGTACCGGGAATCTCCGTTGTCCAAAAGAATCTTCCTGTCCCAGAAATCGCCGATGCTCCTTGACACGAGAAAGCATCGATTTCCCGTCTCGCATACGACATACAGAAACACCGGATCCCTCTGCTTTGATTCATCCAAGGAATCGACGACCCGCCAGATATTTTCCGCTGTCACCCTCGCCTCTGCCGCCGACTGTCCCGCGACGTGCTCCGGCTCCGTCAGCAGAGCAACCGCTGTGACCATACAGACCGCGGCCGCCGTCACGATTATCCAAGCAGGCGCTCTCCGGTAATCCATCACATGTCGGATCCTGCCCTTTACGTCTGCTTCCCCGAACGCCGGAAAAGCGGCAGGTTCCCGCCGTCCTGCACTGCACCGCAGCAGCGCCGACGCATACGCCCGTCGTTCCTCCAAATCCATATCCCGGAGCACCTTCTCGTCACATGCCGTCTCAATGTCTCTGCAAAACAGAGCATAGGCCGCCCACAGCAGCGGATGAAACCAATAGACGCCCAGAAGCACAAAACCGGCAAGCTTCCACCAGTGATCCTTCCGATCGATATGCGCCTGTTCGTGTGCGATCGCATAGTCCCTGTCCCGCGCTTCCATCCGGCGCGGCAGACAGATCACCGGCCGAAAAACGCCGAACACAAAGGGAGTATCGATGCGCCCGCTCTGCATGATCCGCCGCGGCAGGGGCGTTTGCCTCCTCCATGTATCATGTTCTCCCGCTTTCCCGCAGAAGATATCCGATTTCGATACGGACGCCGCCATCGCCAGCCCGCGGCCCAAGCGCCGAAAAGAGAGCAATAGGTAGAGAAGCATCGCGGTCATGCCGACGAGCCAGACAATCGCAAACACAGACCATACCGACAGCCCTTCCACGCCGATTCCGCCGCTCTCCAGCGCAACGGAAGAGCGCACCGAATCCAACTGAACGTATTTTTCAAAAATTCTTCCGGTATTCGGCCGCAGACTCCACGGGCTTACGACAGACACCGGGCAGACCAGACAGAAGGCGACCGGTCCCCAAAAAGCGCAGCGCATCCATCCGGGCGCTCTTTGAAAAATGATCCGCAGAAGCAAAACGGCCAAAACCAGCCAGCCCGCGTTGACGCTGATGCGCAGCAAGGTAAGAAACACCGTTTTCATCCTCTCATCTCCTCACTTCTCGATGATGCGCCGGATCTCCTCGATCTCGGAGTCGGACAGCTTCTGCCGCCGGGCAAACGCCGCGATAAACGCGGGCAGAGAGCCCTCAAAGGTCTTTTCCATCATCTCGTCCATCTCTGCGGCCTGCACCTCCTCCTTGCTGACAAGGGAAGTGACGACCGCGTTTTCATTTTTGACGACTCCGCGATCGCTCAGGCGACGGATGACCGTGTATGTAGTCGTCCGGCTCCAGCCCAGCTCCTCCTTGCAGATTTTCGCCAGCTTCGTGCTGTTGATCGGCTCGTGCCTCCACAGAATCAGACAGAAGCGGTACTCGCTCTCAAATATCTTCGGTGCGACCATAAAGATCCCTCCTTTAAATGTGTCTTTCGATGAGTCTAATGCATTAGACTTATATGAAGTCTAACACGTTAGACGCATTCTGTCAACCAACGAAATATTACGGAAGCATCTGTCTACTGGAATCGTACATTGATATTTTTATTCCACAGAAATGAAGCAGGGCCGGAAAACCGTTCCACGGCTTCCGACCCCGAATCGTCTGAGTCATCGTTTGTAAAAACTATCACGCCATCCGGCTGACGAATTCTTCTGCGGAAGACGACGTAGCTAATAGCTTTAAATACTTGGTGAGTATACTGTCGTCTCTTTCCGCTGAAATAGATTCCTTCAAATTCTCCGGTATTTTCCCGGGAAGATAGCTGAGCATTTCCAGAATACCTTCGATCTTTCCTTCTGTGCGAGCTTCCGTCCGCATATCATCAATTGCCTTACACATGTCAGATGTCTCCTCTTCATTCTCACAAAATGTCAGTTTTGATTGGGTTACTGTATTGATTACTTTTACGGCGTTCTTTTCTACTGACTGAAAGCGATCTTCGCTCCTTCTGTTCTACTTATTCTACTATTTTTATCTCGAAAAAGCAACTCTTTTGTAGGAAATATATGTCGAAACCGGTATGTAACCGCCGCTCGTTGCGCGGTAATTCATGACATGCATCCTATTGGGAAGTATCATAAGACAGGCGCAATGGGTGTAAGAAAATTCTTACACCCTTGGTGAGAAAAAACTAAAATATTACTCCAAGGCCCGGTTCTATCTCCCCAGCTCCCGCAGCCTCGCCTCGATCGCCTGTCCGCTCTCGTCGAACAGAAGCTCCTTGTTGTAGCGGTAATAGCGTTCGCATTCGTACTCCTGCAGGAAATGCACGCTGTACGGATCGCGATTCAGCTCCGTGACAAAAATCACCATCTCCTGCCCCGCCGAAAACGCTGCTTCCAGAAAATCGAACGCATGCTCCAGCATCGCTCCGGCGTCGGCCGCCTCCTGCTCGAGCGCGTCCTGCTCCCCGTCGAACCATTCCCTGATCCGGGCGAATGCCGTCTCGCCGTCCCGCACGTCTTCCTTGCGCAGATCTCTCCGATACTGCTCCAGAAGCTCCGTCACCCGGCGCCGGATCTGTTCCTCCTGTCTCGTCAGAAGCTCCGCCGTCTTTTTGCGGTCAGTCTCCGCCTGAAACTCCGCGAGTACGACGCCCAAGATCCCGTCCACGCCAAAGGACTCCGCCCCATCCATCGTCTCGGCATGTGCTCCTCCGTCCGCGGAACCTGCTGTCTCTTTTCCGCAGGCCGACTTCCCTGTCTGCAGGTTCACTCCTGCCGATTCGCTATCGGCTTTTCCTGAAAGCAAGTACATTTTCATTTTTCTTAGTTCTTCATACAGCAGCTCCGTCGCCTGCTCCGCGCGCGTCAGCATGGCGAAGCGATTCCTGCAGCGGCCGAGCAGAAGCCCGACCACGCTCAGCCGCTCATCAAACGGCGCATGCGCGACCTTCTTCAGCAGCAACGGATCAATCCGCCCTTCCAGCACTTCCTCGAGCTGTCGGTCCATCTGATACTTGCGGTACAGCTCCAGATAATTCGCAAAATCCTTCGCGACCGTCTCATGCTGAATATATTGCACCACGACCTCGCGGTCCATCTCCTTGCCGAGCGCGTCATAGACCGTAAGCATCTGCGACAGATCCTCCCAGCCGCGCGGCGTCGCGAACTTCCTGCCGTCCACGGTCGTCTCCATCTTGTAGAAATGCGCCGTCCGCGTACTCAGATAGGAAATCACCGCCGGATGAAGCTGCTGCTGCAACGCGTATTCCTTCCAAACCGCAAAGTCCGGCTCCACCTCAATCTTCTTGACACGGTCCATCGTCACAACGTCAAACTCGCGCACCGATTTATTGTACTCCGGCGGATTGCCCGCCGCCACGATGATCCAACCCTGCGGAATCTCATGGCTGCCGAACGTCTTGCACTGCAGAAACTGCAGCATCGCCGGGGCAAGCGTCTCCGACACGCAGTTGATCTCGTCGATGAACAAAATGCCCTCCGAAAGTCCCGTCTTCTCCATCTTCTCATAGAGCGACGCCACGATCTCGCTCATTGTGTACTCGGTCACGGTGTACTCCCGTCCGCCGAAGGTCTGCTTCGAGACGAACGGCAGCCCGATCGCGCTCTGCCTCGTGTGGTGCGTGATCGTATAGGCCACAAGCGCGATCCCGCACTCCTTCGCGATCTGTTCCATGACCTGCGTCTTGCCGATGCCCGGCGCTCCCAAAAGCAGCACCGGCCGCTGCCGGATCTGCGGGATCACATACTCCCCGTATTCGTCCTTTAAAAGATAAGCTGCAATTGTATCCTTGATCTCCTGCTTTGCCCGTTTGATATTCATAACAGTTCCTCTTCCCCAATGATCAGCTTGATCGCCCACGGTGGCACATCCACGTCTCGATAATCTTCCTTCATAAACACAAACGCCGTCTCATAGGGCAGCTTCTTCACCGGAAACGTCCCGTATCCGTCCGTAAAATAGATCAGCCCCCGCAGCTTCGTAAAGCATCTTCGCCGCAGCAATTCCTGCACCCGCGCAAACGCCGGGCGGAAATCCGTTCCTCCGAAGCCGCGCACCGTGAAATGCTCCAGATAGTCCTGCATCTCCTCGCGGCTCGTCACCAGCACATCCTCCTGCACCCTGTCATCGCATTGCAGGATATGCACATGAATCCTCCGGAAAAATCCCTCCGACTCGCTCAGCACACTGTACGTCTCCTCCAAAAAGCGCCGAATCAGCTCGCCTTTGCACGACATCGACGTGTCCACGACGACCACAAAATCCTCAATCTTCTGCACTTCCTTCGTCTCCAGCGGCTCGATCAACGGCATGTTCCCGTACAGCTCCATGCCATAATGATAGAAAATATAGTCAAACGAATCCAGATCGACCTGCATCTCTTCCTTCAGCACGGAAAACTTCCGCAAAAACTCCCGGTAATCATAGCGTTTCCGATTTGCGACGCTCAACTGCTCCTCCAGACACCTCGTGTCGTCGGAAGCCTCCTTCGAAAAAGTCTCCAGCTCCGTCTGCATCCGGTCGCGGATATCGTCCCATCTCTGACGCTGCGGACTCGGACTTTTTTTCGGATCCTCCTGTCCCCAGTACCGATGATCGTCCGCCAAAAACTCCCGCTTCCACGCGTCGAGCTGCGCCTGCATCGGGTGCATCCGACAAAGAAAACGATAGACGCGCTCCGCGGTGACGACCGCACTCTCTCCACTCTCCAGCATCCGATACAGCTCCCGCCGCAAAGAAGACTTCGGCCTGTGCACCGCCTTCACATACAGCCCGTCGATCACATACTCCGCCGCGACGTCACAGGCAAGATTCCAATACTCGGCGTCCCGCTCCCCGCGATTCCACAGATGCGAAAACAGGCAATGCACGATGCTGTGCAGGTACTGCCGATTCACGGCCTGCCGCCCCTTCCGGAACAACGCCACGAGCGCGTCCGGCTGAAAATACAGGACGCTTCCGTCCGTCCCCGTCCCACGGATCTGCGCATCCGGCAAAAAAGAAAGCGACGACAGCGCCACGTCCAGAAACCGCATGTTCAGATACAGCTCGTTCCCGGCATTGCGCAAAATATCCGTCGCTGTCTCGATAAAGTCAAGCGCCTGCACATTTTCCTCGTAAATCGGATTCATTCGCGCTCCTCCATCCTTATGTCTCCGGTCCAAGCTCGATTCCCGAGTCATTTGCGCACAGCTCCCCGTCCCGGAACCAGACGGAATAAATCCCATCCGCCACCAAGTCATTAACTTCCTCCTCGCGGAATTCATCCGTGATGTAAACGGGAATCATCGAGAGCAGCACCTCCGCGCAGCCCTTCTCCTGCGAGTATGAGACAAGATTGTCAAGCGAGCTTTTGCACAGCCCGTCCGCGGTATCGACATAGGACGTGCGTCTCTCTCCATCGGCAAACTCATAGTAATGCTGGATATCGAGATCGTTCATCTTGTAATTGCGCAGGCAGACGATGCTGCGCGCGTTGCGGTAATGCATCACGGCCGCCATGTACGGCCCCTGCTCCCGCCAGTCGTAGAGGTTGAACGAATACTCCGCGCCGCTGCCGTCCAGCGCCCGCACAAAGCCGTCGAAGCTGGAAATAGTGCCCCTCGTGTACCCGTTTGCGATCATGGTCTCGGCCAGATAATCCGTGATGAACGCATTCTTCATCCAGAAAAAATCAATGAAACGGTCGAGCCCGTCCGCTTCGGCGAACTTCAGATACTCGTCCGAGACCTTCAGGAAGACCCGATTCTCTCCGAGAAGCTGCAGATCAACAGACTGCGGATCGTTCGCGTACGAGACGATCTGCGCAAACTCCGCGCGCACATCCTCGTTCTGACGCGGATCGTAATACGCCGCCTCCGAATCGTCGTTGCAGTAAAACATATCGTCGTAGATCGCGTAGAGCGGCCCCAAATACAGGCCGCGGTTCCCGTGCTCCTCCAAAAGCGAAAACGCCCGGTACAGCGCCTCGTCGACCTCGGTCTCCTCGTTCGGATGGCTGTTGAGATAACGGACGTTCGCCACGCCGTCGAACTCCAGATCGCTGTTGAAGATCCGGTATGCTTGTTCGGACGCCTCCGAGTAGAGCTTCGTCAGCGCGCGGTTCTCCGTCCTCGCGGACAGGCCCGACGCCCCGAGATCATACAGGAACGCAAACTCCCCGCCGCAGTTTTCCTTTGTCGCGCTCGCCTCAATCTCGCGCCAGCCGGGATCTCCGGAGAGAAAATGCAGAAAGGCGTAGATCAACGCAGCCACGCCAAAAGCCAGCAGAAAAACTGCGGCTGCGAATCTCCATCTTGCGTGTCGTTCGGACAGCTCCACTTTTTCTACCGGCTTTACATCTGGCCTCTTATCTCTTGCGTAACGGTTCAATTTAAATCACCACCAGCAGCAGAAGGATCAGGAAGATCAGCACGATCACGCCCAGCGTGACGAATCCGTAGATCGTTCCCCTCTTGCATGCTTTATAATTCCGATCATGATGGAAGTGTTTGAATACGAGAGCCGCAATCAGTCCCAGCACAGGCAGGAAAAACGAGAGAACCGTGTACCAGAGGCTCCCGGTATCATGAATCGGCGCTTTCAAAAACTCCTGCTCCGCAGCCGCGAACGCTTCCTCCTCCGCGGCGTTGTTGATCTCCTCCTCCGTATCGGCGATCTTGATCGTCTTCAGGCGCTCGCCCTTTTCCCGGAGCGCGCGGTACTCCTCGATCTCCTTTTTGTTACCGTAGACGTAATGGTCGTGGCCGATGCACACGAACTCCGGCTTGTCCTCGCTGTAATCATGCACGGACGGGTCGTAGGTAAACAGCACCTTGCGCTTTTCCAGTTGCGGATCCGGGATCGGCACCGCGGAGATCAGCGATCTGGTGTAAGGATGCAGCGGATAATCAAACAGCTCTACCGCGTCCGCCACCTCGACGATGCGTCCTTTGTAAATGACGCCGATGCGGTCCGAGATAAAACGGACGATCGAGAGGTCGTGCGCAATAAACAGATAGGTGATATCCTTCTCCTTCTGGAATTTTTTCATCAGGTTTAGCACCTGCGCACGGATCGATACGTCGAGCGCGGAGATCGGCTCGTCCGCGACTACCAGCTCCGGCTCCATCACCATCGCGCGCGCGAGACCGATGCGCTGGCGCTGGCCGCCCGAGAACTCGTGCGGATAACGCGTCAGATGCTCCGGCAAAAGCCCGACCTCGTTGATGATATTCTCCACCTTGCGGACACGGTCCGCCTCATTCTCGAAGAGATGGAAATTGTAAAGTCCCTCCGAGACGATATAGTCCACGGTGGCGCGCTCGTTCAGGGAAGCCGCCGGATCCTGAAACACCATCTGGATGTTGCGGATCACCTCGCGGTCCAGCGAATGCGGGATCTTCCCGGAGATACGCACGCCCTTATACCGGATCTCGCCCGCGGAAAGCGGGTTCACGCGGATCACGGCGCGGCCGATCGTCGTCTTGCCGGAGCCGGATTCGCCCACGAGGGAGAAGGTCTCGCCCTTGTAAATGTCAAAGGACGCATCCTGCACGGCCTTCACCGCTTCCTCTCCCTTGCCAAACGTGATATCTACATTTTTCAGTGACAGCAGGATCTCCCTGCCGTTCTCATCGACAGGGCCGTGCTCCGGAAACGCGGAGACGCGGGCGCTGCCCTTTTTCTCTTGATTTAGTTTCGACACGGTCTGAATCTCCTATATGTTAAAAGCATCTATTAGTTTCTCATGGATGTTGCGGATGCCCTCCGGCTTCTCGATCTTCGGCGAACGCTCATCCAGCAGCCATGTCTTGGCATAATGAGTGTCGCTGACCTTGAACATCGGAGGCTCAAGCAGCGTATCGATCTTCAGGCAGTACGGATTGCGCGGGGCAAACGAATCGCCGACAATGTTGTTGTACAGCGAAGGCGGCGTACCGGTGATCGAGTAGAGCGTCGTGTTCTTCTCCGCCAACTGCGGCAAAGAGGACAAAAGCGCCCATGTGTACGGATGGCGCGGGTCGTAGAAGACCTCCTCCACCGTCCCGAGCTCCACGATCTGGCCCGCGTACATCACCGCGACACGCTCCGCGATATTCGCCACCACCCCGAGATCGTGGGTGATGAAGACCGTCGTGTAATTGAATTCCTTCTGCAAATCCTTGATCAGCCGCAGGATCTGCGCCTGAATCGTCACATCCAGAGCCGTGGTCGGCTCGTCGCAGATCAGGATCTTCGGCTGGCACGACAGGGCGATCGCGATAACGATCCTCTGGCGCATACCGCCGGAATACTGGAACGGATAATCGTCAAAACGCGCCTCCGGATTGGGGATGCCCACCTTGTGCATCAGCTCCAGCGCCCGTCTCCTTGCCTCCACATCCGTACAGTCCTGATGCTTCTTGATGATGGAGGTGATCTGCTTGCCGATCGTGATGATCGGGTTCAGAGAGGTCATCGGATCTTGGAACACCGTGGCGATCCGTCTTCCGCGGATCTTCTCCCAGTCCTTCGGATACTTGATGTTCGCGAGATTAAGCACGCAGGTGCCGTGTAGCTCCTCCGGCGTCTCATCCAGATAGCGCACGCGGAACGTGACATTGTCGAACACCGCGTTGCGCTCCGCTTCGTCCGACAGATCCACGCCGAGCTGCATCGCTTTCTTCAGCGCGTCAAGCAGCTCCGCGATCGCCTTGCGGCGGCGGCGGAAACTGTATCTTCCGACCGAAAGATAGACCTCCTTCGCCAGAATCTCATTTCGCTTCACCGTCTCCGGGGCGATCTCCCCTTTGATCTCTTTCTCATACTGCGCCTTGAGCGCGGACATCTGCTCCTCATACTGCTTCAGGTACGCAGTGTCATGCTCCGCCTCGTCGCGCTTCTTCTTCCTGAGCTGTTCATTGCGATGCTGCAGCTCCTTGATCTGTGCGTCCAGCGCCTTGATCTGCTTCGCGGCCTCACGGATCCTCTCCTTCTCCTTCGAGGGATCGTAGGTCTGCTTCTCATTGAACAGATCCGTCCGCTGCGCGGTAAGCTCCTTCACCTCCGCCTCGACCTTCGCTTCCTCCTCGGGGCTCAGGCTGCTGCGCGCGCGCTTCTGCGCATCCAGCTCAAGCGTCTTCCGGTAGGTAGCCGCGCCGGATTCCAGCTTTGAATACTCATTCAGCTTCGTCTGCATATCCGCGATCGCGCGCTTCGCCTGCGCGTCGAGCGTCACATGCGTGTCCGCAAGCTCCTCGTCGTCGAACAGAAGCTGACCCTCGCTGATGAAGCCGTTGGAATCCAGCATTCCGGCAAACGTCTTCGTAAACACCGATTTTCCGGAGCCGGACTCGCCGACGATCGCGATCGATTCATTCTCATAGATGTCCAGAGAAATGCCGCGTATCGCGGTCAGGATACGCCCGCGGACGCGAAATTTCACGGACAGGTTTTTGATTGATAACAGTACTTTTCTGTCTTCCATATCGGTTCCTCTTTATCATTCTTACAGAGATAGTTCCTACATATGCGTCCTCGGATCCGACGCGTCGCCGAGGTTCTGGCCCACGACGTACAGAACGACGGTGATAATCGAAGCGATTGCCACCGGGCTCCAGAACTCGAACTGCCAGCCGGGCGTCACCATCGCGCTCTCCGCCTCGAAGATCAGGCGGCCCAGCGACATCTCCGAAAGTCCCATGCCGATGTAGGCAAGGAACACCTCGTAGGAAATATAGGAAGGAATCTCCGTCGCCAGCAGCGTCACGATCACGGACGTCATGAACGGCAGGATATTCTTCATGGCAATCTTAAAGGTGGACGTCCCGAGGCACTTCGACGCCAGATTGTACTCACGGTCACGGATGATAACCACCTGCGTGCGGATAAAGTACGCGATCGCTACCCAGCCCGTCGCCGTCAGCGCCAGCACCATCGTCCAGAAGCTCGCGGAGAACAACATCACCATCACGGCGATGAACACCAGATACGGAATGTTCGTGAGGATGTTGTAGACCTCGTTCATCACCATGTCGACCTTCTTGGAAAAGCCCCAGATCGAGCCGACGATCACGCCGATCGTCATATTGATCGCCGCGCAGATAAAGGCCAGCGAGATCGAGATTCGGGAGCCGTTCCAGATTGCGTCGAACGTAGACTGTCCGGCCGCTCCGGAGCCCAAGATCCAGTGGATGTTGAAGCCCATCTGCTTGATCGCCTTGGCCGGAGACAAATGCTTGGCCGTCGAATCCAGCAGGTTCGCGAATCGCTCATACTCCGTGATCGACGGATAAATGTAAGCGAACGCGATCACGAACAGCAGGATCGCCAAGATCACAATATTCAGTTTCTTTCGGAAAAACACGCGGAACACAGACTGCCAGTAGGAATACCTCGGCGCGGTGATCTTCTCGGAATCCAGTGCGGAATGGTCCACGCGGGAAAAAAGCTCCTCTTCGGAAATGCCCAGTTTTGCAATTTCTTGTTCCATATGATCACCTGTCTTTCGTTGAGAATGAGATCCGCGGATCCACCATCGCCATCAGCACGTCGCCCAGAACGATAGATACCACGGTCAGCACCGCGTAGAATAAAGTTACGCCGACGATCACGCCGTTGTCGTACTTGTTGATCGCCTCGGTCAGCAGATTGCCGGCGCCGGGCACGACGTACACACGCTCGGTAATGATCGCACCGGTCAGAGCGAACAGCACGCTCGACGGAATTCCGTGCACGATCGGGATCACCGCGTTCTTCATGATATGCTTCGTGAAGATCTCGGACTCCGAATAACCGCCGGAGCGCGCGAACTTCACGTAGTCCGAATTCATCTGGTCGATCATGTAGCGCCGCATCCATTTCATCAAATCCGCGATCGAAGGCAGCGCCAGAGAAACGATCGGCAGGACATACATCAGCTTGCTCGTGGACTCCATATCGAAGGTCGTCGGGAGTCCCAGCTCTCCGCCGATCGCTTTAAACAGGAAAATGTAAGCCAGCGACGGCACCGCGATGATGAACACGATATAAATCGTACCCAGCTTGTCGACCAGCTTGTCCTTCTTCCTCGCCATCAGAATGCCGAGCGGAACGCCGAGCAGATATGCGATGATGACGGAGATCAGTCCGATCACAAACGAATAGCCGACCTTGGAAAAGCCGTTCTTCACCGTATCCACATTCGTGTAGTCGTCCACGAAGCGGTCCGCGTACACGACGCTGGAATCCAGAGAGTTCGGCAGATAAGTCGCGCTGTGCAGGTCGTCCGCGCTCTCCTCCGTAAGTCCGGACGGATAAGTGATTGTCGAGCGCACATAGGAGCCCTGCGTCCTCGTCATCGTCGTGAACACATCGATGCCCGTGTTGACCGAGTAGGATGTGCCGAGATTCAGCGAGGCAATATTCTGGTGGATAAAGGGGAAATTGGAGTCGCAGTAAAGCAGATACTTGTGCTTCGTGCCGTTCCCCGTGATCGCCGGCGAAAACTTCTTTCCGCCGTAGACAGGGTCATATAACGTAAAGGAGATTCCCCGCTCTCCGATGTCTTCTTTTACATAGCTTGTCTTGTCAATCGTGATCAGCCCCGTGAAATATCTCCACAGACGGCCAAGCAGCGGAACGTCCCTGTAAGCAAACAGTTGCGGCTGTCCTCCGTCCGCGATCCGTCGTCCCGCGCGCGTGACGGCTTCCAGTCTCGTGACCGTATAGCCCTTGGACTCGTAATAATCAGTAAATTTCTGCACATACTCCTGCACGATATCCGAGTCGGCGTCCGCCTTTCGTCCGAGGCTCACCGCGGACGAGCGCGTCTCCTCGTCGATCTCTCCCTTCTGCAGAAGCTCCTGCAGGTAATCGGCGTACGGAACATAGTCCACGTAGCCGTATTCCTCCCATTTGGAGTACATATAAGTCGTTTTTTGATTGTTGCTCTGGTGGGTGTACGTGGTATCCTTTGCAAAGATCAGGTCCCGGTTCAGCATTCCGTAGATCATGATCATGACGATCGCCACCACGATGACGATCGAGACCGCACCGTGCAACAGACGTTTGATTAAGTATTTGCCCATAGTCTCTTTCACTCATATCGGAAGCCATCCTGCAGTACGTGATCAGGTAACAGCAAAAGACAGGGTCATCTCCCGGTGGACACCCCTATTCGGTCCTCTCAGGAGACGCCCTGCCTTTTATGGCTGTTTACTTATTCAAATCAACTGCCGAACAGCTTCCGCCGTTTTTGTTGTGTATGATCCGAGCCGTATCTTAGTAGATACCGAGCGCCTTGATCATGTAGCCAGCGTACTCCGGAAGCAGCGTGTTCAGGTAGGTCTGCGGATCGCCGTAGTCCGGACCCCAGCCGGAGACGTCGCAGATATCATAGTTGCTCTCGTAGCCGTAGGTCGGATAATAGCCTGCATAGTACCAGTCGTCAAAGCTGTTGCCTGCAACAAGGTTGATGATCACGCTTCCGCCAAGCGCCTTCTCTACAGACTGCTTGAACGCGTTCTCCTTGTTGGTGTACGGCTCGCTGTTCGCCGGATACGGAAGGTCGAGATAGATCGGGTTCTCCTCACTGATCTCAACGCCCTCAGCCGCCAGCTCTTCCACTGCCGTCTCAAGCTCAGCTACAGCGTTCTCCGGATTGTACCAACCGTCGAAACCATCGCTGGAGCCGACGCCGCCGTCGCCCTCCGGATCGTAAACCGTCATCTTCACATCGTCCGCGTCGATCTGCGCCTGTACGATCACACCAAAGTTCGTGCCTGCCTCAAAGTCGGTCGCCGTGCCGTTGATGTCGATCGTCACGTCCTCCGGAAGCGTCACAAACGTACCCGGTACGTAAGAGTTACGCAGAGAGGTCAGCTTCAGATCCTCGCCGACTACCTGTGCGTTGTACGCGCCGCGATCCAGCGCGAAGGAAACCGCGCGACGGAAATGTACATTATTGATTGCCGCGTTCGTTCTCGCCGCATCCTCCTCGCTCTGCTCGGAGACCATCACGGTGTCATCATTGAAGTTCGCGAACGCATTGCGGTTCAGGTTGTAGAAGCCCATGAAGGACGTCGCGTCCGTGCTGGAGATGTAATTGTACTCATCGAAAACGCCGTCCGTCTTCGCCTGCTCCAGACGCGCCGGGGTCAGTGTGCAGCCGTCCAGTACGCCGGACATCGTGTCGTTGTAGCCCTTCATCGCGTCGTCGCCGCTGTCGAACAGCCATGTGAGCGTCTTCACATTGACTGCATCCTTATTCCAGTAAGACTCGTTCTCTTGGAACACGATCGTGTTCTGCGCGGTCGCATTCGTCACTACGTACGGGCCGCAGTAAGCGATGGAGTTCGGGTCCTTGCCGTAGTTGTAATCTGCTGCGGAGGAATCGTACTCAGCGCCGAACTTACCGCCCTGAGACTCATAGTAGCTGCGGCTCATCGGCGCGAACACGCCATAGCCGAGCATCGTCGTAAAGAACGGGCACGGAGCCTCAAGTGTGTACTCCAGCGTGTAATCGTCCACAGCCTTGACGCCGACCTCGTTGAAGTCGGAGGTCTCGCCGTAGATATAAGCGGAAGCGTTCTTGATGCCGCAGCCGTCCGTCGTCACAAGATACTCCAGACCGCCCATCGCATCCATCATGTGCTGCATACCTGCTACCCAGTCGTCCGCCTTCACGTCGGCAACCTCACGGCCCTGAGAATCTACCCACTTCACGCCCTCACGAATGTGGAATGTGTAGGTCAGACCGTCGTCGGATACCTCGTAGCTCTCAGCCAGCGCCGGCTGCAGAACATTCTCTACATCGTACTCCATCAGGCCATCATATGTATTGATGATCGCCTCGCTGTCGGCCGCCAGAGATGTCGCCAGCACGTCCCATGTCACAGGATCAGAACCGTAAGCCATATCGTAAGTGTCCTTGATCTCATAGCCCTTCTCCTCGAGGAAGGAACGCGCCCACTCCTCGTAAGTGCCGGTGCCCTTGAGCTCCGCCCACTTCGCTTTCATCTCGTCGCGATCCTCTGTCGTAATCAGCTCGGTCGTGACCAGACGGCGATAATATCTATAAGAATCGTTGCCCCACAGGATCGGAGTGTTGGTGTACGGCGCAACCTTGCTGATCGAATACATACCGCCATTCGAAGACAGCGGGATCATCACAGCGGACTCAAGCATCTTCGCCTCGGCGACAGCCATCAGCGCATAACGCTCGGAAATGTCGTCCGCCTCAAGAGCCTCGAGATACGTCTCGTAGAACTCGCCGAACGCCGCATCATAAACCTCTGCGGACTTCGCATCATACTCGTCCAGCTCGGCGTCGGTCAGCTCTTCCATCGCAGCGCCGGTCTCGCCCTCGGTCTCTTCTTCCGCAACCTCTGCAGGCGTTACAGCCTCGCTCTCAAGCTCGGTCTCTGCCTCTGCTTCGGTCGGAGCTTCCGTTACTTCCTCAGTCTCAGCCTCGGTCGGAGCTTCCGTTACCTCTTCCGTCTCTGCCTCGGTCGGAGCTTCCGTTACTTCTTCCGTCTCTGCCTCAGTCTTAGCCTCGGTCTCCTCTTCCGTCTTCGCCTCAGTCTCAGCCTCGGTTACGGCTTCCGTCTCCTCCTCGGTCTCTTTCTCTGCAGCCGTAACAATCGCTGCAACCTCAGACTCGGCCTCATCCACAAGCGCTACAAGCTCGCTCTCCGCCTCGCCCGCGATCTCGGCAACCGTCACCTTTGCCTCGGTCTCTTCCTCGGTCTCAGCTTCCGTCGGAGCCTCGGTTACTTCCTCGGTCTCGGTCTCAGCCGGAGCTTCCGTTACCTCTTCGGTCTCCGTCTCTGTCGGAGCTTCCGTTACCTCTTCGGTCTCGGTTTCCGTCGGAGCTTCCGTTACTTCCTCAGTCTCGGTTTCCGTCGGAGCTTCCGTTACTTCCTCGGTCTCGGTCTCGGCCGGAGCTTCCGTCACTTCTTCGGTCTCCGTCTCGGCCGGAGCTTCCGTCACTTCCTCAGTCGGAGCTTCGGTCACTGCCTCGGTCGCCTTCTCCGTCACGGCTTCCGTCTTCTTCTCAGTCGCCGGAGCCTCGGTCTCCTTCTCTCCGCCGCTGCAGCCGACCAGCGATACCGTCATAGCCGCCGCGAGCGCCAGAGCAAGGAATTTTCTTGCTTTCGTCATTTTTGTTTTAACCTCCTTGTACTTTATTGGCATATTACTGCTACTCTACATTTTACCTTTATGCCCGCGATGTGTCAATCGAAAAACACATCCAAAATTCTCTTTTCCAACCATTTTTTCAGCGGATCCCTTCCAGATCAAACTCCTCCAGCCAGTCTCTCGCCTTCTCGCACACGCCTTTCAGGCAACTCTCATCAAACGGGCTGTCCAGATCTGCGTTTTTCAAGAGCTCCGTAAATACGCGGCTCCCGCCCTGCTTCGTATATGCCATATAGTGCTCCCATGCGTCCCTGCGGTCCGTCTGTATCCTCGCCCAGAACTGCAGAGAAACCGTCTGCGCCAGACAATAATCAATATAATAAAACGGCAGTGAGTAGATGTGGTGCTGACGCTGCCAGCCCTCGCCCTCGCTGTAAAACGGGATCTCCCCGTCCAGCTTCATCCACGGCATATAGACGCCCAGCAGCTCCTTCCAGACATCATGGCGCTGCCGCGGCGTCATCTGCGGCTTTTCGAACACGATATGCTGGAAATGATCGACCATCGTCCCATACGGAATGAACTTCAGCGCGCTCGCCAAATGGCTGTAGTAAAATTTGCGCGTGTCCTCTCCGAAGAAGCCCTCTGCCCACGGCCACGCAAAAAATTCCATCGACATCGAGTGCACTTCGCACGCCTCCATGCCCGGCCAGATATATTCCGAAGGCACGCGGTCGCGGTTCATCCACGCGGCAAACGCATGACCCGCCTCGTGCGTGATGACCTCCACATCCCCCTGCGTCCCGTTGAAATTGGCAAAGATAAAGGGAATTCGGTAATCCGCGATGCTCGTGCAGTAGCCGCCTCCGGCCTTGCCCGACGTCGACAATACGTCCAGCGCCTCGCAGTCAAGCATCTCATTGAAAAATTTTCCCGTCTCCGGGGAAAGCTCACTGTAAAATTTCCTGCCCTGTTCCAAGATCTCCTGCGGTGAGCCAAAGGGACGCGGATTTCCCGAACGGAACTCCAGCGCGTTGTCGGCGAAGCTCATCGGATACTGCTTTCCAAGGCGTTCGGCCTGCTTCCGATAGATCATGTCCGCTACCGGCACCAGATATTTCACAACCGCCGCGCGGAATTTCTCGATATCCTCCTTCGTGTAGCAGTTGCGCTCCATGCGGTAATAACCGAGCTCCGTGTAGCCATCATAGCCCATCTTCCTCCCCATCGCGTCGCGCACATGCACCAACTGATCGTAGAGATCGTCCAGCTCCTCCTGATGATCCTTGTACCATTGCCCTTCCGCCTTCCATGCCGCCAGACGTCTCGCGTCGTCCGCGTCCTTCTTGAACGGCTCCAACTGCGCGAGCGTGTACGTCCCGCCCTCGAACGGGATCTGCGCCGAGGCGAGCAGCTTCTCGTAGCGCGTCGTCAGATCGTTTTCCTGCTGAAGCTCCGGGATGATCTCCGGCGAGAATGTTTTCAGCGCCATCTCCGCCTTCACGAACATCAGATCGCCGTATTCCCTCGAAAAATCCTCCCGATAGGGGCTCTCCAGCATCGCTTTCGTCCATGCCTGCGTGTACTCCTCAAGCTCCGGCATCGCGCTGTTCCAAAAATTCACTTCCGCGTCATAAAACTCGTCGCGCGTGTCGATGTCGTGCCGGATGCTCGCAAGCGTAGTCTGCGTTTCGATATGCTTCCCCAGCTCCTCATTCTCGAGGAAAATCCGTTTCGCCTCCGCATAGTCCTTCGCCGCGCGCAGCCGCCCGGTCAGCGCGTCCAGCCGATCCTTCAGAGATTGAAGATCCGGCCGCTCATAAACCATTTCCGAAAATTTCACTTTCATCCTGCCTCCTGTCTTTTTCTATGATTCTATTTTTCCATAATTTTATTTTTCTTCGCTGTCTGCAATTTCATCCGCCCCTTCGCGACAATTCGATTTATCTCGTCACGGTAATCCGTCCCGTCACAACTCCAATCGCCGCCGGGACACTGGCCGGCTCCGCCCCGCCCTCTTTCGCTCCATCAGAAGGCTCACGGCCTCCGTATACTGCAGACGGGCCGCCTCTTCGAGCCAGACATCCGCCGCCCTTTCGACATATTCCCGCCGCCCGACGTGTCCCGACCACCCGGTATCCTCCGACGTTCCGACATGCTCCGGCTCTCCGGCATGCCTTGTCCTCTCGGCAATCTCCAGCAGGAACCGCAGCCCGTCCGGATCTCTCCACGCAAGCAGCCTCTTCCCCGCCTCCGCCAGATGCTCCGTCAGATACGTCTCATACTGCTCTCTCGCCCTCGCCGTCAGTCCATGCGGAAAACGCAGCCGGTCGAGCGCCATCCGAAGCACCAACTCCCCACTCTCCCATGCCCTCGCATGCGGAAACAGCGCGTCATACTGCGCCGCATCAAACACGCGTCCCCGGAAACAGTTACGGTACAGAATGCCGCTCCCGTGCACATGATTCTCCAAAATCCGCGCCGGCGTGTTCTCGACGCCCTCCTCGTAGAACTCCGGAAATATGAGCCGAAGCTCGGCAGGCGGGCGATCCGTCCCGCTCCCGATGAAATACCCGACCTCCAGCTCCTCACGCAGCTCATCCAACACATCCTTCAGGTGGGACCGTCCGTCCGCATCCGTGTATACGCGCAGGCTTCGCACCCCGTGGCAGCCCGTGAACGCCCCGCTGCCCCAGTCCGACAAGCCTCCGTGGAATTCGATCCGCCGCAGATTTCCGCAGTTGTAGAAGCAATATCGCCCGACACGCCGGATCGTCGGCGGCAGTACGATCTCCTCCAAGCGTTCCCCGCAAAGAGCCGGTCCCTCTCCCAGCATTCCGGGCGCATACCGCCTCGCGCGTCCCGCACGGATCTCCTCCGCAAGCCTTTCCTCCTCGAAATGCGACGAAAACGCATAGCCGCCCAGCTCCGTCACCGGGAAGCCCTCGATCCGCTCCGGGATTTCCGCCCTCGAATCGCGCGAAAAACAGCGCAGAATCACTGCGCCGTCCCCTTTGATCTCATATGCGAATGACTGCGCCCCATTCCACATGCCCGCCGTTCCTCTCACTGCTGTACATCTATCCAAAAGTATAACATCTGTCCCAAGAAAATCAATAAAAATCTGTCCGCCGAAAAACAAAAAAAGCAGAGAAAGCATCCCTGCTCTCTCTGCCCATGTAAAAATGACTGTCCCTTAGTTCGAAGTCGGAAGATAACGTCTCAGAACGCCCGCCACATTCGACAGCGGAAGCGTCTGGAGCCAGACATGACCCGGACCGGTGATGACGGTGTTGAAGATGCCCTCGCCGCCGAACAGCATGTTCTTCGCGCCCTGCACGGACTGAATGTCGAGGCTGCACGATGCGGTCATCGCCGCCAGATGTCCGGTATCGACCACGATCTTCTCTCCGCTCTTGAGCTCATACTCTACCACATGACCGTCAAACTCCGCGAACACGATTCCGGTGCCTGACGTCTTCTGCATGATGAAGCCCTCGCCGCCGAACAGGCCCGTCGAAATCTTCTTGCGGAAGTGCACGGACATCTTTACGCCGATCTCTCCGGCCATATATGCGCTCTTCTGAAATACCATCTCATTCTCCGGCGTGATCTCAAAGGGTACAACAGAACCCGGGAAGGAAGATGCGAACGCAATCATACCCGGACCGCCCTCGGCCGTATAAATATTCTGGAACATCTTCTCACCCGAAAATGCTCTTCCGAGCGCCTTGCCGATCCCTCCGTTCGACGTCGTTTCCATCTTCATATTGGGAGACATCCATGACATCGCGCCGCCCTCGGTGACCATCTTCTCGCCCGCCTCCAAGTCGCAGATCACGACCGGCAGTGTGCCGCCTTCAATACGATACTTCATAAATAGTTACCTCCTTATTTCATGGAATGAATAAATATACTTTATTTTATCATATATCCATGCTTTTAGGGAAGCACTATCTTGACTTTTCTGTAGTCAAATCTGACTTTTACGTAATCAATCTTACAGATGCGTCAGCACAAAAATATCATAGATCGCACGCACGGCGCGCTCAAAATCGTCGTTCTTCACGCCGATGATAATGTTCAGCTCGCTGGAACCCTGATCGATCATCTTGACGTTGATGTGCGCGTGCGATAGAGCCGCGAAAATCCGCGCGGCAGTACCGCGCATTGCGCGCATCCCGCGTCCCACGACCGCAATCAGAGCAAGGTCGGACTCAAGGTCGATCGTGTCCGGCTCGACCGCGCGGTGCAGCCCGGAGATCACGCTCTGTTCCTTCTCCATAAACTCGGTCTGGTGTACAATCACCGTAAATGTGTCGATGCCGGACGGCGTGTGCTCAAAGGAAATCCCGTTCTCCTCGAACACCTGAAGTACCCTGCGGCCGAAACCGATCTCCGAGTTCATCATATCCTTCTCGATATTGATCGCGCAGAAGCCCTTCTTGCCCGCGATGCCGGTAATCGTATACTTCGGCTGGCGGCAGGTATTCTCCACGATCAGCGTGCCCGCGTCCTGCGGGCGGTTTGTATTCTTGATGTTGATCGGGATGCCCTCCTTGCGCAGCGGGAAGATCGCGTCCGCATGCAGCACGGTCGCCCCCATGTAAGACAACTCCCGAAGCTCACGGTAAGTGATCGTCTCGATCGTCTCCGGATCCTCGACAATATGCGGATCGGTCACGAGGAAGCCGGACACGTCCGTCCAGTTCTCATACAGGTCTGCATGCACGGCGCGCGCCACGATCGAGCCCGTGATATCGGAGCCCCCGCGCGAAAACGTCTTGATCCTGCCGTCCTCGTACGCTCCGTAAAATCCCGGTACGACCGCGCGCTCCACGGTCCCGAGCCGTTTGCTCAGGATCTCGTTCGTCGTCTCCGGATCAAACTCGCCGTCCTCGTCAAAGCGGATCACCTCCGCCGCATCGATAAATTCATATTCCAGATACGCCGCCATGATGATGCCGTTTAAATATTCCCCGCGGGACGCCGCGTAATCGCTGCCCTCCTGCGCGGCAAACGCTTTTTTCATCTTCTCGAACTCGTCCTCCAGCGAAAGCTCCAGACAAAGTCCTTCAATGATCTCCTGATAACGCTGTGCGATCGCATCCATCTTCTGCGCCAGCGCCTTCTCATCGCCCGCCGACTGATAGCAGTCGTAGAGCATATCCGTCACCTTGGTATCGTCGGAGAATCGCTTGCCCGGCGCGGACGGCACCACGTACCGGCGCCCCTTGTCCGCGTGAATGATCTCCGCGACCTTGCGGAACTGCTCTGCGTTCGCAAGCGAGCTTCCGCCGAACTTCACCACTTTTTTCATAAATAATCTCCTCTTCTCACGTCATTGTATAATCCGGTACATCGCTCGGCAGGACGTCTCCGGGTGGACACCCCTACAGGTCCTTCCCGGAGACGTTCTGTCCTCTGCGGCTATAGAGAAATCACATCCGCCATGTCGTAGATCCCGGCGGGCTTGCCCGTGAGGTACTTCGCCGCCTGCACCGCGCCCTTCGCGAACACGCCGCGCGAATAGGCCGTGTGTTTGAACTCGATCACTTCATCGAAACCGGCGAAGATCACCTCGTGCTCGCCGACGATATTCCCGCCGCGCACCGCGCTGATACCGATCTCCTTCTTGTCCCGGCTCTGTCTGCGGCCGCTCCGGTCGTAGATGTATTCATACTGATTGCCCAGCGCTTCGTTCAGGCTGTCCGCCAGCGCAAGCGCCGTCCCGCTCGGCGCGTCCACCTTGCGGTTGTGATGCTTCTCTACGATCTCCATATCGAAACCGGCCGGAGCCAACAGCTTCGCCGCCTCCTGTACGAGCTTCAGCAGCATGTTGATCCCGAGCGACATGTTAGCGGACTTCATGACCGCCGTCTTCGCGCCAGCCGCGCGGATCTGCTCCATCTGCTCCTGCGAGTAGCCGGTCGTGCAGAAGACCGCTGCCACCTGCTTTTCCGTGCAATACGCAAGCAGGGAATCCAGCGCGCCCGGCGCGGAAAAATCGATCACAACATCCGCCGCGACGTCACAATCCGCAATGCTCGTAAACACCGGATAGTCCTTGTCGCCCCTGTCCTCAAGGTCGACGCCCGCCACGATCTTCGCATCCTCGTCCGCCGCGACAATGTCCGTCACCACACGACCCATGTAGCCGTTGCAGCCGCTCATGATTATTCTTGTCATTTTCTCATCCTCTTCCCGATTATTCTGTATTGCTCTCGTTACTCTACACTATTTCCTTATATCATGTCAAGTGACAATCTGCCTCGGGATGGAGTAAACGAATTGTCAGTTGGGATAAAAAAGACTGGCCTCAAGATATTTGATCTCAGATCTGTCCCACCTAT
>CANQVH010000034.1 GCA_947627245.1 uncultured Lachnospiraceae bacterium | reverse complement strand
TACGAAGAAGCGACTGAAAAGATGATTCAGGCCGATGAAAGACCGGATTTTCATCTCTCCACGCGCGTCGGCTGGATGAATGATCCGAATGGATTTTCTTTTTATAATGGAAAATATCATTTGTTTTATCAGTATTATCCCTATGCGACTTATTGGGGGCCGATGCATTGGGGCCACGCGGTGAGCGAAGACCTTCTGCATTGGGAGTATATGCCGGCGGCGCTTGCTCCGGACACTCCGTACGATCGGGACGGCTGCTTCAGCGGAAGTGCGACGGAACTTCCGGACGGTCGGCACTTGTTGATGTACACAGGTGTTCTTACGACGACGCTGCCGGAGGGCGGAAAGCGGGATATCCAGAGGCAGTGCATTGCAGTCGGGGACGGCATGGATTACGAGAAATATGAGAAGAATCCGGTTCTGGACGCGAAGGATTTGCCGGAGGGAAGCAGTATCTATGATTTTCGCGACCCGAAGATCTGGAGAAAGCAGGACGGTACATACTGTTGCGTGGTGGGTAACTGCTCGACAGATGGGGACGGACAGATTTTGCTTTTTACAAGTGGGGACGGCTTCGACTGGAAGTTCAGGAAGGTGCTTGTCGCGAACCGGAATCGTTTCGGAAAAATGTGGGAGTGTCCGGACTTCTTTCCGCTTGACGGGAAGCAGGTGCTTCTCACCAGCCCGCAGGACATGTTCCCGCAGGGATTTGAATATCACAATGGGAATGGGACGCTCTGTCTGATCGGTACCTACGATGAAGAAACGGATACCTTTACGGAGGAGCATGATCAGGCGGTCGATTACGGGATTGATTTTTACGCGCCTCAGACCATGCTCACACCGGACGGCAGAAGAGTGATGATCGGGTGGATGCAGAATTGGGATACCTGTAATATGCACAGACAGCTAGACGAGCAGTTGTGGTTCGGCCAGATGAGCATTCCGCGGGAGCTTTCCATTCGTGACGGGCGTCTGTATCAGCAGCCGATCCGAGAGCTGGAGCAGCTTCGGCGCGGGGAAGTCCGATATGAGGATGTGTGCTTCGACGGAACGATCAATCTGGATGGGATCAAGGGACGCAGAATCGATATGGAGCTTGAGGTATCCTCGGAGGATGAGGAGAAGGTTTATCAGAGATTTGCGGTACGTTTCGCCCAGAACGCGGATTACCAGACGTCGATCAGCTACCGTCCGTATGAGGAGGTGCTAAAGATCGACCGCAAGTTCTCCGGCTCCCGCCGCGCGATCATTCATCAGCGCAGGAGCAAGGTGTCTTCGGAGAAAGGGAAGATCAGGCTCCGGATCATTCTTGACCGGTTCAGCGCGGAGGTGTTTGTGAATGACGGCAGACAGGTCATGACGGCGACGATTTACACAGAACAGGCCGCGGACGGGATTTCCTTCTTCGCGGACGGGCGTGTGCGGATGAATGTCGTGAAGTATGAGCTGGCGGCCGGATGACGGTATAGTTTAGGGATTTTGTAACCTCTGGATAATTTGGCATAGTCGTTAAAGCGGCTATGCCGTTTTTTGCATTTTTTTAGCTTGTGAAAATGGACGGGATAACATTCGTAAGAGAGCGTTTTTGCCATGTTGACAAGTTTCACGCCACTTGTTATGATTTATTTATCACAGTTTAAGCGAAAGCATAAAGGGTGTGCAACTGCTCTTATTGGATATTGAAACGGAGTAAGCAAAAAATAGAAGTGTCAGCACCGCTGGCATAACTTTTAGAAAAGAGGTTGTCCTAATGAACAAACTTGATAATACGTTTGTCGAGATAGCGCGGATAATAGAGGAGGCTCGTAATAACGCTTATCGGAAGGTAAATGAGGAATTGATACTCATGTATCAGCGCGTAGGGAAATTTTTATCTGAAAAATCAAAAGAAGCAAACTACGGAGACGGTTACATTGATTCGCTTTCCGATTACATCCAGCATCAATTCACCGGCATCAAGGGATTTAATCGTCGTGGCCTTTATCGTATGAAGCAGTTTTACGAGACATATGTCGATAATGAAAAAGTGTCAGCACTGCTGACACAATTAAGCTGGACAAATCATTTACTTATCATGTCCGGCTGCAAAAGTAATGAGGAACGGGAGTTTTATATGCGTCTTGCTATCAAGGAGCGATACAGTTCCCGTCAGCTTGAACGGCAGATGGAAAGTGGTTACTATGAGCGGTATATGCTTTCTAGGAGCAAACTGCTGCCGGAACCACTTCAATCAGAGCAGAATCCGTTTCTTGATCAATATGTGGTAGAATTTCTTGACTTGCCAGATGTTTTTCATGAAAATGATTTCCGTAAGGCATTAGTCAGAGGAATGCGAAATTTCATTCTTGAATTGGGGAAAGATTTCACATTTGTCGGAGAAGAATATACGATACAGGTGGGCGGAGAGGATTATCGGATTGACCTGCTGTTTTTCCATCGTAGTCTGCATTGCCTTGTGGCAATGGAACTGAAGGTCGGAAAATTCAAGCCAGAATATGTATCCAAGATGGATTTTTACCTTGAGGGGCTGGATAGGCAGGTAAAAAAGGCAGATGAGAATCCGAGCGTGGGACTGCTGCTGTGTGCGACTAAAAATGATGAGGTGGTTGAATATGCCATGAGCCGGACGCTTTCGCCTATGATGGTGGCGCAGTATCAGCTACAATTGCCGGATAAGGATGTATTGAGGAAAAAACTACAGGAATTGGCAAACCTGCCGGAAGCCGGAGAAAATTGGGGGATGGGAGAAGAACAGAACTGATTATAAACTGTGGAGAACGGTCATTTGTGCTTGTGGGATAATCCCACACCTTTATAGAAATCAAACTATGATCATTGATTATATTTAAATTTTCTAAATATATGCTAATTTCTCACGATGAGTATCTTGTTCCCCTTGATGATAAATATTTTAGAGTAAATCCGCCCCTACTCGATTGCCTGCGTGAGATACCGCAGATACTCCAGCGCGGTGTCCGTGCGGGGCGTGTTGCCGATGATGCCGAGATACACGGACGACCCGAAGCCTGCCTCGCGTATTGCGGGGGAGCATTCGTTCAGATCGACTGCCATCGGATACTCCGTGGTCTCAGAGACATATTCGAGAGAGGGGTCCAGCACGACGTCCTGCGCGTTATCCTCCAGCACTTCCGTGTTGGTGATAAGGTACGATTGCAGAGCGTTATACAGATCGGCATCCTCCTGCTTCAACAGTTGTTCGAGATTGCATAGGTAGCCGTTTTGGGCAAAGGCGTCGAAAGCCTCCTGATTCATCAGAACGACGTCGAGCTGCTTGCCGTCGATCGCGGCCAGTACTTTCATTCGTGTCGCATAGGTATATTCGTGATATTCACTGGAGGGATCGTCGGTGAGATACCAGTCGGAATAAAGCCGGAAATCGTTTTTGGCCGTGTCGATCTGCTCTGCGTCCAGAAATCCGCCGACAAGCCGGGACGTCAGATCCTCTCCGGCGGCGACGTTGACGAGGGCGGTGTAGAGAAAGATATCCTTGTGCGTAAAGTGCCGGTAAGCGGAATACCCGGCCATATACAGCAGGATACACGCGATCACGATGGGAAGCTTGTAGTAATCCCAGATATAACGGATCCTTCCCGAAGTATTCAGAGAGTCCCATTTCTCTTTTTCTGTGTAAGACTCAAGGCTCCTGTGCTCCGACATGTGGAGTTCCTCCCTCAATAGGTGTAATGCCTTCCGAATTGTTGCAGGTTGTTGTTTTTCTGTCAATCATCTTGTCGGCTATCTTATCTTCCGAGGCTGTTTTGACCGAGCCGGTTATATCGTCCGTGACAGAATCTGTTTACTCGGGATCGTAGTCTGTCTGCCAAAACACCGACTCGCTACGGGGCAATATCCGCGTCAGAATCCGTCTCGTCCGGCTCTGCGTCTCCGGCTTTGGCATCTTTGGCTTCCGCGTCTTTCGGAGCGCACATTTCGAGGATCCGATACAGCAGGCAGGAGCACAGGTACGCGCAAAGTCCTTCTCCGAAAACGATAGCCGGAGTGAAAATGTTGATGACGATGAAAGCCATGACAAAGTAGATGACGGCCATCAGCGCGGTACAGATTAGGAAACGCATGCCGATCATGATTGAGTTGAAAAACATCATGCGGATCGTATTCTCAAACCGCGCCATTAATGGGAAAATATACATGGCGACGATCAGATAAGCGACGACCGCCACGAGAAAGACTGCGGTGATCACCGTCCAGAAGGCGTTGCTGAAACGCAGGTGGTACAGCGCGTATCCGTCGACGCACATCACGGTCCCGACGACCAGCATGATCAGCCAGATCTTTGTGGAAAATTTGAGATTATCCCGGAACGCCCGGAAAAATTGGGAGGTGATATTGCCCTCCTCATTTTTTACCATTTTAAGCGTGACATAGAAAAGGGCCGTTGTGGAGGCACCTGCCGTGACGATCGGAATGCAGCAGAGAAACCATAGAATGTTCAGCCAGACACAGTAAACGATTTTAGTAATGAAAATCATGACCGGATTGTCCGGCGTCAGAAATTTATTCATATTCGATCTCTCCTTTTTCCTTAATCTCCCGTGGACGCTCTGTAGATCAGAGAGGTTTCCGTGTAAACGGTTCGGTAGTTCAGCGACGGTTCTGCGATGCGGGACATGAGAAGCTGCACAGCCGTAAACCCCATGATCTGGCTGTGAATGTGGATCGTCGTAAGCTGCGGGGTAACGAGCCTTGACTCAGAGGAATCGTCGAAACCGCACAGACATACATCATCCGGGGCGAAGAATCCCTGCCGCCGCAGCGCGCTCATGACATCGATCGCGATAAAATCATTTGCGCAGATAAACACATCAGGCAGTTTTTTCATATTCTGAATATGTTTAATCAAAAAATTCTGATATTCCTCAGAGGTCGGCTTGCCGGAAAAAGGATTTTTCAAGATACAGAAATCCTCCGAGGCGGGAAGCCCGGTCATGCGCAGGGCTTCGAGATAGCCCATGTAGCGCTCGAAGAAGGAGAGACAGTGATAAGGATCGCCGATAAAACCGATCTTCCGTTTGCCGCGGCGCGCCATCTCCTGCACAAACAGATATATATTGGAACGGTTGTCCATGAGGAGCCGGTCGGCTCCGAGTGTGCTGTCGCAGGGGGAGACCGGAGCGTCCACAAAGAGGACGGGGATTCCACAGTCGCAGATCATATTGCTGTAGTCGCGGTCAAACATTTCGACACAGATGATACCGCCGATGGCCTCCGGGGTGATCGGAGCGGGAAGCGTCCTGTTCCTCAGATGGTTCGGGCTGATGCGGAACATGGCGATCTCGTATCCCAGAAGGGACAGCTCTCTCTGGAGCTTGTCGAGCATTGTGGAAGCGAAATGCGAGCTTCCAAGAGGACCGACCGAGAGTATGGCGATGACTTTGGGTGATTTGCTGATCCGCGAATCAAAGTCTTCGATCTGTATCGATGGAGCCAGCGCCGGATTTCCCGTTGCAGAAGCAGAGGAAGCTTCATCGGAAGTCTGCGGCAGCGACAGACTGGCCTGCAAAGGCGTGCCGGAAGGCACCTCATGCTTGACGAAGGTTACGTAAGAAAACTGCTTGTAACCCATTTCAACTGCTTTTTGAAGAATCCTTTCTCTGGTGGCGTCTGCGAGGATGCCGGTGTTATTGATTGCCTTGGATACGGTGTTCCTTGAAAGTCCGAGCGCGTCCGCGATGTCCTGTATGGTAACTCTTTCTGCCATGTCTTATCTCCTTAAAACCTTGTGAAGCCGTGTTTCTGATGTTGCTGTATATCTTTTTACCCATTATACAAAGTTTTATCCTTTGTGTCAAATGTAAAAAACAGACTCCTATGTCATATGTAAAATTAAGCGAAATGATGAAAGAATTGGAAAAAATTTGAATAGTTGTGCATTTGAAACAATTTTTACAGCTTGTACTAGGCAAAATCACAAAATTAATGGGTCGTAAGAACAAAAAAACGAGCGCATCAACGAAGAAACTATTGACAAACGTAAAAAACGCTGGTATTATCTATCCATAAAAAATTCTTGCAGTTTTACAAACGCACAAAACAATAGTGGTGCAGTTGTAAAGTCAAGAAGCGGAAGGAGGAAAAAATGAGTAATGAGTAGCAACTCTGTTGCGGTTCCTGAAAAGGGACGCAAAAAGAAGGCCGGCCTGCACAACACGCTTCTCTATGTGAAGCAGCATTGGCAGTTGTACGTGATATTTTTGCTGCCTGCACTGGCCTTAACCATTATCTTCAAGTATTTCCCAATGGGAGGCATCCTGATCGCTTTCAAGAATTACAACCCGTTCAAGGGTATTCTCGCAAGTGATTGGGTTGGCTTCAAACACTTCCAGAGATTCCTTTCCTCGCCCGACTTCATGACGTATCTGATTAATACGCTGAAGCTGAGCATTTACGGACTTCTCTGGGGATTCCCGATTCCGATCATATTGGCGTTTTTGCTGAACCGGATCGAGAGCAAGGGGATCAAAAAGAAGGTCCAGCTCGTACTGTACATGCCGAATTTCGTATCGGTCATCGTACTCTGCGGTATCGTAAGGATCTTCCTCTCCGTGACGGGCCCGATCAACATGCTGCTCGGCACGCAGATCAATTTCATGACCATGCCGTCGGCGTTCCGCACGATTTATATCGCCAGCGGTATCTGGCAGGGCGCAGGCTGGGGTTCCATCATGTACACGGCGGCGCTTTCCAATGCCAGTCAAGATCTGAAGGAGGCGGCGGTCATCGACGGCGCGAACATCTTCCAGCAGATCAAGGCAGTCGAATGGCCTGCGATCAAGGACATGGTCGTGATCCAGTTCATCCTGCAGGCAGGCAATATCATGAGCATCGGCTTCGAGAAAGCCTACGCTCTGCAGACAGACCTGAACATGAAGACCTCTGAAATCATCGCTACATATGTGTATAAGAAAGGTCTTCTGGACGGTGACTACAGCTTTTCAACCGCGGTCGGCCTGTTCAATACGATCGTCAACGTCATTCTCATCCTCGCCGTGAACAAGATCGTAGCGAAGATGAACGATGGCAAGGGACTGTAAGGAGGCGCGATTATGAAAAAGAAAAGCAGATTTGCGCGCTATTCCGCGCAGGACAAGGCGCTGTTGCTGACCGGCTACATTTTGCTGGGGCTGTTTGTCGTTGCGATCATCATCCCGATGGCCTACATCATCGTAGGTTCGTTCATGGATCCGATCACGCTTCAGAACAAGGGTATCGTGTTTGACTTTGAGAAGTGGACGCTGACGGCATACCAGAGAGTTATGTCGAACTCCCAGATTTGGATCGGTTTCAAGAACGCGGTAATCTACTCAATCGTGTTCACCTTCGTGTCGGTTGCGATTACGCTGCTTGCGGCATACCCGATGTCGAGGACGGATTTCAAGGGCAAGGGATTTTTCAACGCGATTTTCGTTATCACGATGTTCTTCGGCGGCGGGCTGATCCCGACCTACTTGCTGATCAGCAACCTCGGACTTCTGGACAGCATGTGGGCGATTATCCTTCCCGGCGCGTTCAGCGTGTGGAATATGATCATCGCGAGAACCTACTATCAGGGAATCCCGAACGATCTGAAGGAAGCGGCAAGCGTGGACGGCGCTACCGAGATCGTATTTTTCTTCCGCATTCTTCTCCCGGTATGTACGCCGGTGATCGCGGTGCTGGCGCTGTGGCAGTTCGTCGGTATGTGGAACAGCTACTTTGACGCATTGATTTACCTGAACGACGCGAATAAGCAGCCGTTGCAGCTCGTGCTTCGTTCCATCCTGATTCAGAACCAGCCTGAGTCCGGCATGATCTCTGATATGCAGAGTACGGCGGCCCGCGCGCAGCTCGCGGAGCTTCTGAAGTACGCGACCATCATCGTATCCAGCCTTCCGCTGATCGTGATGTATCCGTTCTTCCAGAAGTACTTCGACAGCGGCATTATGGCAGGTTCCATCAAGGGTTAATGAAAGCGTAATTTATTTAAAAAATCATAATACATACTTCAAAAAAGAAAGGAGATTCATGCAATGAGAAAAGCAGCAAAGAGCATGATCGCTGCCGCGCTGGCAGCCGGCATGGTGGCTTCCATTGGGATGACCGCTATGGCAGAGGATTTCTTTCCGGTAGAGGATACCGTTACCCTGACGGGTCTCATCAGCTATCCGGACAGCACGGAGTCCGACCCGAACAACCGTACCATCTTCAAGAGGCTTGAGGAGAAGTCCAACGTACATATCGAGTGGACTGCCATTCCGAACAGCCAGTGGGGCGAGAAGATTCAGACGACAATGTCCAGCCCGAAGAACCTGACGGATTTCATCTTTACCGCAGGCTTTTCGGACAGCGACCTTCTCAGATACGGCGATTTCGGCGCGATCATTCCGCTGAACGATTACATCACGCCGGAGATCATGCCGAATCTGTGCGCAGTATATGAGAAATTCCCGGAGTACAAGGCAATGACGACGGATGTAGACGGCAATATCTGGTCCTTCCCGTGGATCGAGCAGCTCGGCTCCGGCAAGACCGCGATTCAGGCTGTTGGCGATATGCCGTTCATCAATACGGCATGGCTTGATTTCCTCGGACTCGAGATGCCGGGCACGGTTGATGAGTTCAAGGACATCCTGATTGCATTCCGTGACAACGCGTCTAAGCTTCAGGAAGAATTCGGTATCGAGGGCGACATCATTCCGATGTCCTGCATCGTGAACGACGGCAATCAGGATCCGGCGCTTCTGATCAACGGCTTCGGCGAAGGCTACGGCGACTGCGATCAGGGCAGACATATCGCGGTGACGAACGACGGAGAAGTAATCTCCACCGCTACCACGGAAGGATTCAAGAAGGGTATGGAGTGGCTGCATGAGCTGTATGCCGAGAATCTGATCGACCCGGAAGCGTTCACGCAGGATTGGTCCACCTACGTAGCGAAGGGTAAATCCGGACGTTACGGCGTGTGCTTCAGTTGGGACGTAGGAAACATCGCTACTCTGGAAGGCTGGGCTCCGCTTCCGCCTCTTGAGGCTGACACGAAGAACATCACGGCAGAGAACGGTTCCTATACGAGCGGTTACGATCGCGGACGTTGCGTCGTGACGGCTGTCGCTGAGGATCCGGAGATGGTCTGCCGCTGGCTCGATCTGATGTACGATCCGTTCCAGTCTCCGCAGAATAACTGGGGTACCTATGACGAGGACGATGAGTTTGATATCTTCGAGCTTGGCGAGAACGAGAATGGCGAGCCGATGCTGCAGCATGCTCCGCTGGGCGACGCTTCCCCGGTAGAAGTTCGTGAGGCAGAGAACGTAGCAGGCCCGTTGGCAGTGCTCGACGAGTACTACGGCGTATATGTAACCTGCCCGGACGACGCGCAGTATCGTCTCGATTGGATCAAGGACATCTACACACCGGAGATGCACAACGACAATGTATTCCCGAATGTATTCATGAGTCAGGAAGACACGGAGGAGCTCTCCAATCTTGAAGCTGACCTGAATAAGACGATCAATGCGACCAGATCCGACTGGATCATGAATGGCTTTGATGACGCTGCATGGGAGCAGTTCCAGTCCGACCTTGAGGCTTATGGCCTGAGCAAATATCTTGAGATCGAGCAGAAGTACTACGACGCATACGCAGCGGCAGAATAATGAGATAACAGAATTTTTTTCTTCTGTATCCTTTCTTTAAGAGAGACCGCCCGGGAAGCTCTCCGGGCGGTCTCTCGTCATAAGAAATTAGACGAATTCTTTATTACTTTGGGAGTGCCCCGGAGGGCATTCCGACGGGAGGTCTGATTATGAAAAGAAATTTACTGACAGCGATCGTCTGTGCGGCAGCGGCTGCTATGACGGTTTCCACCCTGTGCTTTGCGGAGGGGACATTCAAGGTCGGTTTCGACGCGGAGTTTCCGCCGTACAGCTATATGAATGAGGGCGGCGAATACACGGGTTTTGATGTAGACTTGGCGAAAGCGGTCGCCGAGCTGGAAGGCTGGGAATTCATACCGGCTCCGCTCGTGTGGGATTCCAGAGACGACGTGATGGCGTCCGGCGAGATCGACTGCATCTGGAGCGCCTACTCGATTGAAGGCCGTGAAGCGGATTACGCATGGACGTCCCCGTACATGAACAGCGGCACGGTTGTACTGACAAAAACGGATTCCGGGATTGCAAGCCTTGCGGATCTGGCCGGGAAGGTGGTAGGAGTACAGTCTGCAAGTTCTTCTCTGGATCTGATCAGCGAGGGCGGAGCTCAGGCGGAGCTCGGCGCGTCACTCGGGCGGATCTGGCAGTTCGCGAACACGACAAATGAATTCATGGCGCTGATCAACGGCAATGTGGACGCAATCGTGGAGGACGCCGGCGTTGCGAAATATTACATGGGAACGACGGAGGGATATACGATTCTTGACGAGGCTCTGAAGACCGACGGATTGTGCGGCGTTGCGTTCAGCACGGACAATGAGTCGATGAGAGATACGGTAGAAGAGGCGCTCGCCACCTTGACGGAGGACGGCACGGTCGCTGAGATCGCGGCAAAGTATAACGTAGCGGATATTTTGGTGTCGGGAGACGCCGCGCCAGCGGAAGCCGGGACGGAGGCTGAGACAGAGCTGACGGCGGCCGAGACGGCGGAATAAAAATATTGTCTGCCACGGCGCTTCGGCAAAAATTTGACGGAGGGCGGCAGGCACGGAAGAAGGGACTGTCGGAAATGGATAGGGTAAAAAGCGTTTCCGGCGGTCCTTTTTCTCGCTCTTTCGAGATGAGAAAACAGCTTTATCATTTCCCCATCCCGCAGGAAGTTGAGTTGCGGGGTGTTCTATGGGTATGAATTATGATTCAGATAAGGAGGGGATTGTTATGGAAAGACGGCAAATCAGATTGCTGGCCTGTTCGCTGGCGTTCTGCCTGTCCGTCGGCGCACCCCTGCACTGTTACGGGGCGGATGTCTCGGGAGAGAAGGATTTTTCTGAGATCACGTCGGCGAAGGAGCAGGAGTCGGCCTATACCTACAGCACGTTTTTTCTCCCGGCCATAGACGGCTTCAACCAGCCCTATGTGGGAGATCCGATGCCGTATTATGAGGACGGCGTCTACTATATTTATTATCTGAAAGAACAGGGAGATTCCTACCACCACTCAGTGTATCTGGCGACGACCACGGATTTCGTATCGTATACGGAGCTGGACGATCCGGTGCTGGAGGCGGCGTGGGAAGGCGGACAGGACGACTGGATCGGAACCGGGTCGGTGGTGAAAGTCGGGGAAACCTACTATTTCTTTTACACCGGGCATACGGACACCGAAGAATACAAAGAGAAGATTATGGTGGCCTCCGGGGACAGTCTGACAAGTTTTGACAAAATGACCGGGTGGGAGATCACTCCGCCCGATGAGCTTGGACAGAAGAATGATTTCCGTGATCCGCAGGCATATTACGATCCGGAGAGCGAGACGATCGTGATGACGGTGACAGCTTCTCAGGACGGGGTGGCGAGGATCCTGAAATATACGCTCAGCGCGGACCTTCAGACCGTTACTTACGACGGGATCATTTTTACGGATCCGGTCGGAGGCTTTTGGAATCTGGAATGCAGTGATACCTTCTGTATCGGTGATACATGGTATATCAGCTACTCCGCGCAGGACGACACGCTCTGGTATGCCTCTTCCGAGACACCCTACGGTCCATACGGCGAGCCGAAGCGGCTGGACGGAAAACTGTTTTATGCCGCGAAACACGTAGAGGACGGGGAAGACGCCTATATGGTCGGATGGGCGAGGAGATCCGAATCGCCCACTTCGCTTACGACCGTATCTGCTTGGGCGGGAAATCTCGCCGTTCAGAAGATCGTTCAAAAGGATGACGGTGAGCTGATTCTGGCTCTGGTGGATGAGATTGCCGCGCAGTTTTCTGAGGAGCAGACGCTTCTCACAGACGGGGACGAAGCCGTGGTCGAATCCGATTCCGGATACAGCTATACCGATGCGTTTACCTGTTACGAGAGTTTCCTTCTCTCCGGTGAATTTCAGTATACCGGCGAGGGCTCGTTCGGGCTGAGCTTTGACTATGATGGGGAGGCGGACACGAACAAACTGATCTCCATCTCGCCGTCCGAGGGCAGGCTGCAGCTTCTGTTCAACGAGGGAACCACACCGGTCACGGAGACAGAGGTCAATCTGCAGCAGGGAGAGACATATTCCTTTACCTATATACAGGAGGGCTCCGTGGGGATTTTTTATCTTGACGGGATGGCGGCCCTCACGGTTCGAATCTATGGAGCCAGCGGAAAACCCATCCGGCTGTTTGCCAATAACAGCTCAGTACAATTTTCCGCCCTGCGGCAGTACACGAGACCGTAACATTAGAAAAGACTTGCAAATTTCCCTGCATGTAGTAAAATAAACTACATAATAAAAATACAGAAACCAAATTACACGGTTTGCTGTACGAGAAAATGCGAGGGAAATTTATGTACCAGATTATCAGTGACGGTTCCTGCGATCTGCCGGAGCAATTAGCGAAGGACAAGGGAGTGGAGGTGGTTCCCTTTTACGTCTCTTTCGACGAGAAGACCTATTACAAAGAGATTTCGGAGATGCCCATCCGGAAATTTTACGACCTGATGGTGGAACAGGAAAACGTCGTCTTTCCGAAATCGTCCCTTCCGTCGATCGAAGACTACATCAACTCCTTTGAAAAGTATGTAAAGCAGGGGATTCCCATTATCTGTATCTGCATTACCGAGAAATTCAGCGGTTCCTGTCAGGCGGCGATGAACGCAAAGAACATTCTGCTGGAGACCTACCCGGACGCGAAGATCGAGGTGATTAATTCCACGATCAACACGGTGCTGCAGGGCATGTACGTGCTGGAGGCGGTAAAGCTGAGAGATCGGGGCGTACCCTATGAGGAAGCCATAAAGCGTCTTCTGGATATCCGCGAGACGGGCAGGATCTTTTTCACGGTCGGGAACGTGGAATACCTGAAGCACGGAGGACGGATCGGAAAGCTCGCCGGCGTCGCGGCCTCCATCTTGGGGATCCGGCCGCTGATCACGCTGAAAGAAGGCGAGATTTTCCCGTCCGGGCTGTCAAGAAGCCGCAAAAGATCCTTGGATGCAGTGATGAATTTGCTGGACAGCCATATGAAATCCCTGATCGCCGCCGGAGAGGACATGTCAGACTATGTGGTGGATGTGGGTTACGGCTATGACATCCCGGAGGCGGAGGCTTTTCTTGAAAAGCTCAAGGAGAGGTTTCGCGGGATTCTGGATGTGGATCAGATCCGTCTGTATCAGATCGGCGCCGGAATCGCCGTGCACACCGGACCGTATCCGCTGGGGGTAGGATTTCTGAAAAAAGCATAAATAAGTCGGGACCACCGGGTTAGCCGGTGGTCCTGATTTTATCCGCATCCCTATCCGGATTGAAATGCAGGGTTGTTTTCTGAAAATGAAGATGATACAATAAAAAATATTAGAGAAAACATAAGAACGCAGGAGGGCGCGCAGATGTATTGGGAGAACAGGATCTTAGTGGGAAAATCAGGGGACGAGCCGGTGTGTATTTCCCCGAAGATGGCGAATCGCCATGGGATGATCGCCGGGGCGACCGGCACGGGCAAGACGGTCACGCTGAAGGTGCTCGCCGAGTCGTTCAGTGATTGCGGCGTGCCGGTGTTTCTGGCCGATGTGAAGGGCGATCTGGCCGGCATGTGCAGTCCGGGCACGTCAAACGAGAATGTGGATAAGCGTGTGACGGACATGGGGCTTGCACAGCTCGGCTTTGATTTCAAGGCGTACCCGACCTGCTTCTGGGACGTATACGGCAAGGGCGGGCTTCCGCTTCGCACGACGATTTCCGAGATGGGGCCGCTGCTTTTGAGCCGCATCCTCGGTCTGAACGACACGCAGGCGGATATCCTCACGGTGATCTTCCGGATTGCGGACGACGAGGGTCTTTTGCTGATCGATTCCAAGGATCTGCGCTCCATGCTGCAGTATGTGGGCGAGAACGCGAAGGAATATACGCTGAAATACGGCAACATCTCGAAGCAGAGCCTTGGCGCGGTGCTTCGCTCCGTGATGGCGCTCGAGGCCGAGGGCGGTGATCTGTTCTTCGGAGAGCCTGCGCTGAACATCGGCGACTGGCTCTGCACGGATAATACCGGCCGGGGGACGATTCAGGTGCTCGACTGCCGTGAGCTGATCCAGTATCCGACGATGTACGCGACGTTCCTGCTCTGGATGATGTCTGAGCTGTTCGAGTCATTGCCGGAGGTGGGCGACCCGGAAAAGCCGAAGATGATCTTTTTCTTTGACGAGGCGCATCTGTTGTTTGACGATGCTTCCAAGGTGCTGCTCGGCAAGATCGAGCAGGTGGTGAAGCTGATCCGCTCGAAGGGCGTCGGCATTTACTTTGTCACGCAGAACCCGTCCGACATCCCGGGCGGCGTATTGAGCCAGCTCGGCAACAAGGTACAGCACGCGCTGCATGCGTACACTCCGGCGGAGCAGAAGGGCGCGAAGGCGGCCGCACAGTCGTTCCGTGAGAATCCGGAGTTTGATACTTATGAAACCCTGCTCGAGCTTGGTACGGGAGAGGCGCTTGTCTCCGTGCTCGACGAGGACGGTGTTCCGACGGTCGTGAAGCGCTGCACGATCCTTCCGCCGCAGAGCCAGATGGGCGCGCTGGATGACGCGGTCCGCGACACGCAGATCAAGGGCAGCCTCTTGTACACGCGCTACATGGAGGCGCAGGATCGTGATTCCGCATACGAATTTCTGCAGAGAAAGTCTCTGGCGGATGCCGAGGCGGCGCAGCAGGCAGCCGAGGAAGCGCAGCGCCAGAAGGAGGAAGCCGAGGCAGAGAAGCAGAGACAGAAGGAAGAGGCTGCGGCAGAGAAGCAGCGTCTGAAGGAAGAAGCCGCGGAGGAAAAGCAGCGCCAGAAGGAGCTTGAGGCGGAGGAGAAACGCCGACAGAAGGAGCTCGAGGCGGAGGAGAAGAAGCGTCAGAAGGAGCTCGAGGCGCAGCAGAAGGCGCTTGAGAAAGAAGCGGAAAAGCGTGAAAAGGAAATGAGATCCGAGGTTAAGAAGGTCGCCAGCAGCGCGATCGGCACGCTCGGGCGGGAGCTCGGCAATCAGGTCGGCAGCTCCGTCGCCGGGTCGTTCGGCAAGCGGCTGGGCGGCAACGTGGGCGCTTCGCTCGGAAGAGGCATCCTGAGCACGCTGTTTAAATTGTGATTTGCGGAGGAACGGATGATTAGGAAAAAGAAGATGCGCAGGGTATTTTGCGCGTTGCTTACAGCGGGATGTCTGGTGGGAACGGCGGCGCAGGCCGGAGAGGTTTCGCTGGAGGGTATTGAGGTCATCGGTGGTTCCCGGTCGACGGAAGCGGTGAGCGAGGTGCGGATCGACGACACAGAGCCGGCGGCGCAATCCGAGACGAGGACAGAATCTGAGGCAGGAACGGCGTCCGGGACAGGGACAGAATCTGAGGCAGGAACGACGTCCGGGACAGGGACAGAATCCGAGACAGGAACGGTGTCCGGGACAAGCATGGCGTCCGAGACAGGAACGACGTCCGAAACAAGCATGGGGTCCGAGGCAGGAACGGTGTCCGGGACAAACACAGAGTTCGAGACAGAAACCAAATCGGAGACGGAATCCGAGACAGAGACGGAATCCCCGATCGACTTTGAGGGCTTGTGGGAGATTAACACGGATATCTATGCATGGATTCGAATACCGGGGACGGTAATCGACTATCCGATCCTGCAGAGTATGGGAGAAGAGGATTTCTACCTGACGCATGACATAGAGGGAAACGAGGACATCTACGGCTCGATCTACACCCAGAGATACAACGAAAAGGATTTTTCCGATTTTCATACGATCATTTACGGACACAACATGAGAGACGACACGATGTTCGGCTGGTTGTCGGAGCTTGCAAATCTGGAGACCTTGTGGGATCACGATGTGATCTATATCTATCTCCCGGACCGGACGCTGGAATACTGGATTTTCGCCGCTTATGTGTCGGACAATATGCATCAGCTCGGCGGTGTGAACACACGCTCCAGAGCGGACCGTCAGGAATATCTCGACAAGGTGGAGGCGCGCTGCGCGGATGTGCAGACCTTTGACCGCAGGCTTTTTGACAAGGTGACGGCGGACAGCCATATCCTGACGCTGTCTACCTGCTACCAGAACGACCCGGAGCACCGTTTTCTCGTGCAGGCGGTGCTTGTCGAGCAGCCGGATGCAGGTACGCTGCCGGTGATGGAGAAGCCGGAGACTTTGCCGGAGCCCGAGTTTGAGGTGGAACCGGAATCGGAGACAGAGACGGAATTTACACCGGCGGAGCTTGCGGAAGCGGAAACAAAAGTAAGAAGGAAAAGCCGGGGAAGATGAAATTCGCATCGGCGGAGCTCGCGGGGGCGAAAATAGAATGACCGACGAGAATCAGACGGAAATGCGGACGGAATGAAGTCCGCGGCGTGAGAATAAAATAACAAAAAACGCATATACTCTTCCTGTAATTGCAGCATGAAAAAACTGACCGGCAAGGTCCGGGACGATAGATCCCAGCGGGATTGCGGATCTTGGCGGTTGTGAAAAGGAGAAGAGATATGTGGGGAATTCTGATCGCACTCTTGTCCGGCGCGCTGATGAGCGTGCAGGGCGTGTTTAATACGGAAGTGACGAAGCAGACGAGCCTGTGGGTATCGTCTGCTTTTGTTCAGTTTACGGCGCTTCTGGTCTGTCTGGCGGTGTGGCTGTTCACGGATCGAACAAACCTGATGTCGCTTGCGCAGGTGGAGCACAAATATATGCTTTTTTCCGGCGTGATCGGCGCGTTTATCACGGTCACGGTCGTGAAGGCGATGGGCGCCTTGGGGCCTGCGCGCGCGGCGATGCTGATCGTGATCGCTCAGTTGATCGTTGCCTATGTAATCGAGCTGTTTGGGATTTTTCAGGTGGAAAAACAGCCGTTTGAGTGGCGCAAGGTAATCGGGATGCTGATTGCGATCGCCGGTATCGTTATCTTTAAGTGGGAAAAATGAACGAAAAACGGGGTTAAACGGCGCAGAGCGCTATGGAAGCGGCATTTGACGCAGCAGGGAAATCGTTTTATAATCAGTTTATCGAGGCGCGTCCGCAGCGCCGCGGCTTGTGAGTTGACGGGAATATGCGGCATCGCGCTGACTACTTTGGACAGCTTGCCGTTGACTGTGGCTTGTGAGTTCACAAGGATTGCAGGGTACGGCGGGCCGGTCAGAAATGGATCGGTCAGAAACGGGCCGATAGGGGAGGAACGTATTTTGAAATTTTATAAAAAGAAAACAAGACTTGACATGCCGACATCCGTACAGCCGATGGCGGAGATCAACGGATTTCCGGTGCGGCCGGGAATGTTTGACATGAACGGGGCGACGGCGCTTCCGGCCGGGGTGAATTTCACGCTCCACACGCATTACGGGACATCCTGCGAGCTTTTGCTGTTCCACAAGGGCGAGGACGAACCGTATGCGGTGCTGCCGTTCCCGGAGGCTTACCGTGTCGGGGACGTCTACTCGATGATAGTGTTCGGACTGAACATCGAGGACTTTGAATATGCTTATCGGATCGACGGTCCATGGGCGCCGGAGCGGGGAATGCGCTTTGACAAGAAAAACATTCTGCTTGACCCTTACGCCAAGGCGGTGACCGGTCAGAGGCATTGGGGCGAGCGGCAGGAGAAAAACTATCACGCGCGGGTCGTGAAGGATGAGTTTGACTGGGGCGATATGCCGCAGTCGGACCGCGAGATGAGCGATCTCGTCATCTATGAGCTTCATGTGCGCGGTTTCACGATGCATCCGTCGTCCGGGGTGGAGCACAGGGGCACGTTTGCCGGTCTGAAGGAGAAGATCCCTTATCTGAAGGAGCTCGGGATCAACGCGGTCGAGCTGATGCCGATCTTTGAGTTCGATGAGACGAGAAACGCCCGTGAGGTGGACGGAAAGACGCTTCTGGAATACTGGGGTTACAATACGGTCGGATTTTTCGCGCCGAACACGAGCTACACGGCGGCGGAGGAATACAACAAAGAGGGAACGGAGCTCAAGGAGATGATTCGCGAGCTTCACCAAAACGGCATCGAGGTGATTCTGGACGTCGTGTTCAATCACACGGCGGAGGGCAACGAGCACGGGCCGTCGTTCAGCTTCAAGGGTTTTGACAACAAGATATACTATATGCTGACGCCGGACGGGAACTACTACAATTTCAGCGGCTGCGGCAACACGCTCAACTGCAACCATCCGACGGTGCAGCAGATGATCCTCGAATGTCTGCGTTACTGGACGGTCAGTTACCGCGTGGACGGCTTTCGCTTCGATCTGGCGAGCATTCTCGGACGGAATCTGGACGGCTCGCCGATGGACAATCCGCCGCTTCTGAAGACGCTGACCTTCGATCCGGTGCTCGCGAACGTCAAGCTGATCGCCGAGGCGTGGGACGCGGGCGGCATGTATCAGGTCGGGAGCTTTCCGGCGAGCCGCCGCTGGGCGGAGTGGAACGGCAGGTACCGCGATGTGGTGCGCGGCTTCCTGAAGGGACAGAACTGGGAGTCATGGAAAGCGGCGTGGAGCATCGCCGGGTCCGGAGACATGTACGGCGGATATTCGCCGGACGACAACACGACCTATGCGGGCTACAATTCCTGCGTGAATTTCCTGACCTGCCACGACGGGTTCACGCTGTACGATCTGTACGCCTACAATGATAAGCACAACGAGGCCAACGGCTGGGGCAACACGGACGGATCGGACAACAATCGGAGCTGGAACTGCGGCGCGGAAGGCGAGACCGAAGATCCGGAGGTGCTGAAGCTGCGTTATCGGATGATCCGCAATGCCTGCGCCGTGTTGATGTGCAGCCGCGGCACTCCGATGTTTCTTGCGGGCGACGAGTTTGGCAATACTCAAAACGGCAACAACAACTGCTACTGTCAGGACAACGAGCTGTCGTGGCTGGACTGGCGGCTGCTTGAGAAGAACCGTGAGCTGTTTGAATTTTTCCGATTTATGATCGATTATCGGCACAGGCATGTGATTATCCGCAAAAAGCTGCCGGACGCGGTCTGCGGCATGGCGCCGATCCACGCGCATGACGTGCGGGCGGAAATCACGGATCTTCCGGCGGATACGCAAACCTTCTCGATCAGCTTTGCCGGGTACGACGCGGCGCGCGGCGCGGACGACGTAGTGTATGTTTCGATCAATACATACTGGGAGGATGTGACGATCACGCTTCCGACTCTGTCCGGCGCGATGCACTGGTATCTCAGCGCGGATACGTACGGAGACGAGCAGGGACGGTACACATACCCGGAGAAGGACGAAATACGGGTCGACGGGACTTATACGCTGCGGCCGCGGACGGTGGCGGTATTTACCGGCCGACAGATGAAAAATTGAAAAATGATAAAAATGTGTTGCATAAACTTTAATTTTTAGTTAAAATATAGTTGTATAAGGGAAACCGGCGACGGCTGCCGTCGGAAAATATGAAAAATCGAATTCAGGGATGGAGATCCACCCTGCTATTTGTGTTTGTGTTTTGGCTGGGCGCCGGGCTGATCGGCTGCTCCGGGCGTGCCGAAGTCTATACGGCGGGCGTGCGGGTGCAGGAGACGCAGGAAACGTCGGATGTCCGGACAGAAGAATCGGAATTATCCGCGCCGGATGCGAAATCCGCGAACGCGAAGTCGAATGCAGAATCTGCGGGTGCAAAGCCGGATACGGAATCCGCCGCTTATGTGTATGTCTGCGGTGCCGTGACGCGGCCCGGAGTGTACCCGATACATGAGGGAATGCGCGTTTTTGAAGCGCTTGAGCTGGCCGGTGGTTTTGCACCGGATGCGGATCGCGAATGGCTGAATCAGGCAGAGCCTTTGCAGGACGGACAGCGGCTCTATGTGTACACGAAGGAGGAGACGCTTATGCTTGCGGAAGATCTGCGATCGGGCGGACAGGCAGACAGCCCGATCCTCTGGGCTGAGAATGCCGGGACGCCGGGAGATGTTGGCGCAGATGATGCAAGCGGGCCGCAGTCGGACGAACAGAAGGTGAATCTGAACACGGCGGACCGCGAGCAGTTGAAGACGCTTCCGGGAATCGGAGACGCGAAGGCGGATGCGATCCTGCAGTACCGCGAGGAGCACGGGCCGTTCGGAGCCATCGAGGAGATTCAAAATATCTCAGGGATCAAGAACGCTGTATTTTCAAAGATTAAGGATTTGATCACGGTGTGAGACGCGGCCGGATGAGAAGACAGGCAGAGAGGGCTGTGCAGATGACCGAACAGGCACAGGGAAAGAGGAATAGAATCGCAGCAAGCGCAATATAAAGGAGAGAGAGCATGGCTAAGAAAGTGTTGGTAGTAGACGATGAGAAGCTGATCGTGAAAGGGATCCGTTTCAGCTTGGAACAGGACGACATGGAGGTCGACTGCGCGTATGACGGCGAGGAAGCCGTGCGCATGGCAAGGGAAAAGGAGTACGACATCATCCTTCTCGACCTGATGCTTCCGAAGCTGGACGGACTGGAGGTCTGCCAGCAGATCAGGGAGTTTTCCGATGTGCCGATCGTCATGCTCACCGCCAAGGGCGAGGATATGGACAAGATTCTCGGGCTGGAATACGGCGCGGACGATTACATCACAAAGCCGTTTAATATTCTGGAAGTTAAGGCGCGTCTGAAAGCGATTATCCGCAGGACTTCGCAGAAGGCGGCGGAGCCGAAGGGTAAGATCGTTGAGGTCGGCGATCTCACGATTGACTGCGAGGGCCGCAGGGTCAGCATCGCGGGCAAGGAAGTCAACCTCACGGCCAAGGAATTCGATGTGCTGGAGCTCCTTGTTTTCAATCCGAACAAGGTATACAGCAGGGAGAATCTGCTGAACATCGTGTGGGGCTATGAGTATCCGGGAGACGTCAGGACCGTGGACGTACACATTCGGAGACTGCGTGAGAAGATCGAGGCGAACCCGAGCGAACCGAAGTATGTACATACGAAGTGGGGCGTGGGTTATTATTTCCAGCACTAATCAGGTGGTTATTTTCGCATGAAAGACAATATACTCAAATATCTCAAAAGTCTGCGCGCCCGCATCTTCGTGATCGTGCTTCTGGTAGGGCTTGTGCCGATCTTTCTGATGAAAAACCTGATTTTAGACAATTATGAGGATCAGTCGGCGCAGCAGAAAAGCACGCTGATCCAGAATCAGTGCCAGCAGATCGTTGATCAGGTCGGGAGCTCCGGCTATATCCGGAACGTCGAAAGCAAGCAGGTGGACCGGCAGCTCACGCAGCTCGCGACCATTTACAACGGGCGCGTGATTATTGTCAACAGCAATTTCCGCATTGTCAGGGACACATATGAGATAGACGAAGACAAGGTTATCATTTCAGAAGAGGTGCTGCAGTGCTTTCTCGGCACAGATTCCACAAACTACAATCCGGACGATGAATTTCTCGAGCTGACGCTTCCGGTAAAGAACCCGGAGACCGGGGCGATCGAGGGGATCATGATCGTCAGCGTGACGACACAGGACGTCAAGGACGGAAAGGAAGCCTTGGGCAACACGGTGTTGATTCTTCAGATCGTGCTCACCCTGCTTATTTTTGTCGCCGCTTACTATGTGGCGCGCGTGCTGACGAAGCCGTTCGGCAAGATCACGCGGTCCTTGGAGGGCGTGCAGGGCGATGTGGCGGAGCAGGAGATCTCGATTCCGGACTATACGGAGACGAAGCTTCTGTCCGAGGCGTACAATCAGATGCTGCACCGCCTGAAGGTGCAGGAGGATTCCCGGCAGGAGTTTGTATCAAACGTCTCGCATGAGCTGAAGACGCCGATCACGTCAATGAAGGTGCTCGCGGATTCCCTGCTCGCGCAGGAGGAAGTGCCGAACGAGCTGTACCGGGAGTTTATGACTGATATCGCGGAGGAGATCGACCGCGAGAACAAGATCATTTCGGACCTTCTTTCGCTGGTTAAGATGGATAAGCGTTCGTCCGATATCAACATTCAGGAGACGAACATCAATCATCTGATCGAGACGCTTCTGAAGCGCCTCCGTCCGATCGCGGCGGCAAGAGGCATAGACCTTGTGCTGGAGAGCTTCAAGCCGGTCATGGCGGAGGTGGATGAGACGAAGCTCAGCCTCGCGTTTTCGAATCTGATCGAGAACGGGATCAAATACAACAAAGAAGACGGCTGGGTCCATATTTCGCTGAACGTGGACAACAAATATTTCTATGTGAAGGTGGAGGACTCCGGCATCGGCATCCCGCAGGAGGATCAGGAGAATATCTTTGAGCGGTTCTACCGTGTGGACAAATCGCATTCGCGCGAGATCGGCGGCACGGGACTCGGGCTTGCCATCACGAGGAGCGCGGTGCTGATGCATCACGGGGCGATCAAGGTGTACAGCGAGGAGGGAGAGGGCACGACGTTTACCGTGCGCATCCCGCTGAAGTATGTGCCATGACAGGAGGGATCTTGTGGACAGAGGGAAAATGCTGCGCCGGTTTTTGCCGGTAATGGTTATGATGATCCTGCTTGTCGGATGCGGAGGCAGGAAGCAGAAGGAAGATAACAGCTACACCGTCTACTATATCAATTCGAGCGGGACCCGGCTCATGGAGCGGAGTTACACGCCGGGCGCCCAGACGTTTGAAGAGATGATGGATGAGCTGTGGGAGCAGCTTTTGACGCCACCGGTCGGTTATCTGAGCGTGGTTCCGTCGGAGGTGGAATACAACGGATACGAGCGCGGCATTGATGCGCTTCGAATTGATTTTTCAAACGATTACTATGGCCTGAGCAATACGCAGGAGGTGCTTTTGCGCGCCGCGGTCGTCAAGACGTTTTCACAGGTGCCGGGCGTGACGAAGGTGATGATTACCGTTGAGAAGGAACAGCTCAGGGACCTTGAGGGGGAGCTGGTTCCCGCGATGGACGCCAACTCGTTTATTGATACGAAGGAGGGCGGCATCAACTCCTACCAGTACGCGACGCTGGAGCTGTATTTTGCCAACGAAGAGGGCGATAAGCTGGCGAAGGAGATGCGGAATCTGCATTATTCCAGCAACATGGTTCTCGAACGTGTTGTGGTGGAGCAGTTGATCAACGGGCCGGAGGAGAAGGGACTTCACCCGATTTTTGCCGGAGATGTCAGGATCCAGAACCTGTACATCCAGAAGGGCGTCTGTACGATCACATTCAACGCGGCGGCGAATCAGCAGCCCACGGAGAATACGCCGGATCCCGAGACGGCGCTGTATGCGATCGTCAATTCGATCTGCGCGACGTGCGACGATATCACGGGCGTGCGATTCGAGATCGAGGGAGACGAGGAAGGAAAATTCCGTGAGGATGTGGATCTCGGACAAGTCTTCGAGATGAATCGTGATTTTATTGAGACAAGAGAAATGCAGAATGAGGAGGAGAGTTGAAAAGACCGTTTGCAGTGTTTTGCGCAGTGATCGCTGCGCTTTCGGTCCTGAGATATGCGGCGGGTCATCCGGACAGGGATGGTCCGCCGAGGGAAACCGCCGCTTGGCTTTGCAGGGAGGCGGAAGACGCGGGAGGCCTTAGCTTTACGGGGACCGTGGCGAAGTGCAGCGCAGCTTCTTCAGGCGTACGCCTGTCAGTGGATCATCTTACTATTCAGAGAAAAGACAATTCGGAACAATCTTTGATTCCAGATTTGAACATAATTATTACAACAGAACATACGGAGCTTTTGCCCGGGGATGAGCTCGCGGTCTCGGGGAAGGCTGTCTTCTGGGAGCCGGACACGAATCCCGGGCAGTTCGACGCGCAGGAATATTATTATTCTCAAAATTCGGTCTGCATGATTTCCGATGCGGAAATCATCACGGTGCGGCCGGGGCGGATGAGCCTTGCAAGGGCGCTGTGCATCGTGCGCCGCAGGCTTTGCAGATCCTTTGAAGCGGTTTTTGAGGAGCGGCAGGCGCATACGATGGAGGCGATCTGTCTGGGCGAGCGCGGCCTGCTCACATCGGAGTGGAAGGAATTTTATCAGGAGGGCGGAATCGCGCACATTCTGGCGATCTCGGGGCTGCACATTTCGCTGATCGGGATGTGTCTGTACCGCCTGCTTCGGCGAGCGGGAGCGCCGTTTGGGGCGTGCTGCGCGGTCTCCGGCACGGTCGTCACGTTTTATGTGCTGATGGCGGGCGCGGGGGTTTCTGCCGTGCGTGCGATGATCATGTTTGCGTTTTGGCTCGGGGCGCAGCTTCTGGGAAGGAAATACGACATGCTCACGGCGATCTCGGCTGCGGCAATGCTCCTGCTTACGGCCAATCCCGGAAATCTGTCGCAGTCTTCGTTTTTGCTTTCGTTTTCAGCGGTCCTTGCGATCGCGCTTTTGCCGGGCTTTGCGATGTGGCTCGGGACGCTGCCGGTCGTTTTGTACTTTTTCTATCAGGCGGTGCCGTGGAGTATTCTGATCAATCTGGCGGTCGTCCCTTTGATGACGGCGCTCATGGCCTGCGGGCTGATCGCCGGAATGCTCGGGCTTGTTTTTGTGCCGCTCGGAATCTTCTGCGCGGCGCCTGCGCATTACCTTCTGGGCCTGTTTGAATTCTTGTGCCGGCTCAAGGAAGGGCTTCCTGCGTCTGTGTGGGTCGCGGGCAGGCCAGCTTGGTGGAGGATCGCGTTGTACTACGGGATTTTGCTGGCGGCGGGGTTCGTCTCGTATCGGTTGAAGGATGCGGGAGCAAGGAAAGTGAAGGTATCCGATACGAGGATACGCTGGATAAAGCGGCGGAGTCGCGGAGAGGCTCGGAAGGATTCAAAAGATTCGAAGAAAAGGACGGCCGTTCGGTGCGCGCTGTGGATCTGCTGCTGCGCGGCCTGCGTCGGCCTGATGATCGCCCCGAGTCCGGACAAGCTCGAAATCACCTGTCTCGACGTCGGGCAGGGCGATGCATCCCTGCTGCGGCTTCCGGACGGAACCGCTTGTCTGGTGGACGGAGGAAGCACCTCCGAGTCGAAGGTGTGGAAATACCGGATCGGACAAGCCGTGAAATACTATGGCGTGCGAACGCTGGACTACATATTCCTGTCGCATGCGGATGCGGATCATATCGGCGGAGTCGAGGAGTATTTGCAGGAGTACGAGCCGGGCTTCGCCGGGGAAAATGTACACGGTATTACCCTGAAAAATCTCGTGCTCCCGCCGACCGCGGAACCGGATGATTTTGAGAGGATGCGCGAACTGGCGAAAGAGAAAGGGATACAAGTGGTGCGGATGGAGGCCGGGGCGGCGATCGGGAGCCGGCCGGTCCGCGAGGACGCCGTGAATCAGACGACGTCTTCCGATGCCTATGCCGACGTGAATCGGACAGCAGAAGAATGGAGTATCGTTTGCCTTGCTCCCGACGCGGCCGCGTTGACGGGCGAGCGCAACGAAGATTCGATGGTGTTGCTGCTGCGGTACGGGAAATTCCGCATGCTGTTTACCGGGGATCTGGAGGGCGCGGCGGAGCGGCGGCTGGCTGCCTCAAAGACAGAGCTGTCGGCGGATGTCCTGAAGGTGGGCCATCACGGATCGAAAAATGCATCTTCGGAGGAATTTCTGGCGCGTGTTTCCCCGCAGCTTGCCGTAGTCTCCTGCGGGGAGGACAACCCGTACGGCCATCCGGCATCGGAGACGTTGGAACGCCTGAAGGATGCCGGAAGCCGGATCCTGCAGACGCCGCAGAGCGGGGCGGTGATGATCGAGTCGGACGGGGAGACCTATGCGGTACGGACGTATTCGGAGTGAATTGCGAAGCCCGCATTCGGAGTAATCCGCGGGGCCGATATTGACGGTACGGATTTTACGTAATAAAATGAGCGTATTCCGTATATTTTGTCAGACGGAAAAAAATTTTGAAATATTATGGAAAATTACCGCTCATTTGGAATATAATGATAAAAAGGGGTGAGGGGATATGACAATCCGTGAGCAGACGGAAAATCTGGAATTTGAAATATTCAATCCGCGCGCCGCGTTCAGCAGGAATACGCGGGGACGGGACAGAGCGGAAGAGCCGTGCGATATCCGGACGGAATATCAGCGCGACCGCGATCGGATCCTGCACAGCAAGTCGTTTCGGCGGCTGAAGCAGAAGACGCAGGTATTCCTGATCCCGGAGGGGGATCATTACCGGACGCGGCTGACGCATACGCTGGAGGTGTCTCAGCTCTCGCGGACGATTGCGAAGGCGCTGCGGTTGAACGAGGATCTGGTAGATGCGATCGCGTTGGGACACGATCTGGGCCATACGCCGTTCGGACATGCGGGGGAGCGCGCGCTCAATGAGATCTGTCCGTTCGGGTTTGCGCATTACGAGCAGAGCGTCCGTGTCGTGGAGCTTCTGGAAAAGAAGGGCGAGGGACTGAATCTGACATGGGAGGTGCGCGACGGGATCCGCAATCACCGTACCGCAGGGATGCCGGCGACGCTGGAGGGGCAGATCGTCCGCTATTGTGACAAGATCGCCTACATCAATCACGACATCGATGATGCGGAGCGTGCGGGGATTCTGAGCGAGTCCGACATTCCGGAGGAGAGCCGCCGGATCATGGGCGATACGACGCGCAAGCGCCTGAACACGCTGATCCATGACGTCGTGCGCAACAGCGAGGCTCAGAGCAGGATCGTCATGTCAGAACAGATGGAGACCGCGATGAAGTATCTGCGCGCGTTTATGTTTCAGCATGTGTACCGCAACAGCAGGGCGAAGAGCGAGGAGATCAAGGCGGTGCGGATGCTGCAGGAGCTTTATCGGTTTTATACGGCGGATCCGGACAAGCTTCCGGACGAGTATCGTTATCTGATGCATGAGAAGGGTGAGGCGAAGGAGCGGGTCGTCTGCGATTATATTGCGGGGATGACGGACTCCTACGCGATCCATGTCTACAAAGAGCTGTTTGTGCCGAAGGCATGGGGCTTTTCGTCGTCAGAGGCTGTAATGAGGTGAATGTATGTATTATTCGGATGATGTGATAGAAGAGGTACGCTCAAGAAACGATATCGTGGATGTGATTTCCGGTTACGTGAAGCTGCAGAGGAAGGGCAGCTCGTATTTCGGGCTCTGTCCGTTTCACAGCGAGAAGTCGCCCTCATTTTCCGTGAGCCCGGGCAAGCAGATGTATTACTGCTTCGGCTGCGGCGCGGGCGGGAATGTGCTGACCTTTATTATGGAATATGAGAATTTCACGTTTCCGGAAGCGCTCAAGCTGCTTGCGGACCGCGCCGGAGTGGCGCTGCCGGAGCAGGAGTATTCCGCGGAAGCGAGACGCCAGCGGGACCTGAAGGAGAGCGTACGCGAGATCAACAAGATGGCGGCGCAGTATTTTTATTTCCAACTGCGCTCGCCGCAGGGCGAACGTGCGCTTCGATATCTGACGGATCGCGGCTTGAGCGACGAGACGATCAAAAGATTCGGGCTCGGATACGCGGGGCAGTACAGCGACGCTCTGTACAGGTATTTGAAGGGAAAGGGCATCTCGGATCAGCTTCTCAAAGAATCCGGATTGATGCAGGTCAACGAGAAACAGGGGATGTACGACAAATTCTGGAACCGCGTCATGTTCCCGATCATGGATGCCAACAACAAGGTGATCGGCTTCGGCGGGCGCGTGATGGGCGACGGAAAGCCCAAGTACCTGAATTCGCCGGAGACCGTGATCTTTGACAAGAGCCGCAATCTCTACGGGCTGAATTATGCGCGGACCGCGAAAAAGCGTTTTATGCTGGTCTGCGAGGGATATATGGATGTGATCTCCATGCATCAGGCGGGCTTCACGAACGCCGTGGCGTCGCTCGGGACGGCGCTCACGAGCCAGCACGCGACGCTTTTGAAGCGGTACACGGACGAAGTGATCCTGACGTACGACAGCGATGAGGCGGGGATCCGGGCGGCGCTGCGCGCCATTCCGCTTCTGAAGGAGGCCGGGATCTCGACAAAGGTGCTGCACATGGAGCCGTACAAGGATCCGGATGAGTTTATCAAAGCACTCGGCACGGAAGCGTTTCAGGAGCGGATCGATCACGCGGAGAACAGCTTTTTGTTTGAGGTCTCCGTGATTCAGAAATCCTACGACATGAAGGACCCGGACGGCAAGACGCGATTCTTCCAAGCGGTCGCCGCGAAGATTGCGGAGTTCGAGATGGAGATCGAGAGAGAGAATTACATCGAGGCGATTGCCGGCCGGTATCAGATTTCGTTTGAAGGACTGCGGAAGATGGTGGCAAACGTATTGATGCAGGGCGTAGCGCGCCGAAAAGCGCCGATATCGGTTGCTCAGCAGAGGCAGGCGCGCCCGGAAAAGGAAGACGGGATCCTTACGTCGCAGCGACTGATCCTTACATGGCTCACAGATTATCCGCAGTTGTTTGCGACTGTTTCCTCGTATATTCGACCGGAGGATTTTTCGGACGAGCTCTACTGCGAGGTGGCGTCGATGCTTTACGCGCAGAGAAAAGAAGGCGCGGTAAATCCTGCGCAGATCATCAGTCATTTCACCGATCCGGAGCAGCAGCGCGCGGTGTCGCAGTTGTTCCACACGGAGGTGAAGGTGGAGAATCCGAGGGAGATGGAAAAGGCGGTCCGGGAGACGATCTTCAAGGTCGTGGAGCATACGATCGCGCAGAAGAGCAGGTCGCTCGATCCTGCGGACATCAAGGGACTGCAGGAGCTTGTCGATGCAAAAAGACGGTTGCAGGAGATCCGCAAACTGCATATTTCTCTGTAACAAGGACAGAATAGAATAGAATAGAATTTATCCGAAATTACCCCGAAGGAGGGCCGGGAATCGCATGAGTGCGCCGACAACAGACTTTCGTACGAGGCTGGATGAGCTGCTGAAGCTGGCAGAAAAGAAGAAAAATGTGCTGGAATACCGGGATATTCAGGAATTCTTTGACGGTCAGCCGGTGAGCGCGGAGGAGTATGAAAAGGCGCTGGATTATCTTGAGGCAAAGGGAGTGGACATGCTTCAGATCACGGGCGAGCCGGAGGCGCTTCTGCTGCCGGAGGAGGAGCTTCTCGTAGAGGAAGACGAGCCCGTGCCGGAGACAGACTTCACGGAGGGCGTCGGCACGGACGATCCGGTCCGGATGTATCTGAAAGAGATCGGAAAGATCCCGCTGCTTTCGCCGAGCGAGGAGCTGTATCTGGCGGAGCGCATGAACGACGGGGATGAGACCGCGCGGGAACGGCTTGCAGAGGCGAATCTGCGGCTCGTAGTCAGCATTGCCAAGCGGTACGCGGGGCGCGGCATGCAGTTGCTGGATCTGATCCAAGAGGGCAACCTCGGGCTGATAAAGGCGGTCGAGAAATTTGATTACCGCAAGGGCTACAAGTTCAGCACTTATGCGACATGGTGGATCCGGCAGGCGATCACGCGGGCGATCGCGGATCAGGCGCGGACGATCCGCATCCCGGTGCATATGGTCGAGACGATGAACCGGGTGATCCGGACCTCGCGGACGCTTCTGCAGGAGCTCGGACGGGAGCCGAGGGCAGAGGAGATCGCGGCGAAGCTGGATCTGCCGCCCCAGAAGGTGCAGGAAATCCTGAAGATCTCGCAGGAGCCGGTCTCGCTGGAGACGCCGGTCGGCGAGGAGGACGACAGCCATTTAAGCGATTTTATCCGCGACGAGCACGTCCCGGTTCCGGTGGAGGCGGCTACCTACACGATTTTGCGGGAACAGCTTGTGGAGGTGCTTTCCACCCTGACGGAGCGGGAGCAGCGGGTATTGTGCCTGCGGTTCGGCCTGAACGACGGCCGCGCGAGGACGCTGGAGGAGGTCGGGCGGGAGTTCAATGTGACACGCGAGCGGATCCGCCAGATCGAGGCGAAGGCGCTGCGCAAGCTGCGGCATCCGAGCAGGAGCAGAAAGCTGAGAGATTATCTTGATTAGGTCTTTGTCCGGGCCGCACGGGGAACCGCGGCCGGGACAGATGCCGGGAAAGGATCGATATATGCAGATTTCAGAACGCCTGAGGGCGGTAGCCGCTTTGGTTACAGCCGGCGGCGCGGTTGCCGACATAGGGACCGATCATGCGTACATACCAATCTATCTGATCCGGACGGGCGCGACAGCGCGTGCGATTGCCATGGACGTAAATCCGGGGCCGCTTGCGCGGGCGCGGGAACACATCGCGCAGTACGCGCTGGAGACGTCGATCGAGACAAGACTGTCGGACGGCCTTACGGCGTTGCGGTCCGGGGAGGCTGACAGCGTAGTGATCGCCGGCATGGGCGGTCCGCTTATGGCGCGGATCTTGGAAGAAGGCCGGGACAAGCTCGGCGGCTGCCGGGAGCTGATTCTGCAGCCGCAGTCCGAGATCCGGCTGGTGCGCGCGTGGCTGGATCGGAACGGCTGGCAGATCGTCTGTGAAGACATGGTCTGTGAGGACGGAAAATATTATCCGATGATGCGCGCGGAGCGCAGGCCGGAGAATGCGCATGGGTCCTGCGAATGGCCCGCGGACGCCTCTTTGGAGGAGAAAAATGAGATGGAGCTTCGCTTCGGCCCCGTGCTCCTGAGGGACCGCCACCCGGTGCTGCGGGAGTTCCTGCTGCATGAGAAGACGCTTGATCGCCGTATTCTCAGGTCGCTGGAGGGGCAACAGGGGGAGGCGGCCCTGCAAAGAGCGGAGGAAATCCGTCTGGAGCTGCAGCTTGTCGAAAAGGCGCTCGCAGGGTTTCGTTAGTCTGCTTTTGCAGTCTCTTCTTCGTACAGCGGCAGGACTGCCGTTTTTTCAAACTCTTTTTTCATGTCGAACGTAATCACAAACGCATCCCCCGCGAGGTAGAAGGTGTTCCCGATATAGAGGCCGCGCAGATTGTTGTACTCGGCTGCGGTCGAGAAGCCGTCCGCGAAGAAATCATAGAGCAGTTCGCGGGTGAAGCCGTTCTCGGGATCGTAGGAGAAGGCCAGATAGCGATCATCGCAGAAGAAGCCGAAAAGATTCTTTTCCGGCGAGATCATGATCGCCTTGTAGTCCTCGATCGCCGGACACCATGTGACGCCCGGGATCGTGTAGCGGTTCACTTCTTTCACGTCGGTCGGATCGGAGATGTCGAACATCGAGAGCTTCAGCCCGTTCGTGATGCCGGTCTCCGCGTCCGCGTCGTAGCCGATGCCGAGCAGCAGGTTCTCGCCGTAAAAATGCAGATACGAGGAGAAACCGTCGATCTTCAGCTCGCCGAGGATCTTCGGATTCGCCGGGTCGGACAGGTCGACGGAGAACAGCGGATCCGTCTGGCGGAACGTGACGAAGTATCCGGTGTCGCCGAAGAAGCGGGCGGAGCGGATCGTCTCGCCCTCCGCGAGATCGCCGATGTAGCCGACAGTCTGCAGGTTTTCATCGAGCACGTACAGCGCGTTGTGCTCGATCCAGTTATCCTCGTAGTAGGTATTCAACAGATCTCCGACGAATTCACGCACGCCGCTGAGGGAATCGCCCTCGTAGGTGGAGACGACACGGAGCATTCCATTGTATTCGTTCATCGAGAACGAATCGTTGAGCGTGCCCTTGATGACGCCTGTGGCCGTTCCGGTGATCGTGCCGTCTTCATAGTGGAACCTGACGAGCTCCGTGGTGGAGGTCGAGTAGCTGCCGTTGTAGTGTTCGTTGGCAATGTAAATATTTTCCGGGCTGACGTAATATTCCGTCGCGCCGGAGACGAGAATCTTGCTGTCAAGCGTCGTATCCGGCTCCTTCGTGTCCATCGAGGAGATCACGAGGTAAGAGCTGTCGTGAAGCGTCTTCGGCACATAGAAGTCATTTGCCGGAAGCTGCGTCTTGTTGATCCTCGGGACGATCGCGCTCTCGGTGTAGGTCTCCCCGATCGTCGGACGATAGCAGGTAAACAGGTAAATGCAGGAGCCGTTTTTGCGCGAATCCTCGTAGGAGCCGTCCTGAGTGACCGTGCCGACAAGCGCCGGATGCTTCCGGTCGCTGATGTCATAGGTGTGGATCATCGTCTCGCGCCCGTAGTTGGTGTAGTAGATGTCTCCCTCGGCCTCAAGCGAGGTCGCATAACGGCTTGTGATGACGCTTAGAGTGTCGCCGTCCAGATACATCTCATGGATCGAGATGTCGTTGGAGGTTCCAAGCGCAGTGACGCTGAGTAAGGTCGGTTTTTTAAGATCCGCGCTTACGATCGCGAGGGAGCCGTCCTGCCGCAGAATATAGAGATATTCGCCGTCCGTCTTCACGATGTCAGCCTCGTCGACGCCTTTTTCCTGTACGTTTGTATCGGAATAGTCCGCCGCGCCGTCCTCCTCCGCGACTGCAGGGGCAGGGGCTTCAAGGGAATTAACTGCAGCGTCGCCCGCGTCCATCTCGACGGACTGCGCCGATTCCATTGCAAGGTCTCCCATGCCGCCCACAACAGAGTCTGTCATTGCTTTCATGTTGTAGCTGCGGTACAGTCCGTTCGGCCCGAACTGCTCATTCAGGGCGTCGTAGACCTCCTCGTAGTTGGAAGCGTAGGTGAGGGTCTCGGCGGAATTCTCAGCGGTCGGTTTTGCGTCCGCTGTTGAAGCGGCTTCTGCCGCGGGTTGGTTCTTTTCAGATGTGCCACTTCCTGCGTCCGCAGCGACTTTCGGGACAGCGTCCTCCGTGGACAGCTCCGCTGCCGCCTCGTTGGCATCCTGCTCGGAGAGCGTGGTCTTCCTGAGCCGTTCCGACTGCGAGAAGACGAGGAAGGCAAGCGCGAAAACGGCTGCAAGGCTTCCGAGCTGCGCGATGCGGCGGTATCTTTTCTTTTTCGCGGAAAGGACAACGACTTTCTCATCGTCTGCGGTCTGCGGCGCTGCTTTTGTATCGCCGGGGCTGCTTGGGCTCTTTGCCGCCTGCTCTTTCAGCATCTGTTCGATCGCGTCCGGCTGCAGGGAAGCGGGAGGGGTGAGGCTGTCGGCGTCTTCTTTTATCTTTTGGAAGATTTCTTTTTCGTTCATAGCAATCTCCTTTCGTCTGTCTGACAACACTGAGGCGGAATTGGCCGTTCTTCAGGCCAGTTGCTCCGCCAGTTTTTTCAGCGCGCGGCTCTGTCGGGAGCGCACGGTGTTCGGATTCATTTGAAGCAGGTCGCCGATCTCCTGACTGGAATATCCGGCGAATACGTTCATGGCGATGATCAGTCGATCCTCCCGCGGGAGCGAATCGAATGCGCGCCGTACATCGGTCTGTTCACCGAGGTCCGTCTCCGCAGCGCCGATCTCTTCCTCCTGCGCTTCGGGAGCCTGTATGTATTGGCGGATGCGGCGGTTGCATTTGGCGGTCAGGATGCGGAAGATCCACGACCGAAACGCTCCCGCCTCCCGCAGATTTCGAATCTGCGCAAATGCGTCAACCACCGTCTCGCTGACGGCATCCTCGGCATCCTGCGTGTGGCGCAGCGTATAGACGGCAAATCGGTAGAGATCCTTGTAGACCGATTCGTACAACAGGGCAAAGGCGTGCGCATCGCCTGTCTGTGCCTGTCGGATGAGTTCGTTTGTCGGGTTCATGTTTCGCTCCTTTCTGCGTGGTTCTGTATAATAAGTGTCGCTTCAGGGCAGGATTGTTGCATCGAATTTGAAAAAAATTTTCGAAATTGTATTTTCCCTGTCAAGTATAAGCGTTCCCGGGAGTGCGTGGCAAGTGGTTTTGAACGCTCCCCGGCAAAACTTAATTTTCTATTAAACGCCATCCGGCGGCTTTTTTGCCTTGCAGGATAGGAAAAATAAGGCTATAATGATATCCAAATAAAAAAGGAGACAAAAGCTATGGAATTTACTACGGTCAGAGAGCTGTATCACGACAGCGAAAAGTATACAGGAAAAGAGATCAAGGTCGGCGGCTGGGTGCGCAGCATCCGCGATTCGAAGACGTTCGGATTTCTTGTGCTGCACGACGGCACGTTCTTTGAGACGCTGCAGATCGTTTACTCGGACGGGCTGGAGAACTTCGCGGAGATCTCGAAGTTGAATGTCGGAGCGGCGGTCATCGTCAGGGGTACTCTGGTGGCGACGCCGAACGCGAAGCAGCCGTTTGAGATACAGGCGGCCTCGGTCGAGGTGGAGGGCGCGTCCACGCCGGATTATCCGATGCAGAAGAAGCGCCATTCGATGGAATATCTGAGGACGGTTCCGCATCTGCGCCCGAGGACGAATACGTTTCAGGCGGTGTTCCGCGTGCGTTCGCTGATCGCGTATGCGATCCATAAGTTCTTTCAGGAGAGGGATTTCGTGTATGTGCATACGCCGCTGATTACGGGGAGCGACTGCGAGGGCGCCGGCGAGATGTTTCAGGTGACGACGCTTGATCTGGACAACCTCCCGAGGAACGATAAGGGCGAGATCGACTACGCGCAGGATTTCTTCGGGCAGATGACGAACCTGACGGTCAGCGGACAACTGGACGTCGAGGCGTTTGCGCAGGCGTTCCGCAATGTCTATACGTTCGGCCCGACGTTCCGCGCGGAGAATTCCAACACGGCGCGCCACGCGGCGGAGTTCTGGATGATCGAGCCGGAGATCGCGTTTGCCGATCTGAAGGATGACATGATTCTGGCTGAGGATATGATAAAATATATTATCCGCTATGTGCTGGAGCACGCGCCGGAGGAGATGAATTTCTTCAATTCCTTTATCGACAAGGGTCTGTTGGATCGCCTGAACCATGTGCTGAATTCCGAGTTCGGTCATGTGACGTACACCGAGGCGGTTGAGATTTTGGAGAAGAACAACGACAAGTTTGAGTATAAGGTTTCATGGGGCTGCGATCTTCAGACGGAGCATGAGCGGTATCTGACGGAGCAGGTGTTCAAGAAGCCGCTTTTCGTGACGGATTATCCGAAGGAGATCAAGGCTTTCTATATGAAGCAGAACGACGACGGGAAGACGGTCGCCGCGATGGACTGCCTCGTGCCGGGGATTGGTGAGATCATCGGCGGCAGCCAGAGAGAGGACGATCTCGACAAGCTTCAGAAGCGCATCAAGGAGCTGGGCATGCGCGAGGAGGATTACCGCTATTACTTGGATCTGCGCAGATACGGCACGACGCACCATGCGGGCTTCGGCCTCGGCTTCGAGCGCTGCGTCATGTATCTGACCGGCGTCTCGAACATCCGCGACGTGATCCCGTATCCGCGGACAGTCGGCAGCTTATAAACAGAGCGAATGTTTGGCGCGGCACGGATCGGAACGCGAAGGCAGGTGACCGGAGCGCAGATTTATGACCGTGCGCCGATTATGGGGGAGAGCAACAAAAGGAGGTATTTATGGCAAAAAAAGGAAAAAGGAAGAAGACGTTCGGCGATTTTCTGACGACGCTTCTGATGCTGGTCGCGCTGGGTGTGTTTGTTTTCGCCGGCTACACGCTGTACGGCTTTTACAAGGAGTACAAAAAGAGCGCGGACGAGTATGACAATCTGGAAGACAGCTATGCGGTGGAGGATCAGACCGAGGATTTTGACGCGCTCGAGGACGACGAGGTGCTCAAGAGCTTCCAGAGCATTGAGGAGGCCGAGGGGGCGAGCGGAGACGGCGCAGGAAGCTTTGCGGGACACGAGACGGCGACCGTCACGGAGAACGGCAAGCAGGTGACGCTTCCGGTGATGGCGAATCCGATCGACTTTGACGAGCTGCTTGGGCTCAACGATGACATTGTCGGCTGGCTGAGGATCCGCGCGCTGGATATTTCCTATCCGGTCGTGCAGGGAGAGGACAACGATTTTTATCTCCATCGCACGTTCGAGAAGACGGACAACTTCGCGGGCTGTCTGTTTCTCAACTATCTGAATAAGCCGGATCTGACCGATCAGAATTCGATCGTGTACGGACACAACATGAAGGATCTGTCCATGTTCGGCAAGCTGAAGAAGTTCCGCGAGGAGGGCGTGTTCGAGAAGAGCAAGTTCTTCTGGATCTTTACGCCGAAGTTTATTTATCAGTACCGCATCTTTGCGGCGACCGTCGTGAACAAGACGGGGCTTACATACCAGACTTCTTTCAGCGACGAGCAGTTTGACGAGTTTATTGACTATGCGTTTGAGCACTCGGAGATCGAGGCGGGCGATGTGGAGGTCACGAAGGAGGACCGTATCGTGACGCTCTCGACGTGTACCGGCGACGACGCGACGCGATTTGCCGTGATGGGCAAGCTGGCGCAGGTGTATGTGTCGAAATAAGCGCCTGAGCAGAGGATGACAGAGCGGCGGAGAACGCCGTGGAGCAATGACTGCGGGATTGAGCAGGGAGAGGAGCCTGACAGATATGGATGACGTAGGAAAGAAATTGCAGGAGATCGTAGACAATACGGATAATATCGTATTTTTCGGGGGCGCGGGAGTCTCTACCGAGAGCGGGATTCCGGATTTTCGGAGCGTGGACGGACTGTATCATATGAAGTACGATTATCCGCCCGAGACGATCCTGAGCCACACGTTTTTTGTGCGCAACACGAAGGAATTTTATCGATTCTACCGTGACAAGATGCTCTGCCTCGACAAAAAGCCGAACGCGGCGCATTGCAAGCTCGCCGAGATGGAGCAGAAGGGAAAGCTGAAAGCGATCGTGACGCAGAACATCGACGGGCTTCACCAGATGGCGGGCAGCAGGACGGTGCTCGAGCTTCACGGGAGCGTACACAGAAATTATTGTCAGAAATGCGGTAAAAGCTACGACGCGGCTTATATGCTGAATTATGAGGGCGAGGTGCCGCTGTGCGAGTGCGGCGGCGTCATCAAGCCGGATGTCGTGCTCTATGAGGAGGGGCTGGATCAGCAGACGATGCAGGAATCCGTCTATTACATTTCCCATGCGGATGTGCTGATCATCGGAGGCACCTCTCTGGCCGTCTATCCGGCGGCCGGGCTGATCGATTATTTTGAGGGCAGCAAGCTCGTTGTGATCAACAAATCTCCGACGCCGCGCGATAAATACGCGGACCTGCTGATCCAAGGCAGCATCGGGGAGGTGCTCGGGGCGATCCGGGTATAGGAAAAGCGCGGCAGATGAGAGCGGACGGGCAGAAGAACGGAGCGGAAATGCCGGAAAAAGGGCAGAGACCGGAGGCGGATACATGGACTACGAGGTGGGTCAGATCGTCAAATTGAAGAAGAAACACCCGTGCGGCAGTCAGGAGTGGGAGATTCTGCGTGTCGGGGCGGATTTCAGGCTCAGGTGCACCGGATGCGGCCGTCAGATCATGGTCGCGCGCAGGCTGGTAGAGAAAAATACCAGAGGAATTCGCCCCGGATGCTTGAGTGAAAAAGTAAATTCCACATGTAAACTTAAATTCCATACTGACGACTAAATTCATTATTTTAGGGTTTG
>CANQVH010000033.1 GCA_947627245.1 uncultured Lachnospiraceae bacterium | reverse complement strand
ACAGCTTAAGCAACAAGATGGGTAATTCCTTACTGGCTGTAAGGGGTATTAACCATAAATCTATTGTAGTAGAAGAAGGAAGAGAAATGGAGACGACAAAATGAAGCTTGGAATTGTAGGATTGCCAAATGTGGGCAAGAGTACGCTGTTCAATTCACTGACAAAGGCGGGCGCCGAATCTGCGAATTACCCGTTCTGCACGATCGATCCGAATGTGGGCGTGGTCGCGGTGCCGGACGAACGGCTGCAGTTGCTGACGGATCTGTATCATTCCGCAAAGACCACGCCGGCGGTGATCGAGTTTGTGGACATTGCGGGACTCGTCAAGGGCGCGTCGAAGGGAGAAGGTCTCGGCAACCAGTTTCTCGCGAACATCCGCGAGGTGGATGCGGTCGTGCATGTCGTGCGCTGCTTTGAGGATCCGAATGTGGTCCATGTGGACGGTTCGGTCGATCCGGCGCGCGATATCGAGACGATCAACTTGGAGCTGATCTTCTCGGATCTCGAGATCTTGGAGCGCCGCATCGCGAAGACAGCGCGCGCGGCCCGGAACGACAAACAGCAGGCGAAGGAGCTGCAGCTTCTGGAGAAGCTGAAGGCGCATCTGGAGGACGGGAAGCTGGCGATCACCTACGAGCCTGCGGACGACGATGAAGCGGCATGGATTCCGCAGTACAATCTGCTTACGGCGAAGCCGGTGATCTTTGCCGCGAATGTTGCGGAGGACGATCTTGCGGACGACGGTGCGTCGAATCCCTTCGTGCAGGCGGTGCGCGGCTATGCGGCGTCATCCGGGAGCGAGGTGTTTGTGATCTGCGCGCAGATCGAGCAGGAGATCGCGGAGCTTGATGACGATGAGAAACAGATGTTCCTCGAAGATCTTGGATTGAAAGAGTCCGGACTGGAGAAACTGATCAGAGCAAGCTATTCGCTCCTCGGGCTTTTGAGCTTCCTGACCGCCGGAGAGACCGAGACAAGAGCATGGACGATCCGAAAAGGAATGAAGGCGCCGCAGGCGGCCGGAAAGATTCACTCCGACTTTGAGCGCGGCTTCATCCGTGCGGAGGTCGTCAACTATCGGGACCTTCTGGACTGCGGAACCTACGCGGCCGCGAAGGAGAAAGGGCTCGTGCGGCTCGAGGGCAAGGAGTACGTCGTGCAGGATGGGGACGTGATCCTCTTCCGCTTTAATGTATGACCGAAGAAAGGAGACGCGCCATGATACGTTTTCCGCATTTAGGGATCACTCTGGAGCATGTCATCAAGTCCGTCTCGATCGGCGGATTCGAGATCGCCTGCTACGGGATCGTGCTCGCGATCGCGATGGTTACGGGCCTTCTGCTCGCAATGAGAGTCGCGCGGGCGACCGGACAGAATCCGGATGACTATTTCGATCTGGGACTTACGGCGATAGTCGTCTCCGTGGTCTGCGCGCGAATCTATTATGTCGTGTTTTCGTGGGATTATTACCGGGAGCACCTGTCCGAGATCATCAATCTCCGGCAGGGAGGACTGGCGATCTACGGCGGCGTGATCGGCGGGGTGACGACCGTCCTGATCTTTGCAAAAGTGCGGAAGATGGGCTGCTTTCGCGCGCTCGATACCGCGGTCATTGGTCTTGTGTGGGGGCAGATGCTCGGCAGGTGGGGGAACTTTTTCAATCGTGAGGCTTTCGGCGGATACACGGACGGACTCCTCGCGATGCAGCTTCCCGAGAGCGACGTGCGCGCGGGAGAGATCATGGATCTGATGCGCGCCCACCTTCAGACGATCGACGGCGTGGCGTACATTCAGGTGCATCCGACGTTTCTCTACGAATCCTTGTGGAACCTCGGCGTACTGCTGGTCCTTCTTTTTCTGACGTTTCGCGTCAGAAGAAAATTCGACGGCATGGTTTTTCTGGGTTATTTGTTGCTTTACGGGATGGGAAGATTCTGGATCGAGGGACTGCGCACCGATCAGCTTTTGTGGCCGGGAACGCATCTGGCGGTCTCACAGATCTTGTCGGGAATTCTCGTCGCGGTATCGCTTGTGTTGTTGATTGCAGGAAAAAAATATCAGAAAGGGACAAAGGAATATGAATCCAAAAGAACAGTTAAAAAGAAAGATTGAAGAAGAGCGGGAAAAACTCAACCGTTTGCTCTCAGGTGGGGGCAAGGTGGAGGATGCTTACGAGCAGAGCCGCCGGGTCGATGAGCTGATCGAGCGGTATATTGAGGCGTAAAAAGTCGAAAAATTATAGAAATCAAACGAGAACGAAGAGAGCTGGCGCAAGATTTTGCGTTAGCTCTTTTTGCTTTCCACAATATGTTGTGCCTCAAATAAGTTAACCAAATTGTAAAAAATTAATGCAAAATTTTGCTTGTATTTTGTGCAAATGTACTGTATTATAAGTGCAAGTGGTAGAAAGTGGTGTGTTGTGGTGTCAGGTGGTGGCAAAAGGGTGGCCGGATCCCACAACCGCAGCGAAGGGAACGCCACTGTGCAGCGAAGGATTACTGCTTGCCGCCGATGGCGGAGAGCACCGTAACGAATGAGGTACGTCATGATGTTTATGGGTGAGTACAATCATACGATTGACACCAAAGGCAGACTGATCATCCCGTCGAAGTTCAGGGACTTGTTGGGGGACGAGTTCATTGTCACGAAGGGATTGGATGGATGCCTGTTTGTGTTTCCCAAAAACGAATGGCAGATCATCGAGGAGAAGCTGCGCACTCTGCCGCTGAACAACAAGAGCGCCAGAAAATTCACGCGTTTTCTGGTGGCCGGGGCGTCCACATGCGAACTGGACAAGCAAGGAAGGATTCTTCTGCCGCAGGTGCTGAGGGATTTTGCACAGTTGGAAAAGGATGTGGTGCTGGCGGGCAACCTGAACCGCGTCGAGATCTGGAGTAAGGCGAACTGGACGGAAACCAATGCATATGACGATATGGACGATATCGCGGACAGCATGACAGATTTTGGCTTGAGCATATAATTTTGGGGAGAATTGTATGGAATTCAGACATACATCTGTACTGCTGGAGGAAAGCATTGAAGCGTTGCGCATACGGCCGGACGGAATCTACGTGGACGGCACGCTTGGCGGCGGGGGACATTCGTGGGAGATCTGCAGCCGATTGTCTGAAAAGGGCAGATTGATCGGCATAGATCAGGATGCGGCCGCGATCGAGGCAGCCACAAGGCGCTTGAAGGTGTTCGAAGACCGGGTAACCATTATCCGAGCGAATTATCGCGACATGAGAAGGGAGCTCGGCCGCTTAGGCATCACATCTGTAGATGGAGTCATTTTGGATCTGGGGGTCTCATCGTATCAGCTCGACGAGGCAAGCCGCGGCTTTACTTACAGGGAGGATGCGCCGCTGGACATGCGTATGGATCAGCGCCAGACTCAGACTGCCGGAGATATCGTGAACGGGTACAGCGAATCGGAATTGTACCGTATCATCCGTGATTACGGGGAAGAACGGTTTGCAAAGAATATCGCAAGGCAGATTGTAAGGACAAGAAATCAAAAAACATTGGAAACAACTGGGGAGTTAATTCATGTTATAAAAGCGGCGATACCGACAAAAGCGCGAGCGACGGGGGGACACCCGGCCAAAAGGACCTTCCAAGCCATCCGGATTGAATTGAACCGAGAGCTGGAGGTTCTGGAAGACTCGCTGGACGACATGATTGGTCTTCTGAACGACGGGGGACGCATCTGTGTGATCACGTTTCACTCGCTGGAGGATCGGATCGTAAAAGAAAAATTCAGACAAAATGAAAATCCATGTACCTGCCCGAAGGAATTTCCGGTCTGCGTATGCGGGAAGATATCGAAGGGGAAAGTCATCACGCGGAAGCCGATCGTGCCGACGGAGCGGGAGCTGGAGGAGAATAGAAGGGCAAAAAGCTCAAAATTGAGGGTATTTGAGCGGGAGTATCGAATGCAGCCGGGGAGTATGAGGCGGCAGGAATAATAAGGGGTGCGAAAATGGCTAAAACGCAGAGAATGGGCGGCGCTTCAGGCAGCCGCCGGGGGAGAAATGAAAGCGGAAGGACCTACGTGTACGTTGACGGAACAGCCGTGCGCAAGCTTCAGGCCGTTCCGCAGCCGAGGGAGAGGGAGCAGGTCCCGGCCGCCAGTCAGAGAACAAAGCAAAACCGGGAGCGGGCGCTCTCGATGAATCTGGCGTATGTCCTGTTTTTGACGGCAGCAGCCGTAGTCAGCGTGTTTATGTGCGTGAATTTCCTGCAGCTTCAGGCGAAGGAGACCAGACTTCAGAAGGAAGTGACCTCTCTGGAGGCACAGCTTGACGCTGCGATTCTTGAGAATGACTCGGATTACAACCGGATCATGACGGGCGTGGACATGGAGCATGTCAAGAACGTGGCGATGGACGAGCTTGGCATGGTATACGCAAAGAAATCCCAGATCGTGACATACGAGATCGAGAACAGCGACTACGTGAGGCAGTATACCGAGGTGCCCAAGGGTTAGGATCAGGTGAGGCAGTTGGCAAAGATCAGCCGAATGAAAAGAGAACGAAGATTTACCAGAAAAATGCAAATAAAGCTTCTGGCTGTATTTGCATTCATTTTATTGGCTTTGATTATTATACTGCTGCGCATTGTGTTCATCAATGTGAAAAGCGGCGACCGCTATGCGAAGCAGGTTCTTTCACAGGAAAATTATGACAGTCAGGTCCTCTACAGCAGGAGAGGAGAGATCACGGACACGAACGGCAGGACGCTCGCCTACAGCGAGAAGGTGTACAACCTCGTGCTGGACTGCAAGGCGATCAATGAGAACGAGGACTACATTGAGCCGACGATCAAGGCGCTGGAGACCGTGTTCGGACTCGACCGCGGCGAGCTGCGCGACCGGATCACCTCGGAGAAAACGCGCGACAGCCAGTATCAGGTCGTGCTGGAGCAGGTGACGGAGGAGCAGAAGGACGAGTTTTCCGATTATCTTGTGTCGTATGAGGACGACAGTCTGTCGAAGGAAGCGCGCAGGGAGAAGGCGGCGGAGCTCTCGAACGTGACGGGCGTCTGGTTCGAAGAGAAGTTTATCCGAAAATATCCGCTGGACAGCCTTGCGAGCAACGTCGTCGGCTTTTCCAACGCAATCGGCGACGGCATTGTGGGGCTGGAGTCCTATTATGACTCGCAGCTCAAGGGAACAAACGGCCGTGTGTTCGGCTATCTCAACGAAAATCAGGAATATCAGAAAAAGACGATTCCACCGGAGAATGGGTGCACCCTGCAGACCACGCTCGACATCAACATTCAGCAGATTGTGGAAAAATACATTGCGGAGTTTGACGAGACCTACGGCGAGGATCACGACGACGGCACGGCGAAGCACGGGGCGAAAAACATCGGCGTCGTCATCATGGATCCGAACAGCGGGAGCATTCTCGCGATGGGGACAAACTCGGGATTCAACCTGAATGATCCGATGAATCTGAACGACTGGTACACAGAATCGGAGATCAAGTCCATGACGGAGGACGAGTACGTGGAGGCGCTGAACGCGATGTGGAGCAATTTCTGTGTCTCGGACGGTATCGAGCCGGGTTCCACGTTCAAGCCGATCACGGTATCCTCCGCGCTCGAGTGCGGAGCGGTGACGACGGACGATCATTTCTACTGCGACGGCGGCGAGTTCATCACCGACACGGAGATCCACTGCGACGCGTATCCGAACGCGCACGGCGACCAGACGCTCGGCGACGTCCTCAAGAACTCCTGCAATGACGGCCTGATGCAGATCGGCATGAGGCTGACCGTTCCGCGCTTTATCCAGTATCAGTCCTTGTTTAATTTCGGAAAGCCGACCGGGATTGACTTGCCGAACGAGTCCGCGGGCTCTGTGTACACGCGCGATACGATGAACGAGGTCGAGCTGGCGACCTGTACGTTCGGGCAGGGCCTCACCTGTACAATGATCCAAGAGATCGCCGCATTCTCCGCGGTAATCAACGGCGGCTACTATTACCAGCCGCATGTGGTGGACAAAATCCTCGATGAAAACGGAAAAGTGATAAAGAGCTCGGGAAGCCTGCTTTTGAAGCAGACGATCTCGAACGATGTATCCGATATCCTCCGCGGTTTTCTGGAGGTCGCGGTGCAGGAAGGTACCGGACGCCACGCGCAGGTGCCGGGCTATCGTATCGGCGGAAAGACCGGTACCGCAGAGAAGATCGATCCGGAGACCGGGACGCGCGCAAAAGGCAAATATCTGGTTTCCTTTATCGGCGCGGCGCCGATCAACGATCCGGAGGTCGTGATCTATGTCATCGTCGACGAGCCGAACGTAGCGAATCAGGCGAACAGTACGTTCGCGCAGGAGGTTTACCGCAAGATCGCACTGGAGGTGCTGCCATATCTGGGCATTTATCCGACGGAGTCCGTGACGGACGAGATGCTGGCTTCCCTCGGCCTGAGCAGAGAGGATGTGGGGGATGACGTCGTGCAGATCTTTGACGCGATCGACGCATACGGAGCTTATCACACGGACGCAAGGGTTGAAGACGGAAAAGTGGTCGACAGCAGCGGCAACGAGATCGCGGGCGCGTACATTGCGGAGGACGGCACCGTGTACGACGCGGTGATGAACCCGGTTTCTTTTGTGAAGCCTTCGAGCAATCAGGAGGTCATCGATCCGAAGACGGACAATCCGGGTCTGGCGCTTCCGCCGTCTGAAAATGAGGACGGAGCGGATCAGACGACGGTGTGGGACGCCACGGCGACCGATGAGGAAGAGGACGCCGCGGGGGAAGAAGATTAAGTTCTTGGACATAGCTTCGCGCAAACGGTAATATATTGTATAAAACGTAATGATTCCGCGCGGGAAGAGGAGCCGGGTCGTTACATGCGATTGTTTGCGAGGCTGTCCATGCAGAAAACAAGACCGTTCCACCGTCGGAAAGTGGTGGTGATATTTCTGGGGTGCATGCTGGCGCTGATCCTTCTCGGCGCGCGGCTGGCGCGGCTGATGATCGCGGAATCCGAGCACTATGCGTCGCTGGCGGAGGACCTTCACGAGAGAGAACGCTCGATCAAGGCGGCGCGCGGAAGGATCTTGGATCGCAACGGAACCGTTTTGGCGGACAATCGGACCGTCTGCACTGTATCCGTGATCCACAGCCAGATCGAGGAGCCGGAGCGCGTGATCGAGGTGCTTGCAAAGGAGCTGGAGCTTCCCGAGGAGACGGTGCGCAAACGCGTGGAAAAGGTCAGCTCGATCGAGCGCGTGCGCCAGAACGTCGATAAAGAGATCGGAGACCGGATCCGCAATTACGATCTGGCGGGTGTGAAGGTGGACGAGGATTACCGAAGATATTACCCGTTCGGAAGCATGGCATCCAAGGTGCTCGGCTTCACGGGCGGCGACAATCAGGGCATCATCGGACTGGAGGTCGAATACGAGGAGGAGCTTTCCGGAACGCCGGGGAAGATCCTGACTCTGACCGACGCGAGGGGCGTGGAGCTCGCCGATACCGGCGAGAGCCGCATAGAGCCCGTCGCGGGCAACGATCTCGTAGTCAGTCTGGATTACAATATACAGAAATACGCCGAGCAGGCGGCATATCAGGTGATGGAACAGAAGCAGGCGGACAGCGTATCGATCCTGATCATGAATCCGAAAAACGGCGAGATCTACGCGATGACGAACGTGCCGGAATTTGATCTGAACGACCCGTACACGCTGCTGCCGCAATATCTGCCGCAGGAAACGGCTGGGGAGACGGACGGCACGGCGGCGGAGACAGCCGGGGATGGCACATCCGAGACGAATGGCATGACGGCGGCTTCCGGGAGCACACTCTCGGGCGAGGCACTGCAGGACGCGCTGAATCAAATGTGGCGAAACGGCTGTATCAACGACACCTACGAGCCGGGCTCGACGTTCAAGATCATCACGGCGTCCGCAGGACTGGAGGCAGGGGTCGTTTCACTAAACGACAGCTTTTCCTGTCCGGGCTTCAAGATCGTGGAGGATCGAAGAATCCGCTGCCATAAGGTGGGCGGACACGGGGCCGAGACATTTGTGCAGGGGATCCAGAATTCATGCAACCCTGTGTTTATCGAGGTCGGGCTGCGGCTCGGCGTCGACCGGTATTTTTCCTACTTTAACCAGTTCGGGTTGAACGAGAAGACCGGTATTGACCTTCCGGGAGAAGCGGCCACGATCATGCACAGGAAGGAGAACGTCGGGCAGGTAGAGCTTGCCACGATCTCGTTCGGTCAGTCCTTCCAGATCACGCCGGTACAGTTGGCGGCCACGGTCAGCTCCATCATCAACGGCGGCACACGCGTTATTCCGCATTTCGGCGTACGCGTACACGCAAACGACGGCGCGCTGCTTGGGGTGTGCCAATATGACGACGGGAGGCGGATCCTGTCGGAAGAGACGTCGGAGACGATGCGTGGTCTGCTGGAGCAGGTAGTGGACGGCGGCTCCGGGAAGAACGCTTATATCGAAGGCTACCGCATCGGAGGCAAGACGGCTACGTCAGAGACGCTTCCGAGGAGCGCGAACAAATACATATCCTCCTTCATAGGCTTTGCGCCTGCGGATGATCCGCAGGTGCTGGGCCTGTGCATTATCAACAACCCGCAGGGGGTGTATTACGGGGGAACGATCGCGGCTCCGGTGATCCGGGGAATGTTTGAGAATATATTGCCGTATCTTGGGATAGAGAAGAGCAAGCAGGAAGGCTGAACCGGACGCTGCACGGAGCAGAAATGCCTCCGGGTGGACACCCCTATAGATCCTTCCCGAAGGCATTCTGCACCGTGTAGCTGTTGGTTGCATAATAGCCTTATCTATGATAATAATAGAGAGTCAGAGCAAGGCGGAATAGAGACGAAAGACGGAAAAGACGAGGTGTGTGATGATACTGAATAAGGATGTTTTGATCCCGTTATTTGTCGCGTTTGCGATCAGTGTTGCCCTGAGTCCGTTTGTGATCCCGTTTCTTCAGAAGTTGAAGGTCGGGCAGACGGAGCGGGAGGAGGGCGTGAAGTCCCATCTGAAAAAGGCAGGGACCCCGACGATGGGAGGGCTGATCATACTGATCAGCGCCGCAGTGACCTCGCTTTTTTATATCGGACGTTTCCCGCGCGTCGTTCCGGTGCTGTTTCTGGTGGTCGGCTTCGGGATCATCGGTTTTCTGGACGATTATCTGAAGGTGGTGCTGCGCCGGTCCGACGGTTTGTATCCGAAGCAGAAAATGCTGGGGCAGATCATTGTGACGACGATCTTTGTCGCGTACATCTGGTTTATGGATAAATCCTGTCTGGATCTTTTGATCCCGTTCTCCGGGGGCAAGGTGATCTCCGGAAGCGTGATGCGCATTGTGGCGATCCCGCTGGCGTATTTTGCCATAATCGGTACGGTCAACGGCGTGAACTTTACGGACGGACTCGATGGCCTTGCGACGGGCGTCACGACGATGGTCGCGGTCTTTTATACGGTGGCGTCTCTGATCTTAGGCGGCGGCATCGAGCCGCTGACGGCGGCCGTGACGGGAGCGCTTCTTGGTTTTCTTTTATTCAATGTTTACCCGGCAAAGGTGTTCATGGGGGACACGGGTTCGCTGGCGCTCGGAGGCTTCGTGGCGGGCTCCGCTTATATGATGAAGATGCCGATCTTTATCCTCATCGTGGGTCTGATCTATCTGGTAGAGGTGCTTTCGGTCATTATACAGGTGACTTACTTCAAAAAGACCGGAGGAAAACGGATCTTCAAGATGGCGCCGATCCACCACCATTTTGAGCTGTGCGGCTGGTCGGAGACGCGCGTCGTGACGGTGTTTACGGTGATCACGGCGTTCTTGTGCCTGCTCGGGCTTGTGGGGATCGGCTAAGCGAAAGGGCAGCGGCGCGGCAAGGCGGCGGACACTGTGAATTATGGGGAAAATGCGGCGAAAGGCCGAAGAAATAGGAGCAGAGGAACCGGCGAGGGGTAGTTTTGAACGCCGGTAAGGAGGAAAAATGGACTTCAGGGGAAAAAAGGTTCTGGTCTTCGGGGCCGGCATCAGCGGAACCGGCGCGGTGAAGCTGCTGGCCGAACAGGGCGCGGACATTATCTGGTATGACGGAAATACGGAGCTTGACGAGGCGGCGCTTCGCGGGAAGCTCGCGGAAGCGGGCGCGCAGGTTCCGGGGACAGACGAAAAGGCTGCGGGAGGCAGTTTACAGATCGTGCTCGGGGAGCTTTCGGAGGAGCTGATCGGACAGCTCTCTCTTGTGGTTTTAAGCCCGGGCGTGCCGACGGATCTGCCGCTTGTGGAGAAGTTCCGCTCGGCCGGGATCCGCATCGGGGGCGAGATCGAGCTTGCATGGGCGTGCGGACACGGCGATGTGCTGGCGGTCACGGGCACGAACGGAAAGACGACGACGACCAGTCTGCTGGGCGAGATTATGCACGCCTACGCGGACGAGGTGTACGTGGTCGGCAACATCGGGATGTCCTATACGGGCGTCGTGTCGCAGATGACAGAGCGCGCCGTCACGGTGGCGGAGATCAGCAGCTTCCAGCTTGAGACGATTGAGACGTTTGCGCCGAGGATCAGCGCGATCCTGAATATCACGCCGGATCATCTGAATCGGCACCATACGCTGGAGGAGTACATAAGGGTCAAGGAGCTGATTACAAAAAATCAGGGTCTGGACGATGTCTGCGTGCTCAATTATGAGGACGAGGTTCTGCGCGAATTCGGAAAAACCCTGAAGACGGGAGTTCTATACTTCAGCAGTCTGCATACATTGGAAGAAGGAATTTATCTCGCGGGAGAGGACATCATATATGACAGGGCGGGACAGAAGATCCGCCTGTGCTCCGTGCGCGAGTTGAATCTGGTGGGACGCCACAACTACGAGAACGTGATGGCCGCGGCGGCGATGGCGCTGGCATACGGCGTTTCCGCAGAGACGGTCCGCGAAGTGATCCGCGCGTTCAAGGCGGTCGAACACCGCATCGAGTTTGTGCGGGAGCACCGCGGCGTCGTCTACTACAACGATTCCAAGGGAACGAATCCGGACGCGGCGATCAAGGGGATTCAGGCGATGGATCGCCCGACGCTTTTGATCGGCGGAGGCTACGATAAAAATTCCTCTTATGAGGAATGGATCCGCGCGTTTGACGGCAAGGTAAAATATCTGGTACTGATAGGACAGACAAGGGAGAAGATTGCGCAGGCAGCCGAGGACTGCGGATTCCGGGATATCATTCTTGCGGATTCGCTGGAGGAGGCGGTGCAGATCTGCGCGGACCGGGCGGTGAGCGGCGACGCCGTTTTGCTGTCGCCGGCCTGCGCGAGCTGGGGTATGTTCCCGAACTATGAGGTCCGGGGCAGGCGCTTTAAGGAACTGGTGAATCAACTGGCATAGGAAGTGGATGCATGCGTGCAAAATCCGGGAAACCGGACGGCATTCTGCTTGCGGCCGTTCTGTTCCTGACGGTGTTCGGCATGATCGTGCTCTACAGCATGAGCGCGTATAACGGCCGGGTGCGTTTCGGAGATTCGGCATACTACTTTAAGAAACAGCTTTTTGCGCTCGCGCTCGGGCTGGCGGCGATGTATGGGATTGCATGTATGGACTACCATGTGCTGCTGAAGCTGTCGGTACCCGCCTATCTTTTGTCACTCGTGCTTTCAGGGGCGGTGCTGCTCTTCGGAGACGCGTACAATGGCTCCAGACGGTGGCTGTCGATCGGACCGCTGTCGTTCCAGCCGGCGGAGTACGCGAAGCCTGCCGTGATCCTGCTTCTCGCGGGATTCGTCAGCCGTATGGACCGAAGAAAGAGCGGACGGATGACCGCGGCTGTCATGCTGATGGTCCTGCCGATCGTGGGACTGGTCGGCACGAACAACCTGAGCACGGCCGTCATCATTCTCGGGATCGCCGTGCTGATGATCTTTATCTCCAATCCGAAGTATCTGCCGTTTCTGTGGATCCTTCTGGCGGGGACCGGATTTTTGGGGATTTTCCTGAGTATGGAATCCTATCGGCTGGAGCGCTTGGCGATCTGGCGGAATCCGGAGCTGTATGAAAAAGGGTTCCAGACCGTTCAGGGACTGTATGCGATCGGCTCCGGCGGCCTGTTCGGACGGGGCTTAGGCAACAGCCTGCAGAAGCTCGGCTTCGTGCCCGAGGCCCAGAATGATATGATATTCGCGGTGATCTGCGAGGAATTGGGACTGTTCGGAGCGCTTTTGCTGATACTCTTGTTTCTGCTGCTGCTCTGGCGATTCATGGTGGTTGCCACCCATGCGCCCGATCTGTTTGGCTCGCTGATCGCGGCCGGGATCATGGGGCATATCGCGATTCAAGTCATCCTGAATATCGCGGTGGTTACGAACACGATCCCGAACACGGGGATCACGCTGCCGTTTGTCAGCTACGGCGGCACCTCGGTGCTCTTCCTGCTCTCGGAGATGGGGCTTGCCCTTTCGGTGAGCCGTTGCAGCAGGACGTGAATCACAGAAAGTCATCCTTCGGCATATACTGGGGTATATGGTGTCCGACGGAGTGCGAAAGCGCTCTTGACGGAAGGAAAGCCGGGGGATGGATTTGGGCAGTCTTGAAATTACGGGAGGCGTGCCTCTGCACGGCGAAATTTGTATACAGGGTTCCAAAAATGCGGTGCTCCCGATATTGGCGGCATGCATATTGGGCGAAGGGGTATGTATCATAGAAAACTGTCCGCAGATCAGGGATGTGGCGGACACACTGGAAATCATGCGGTATTTGGGCTGCCGGGTACAGTGCGCGGGCAAAACGGTGCAGATCGATGCGTCCCGCGTTGACGCGTTTGAGATAGGCGGGGAAGAGGCGGGGAGGATCCGGTCTTCGGTTCTGTTTCTCGGCGCGCTTCTCGGCAGGATGAAAAAGGCCGTGCTGCCGCTTCCGGGCGGCTGCGCGATCGGGGAGCGTCCGATCGATCAGCATATCGCGGCGCTGCGACAGCTCGGCGCGCGGTTTTATCTGGAAGAAAAAATCACGGCGGACGCCGTCAATCTGAGGGGCGGACGGGTATGCCTGTCCATACCGAGCGTGGGAGCGACGGAGAACGCGATTCTGGCCTCCGTGCTTGCGCCGGCAGAGACACTGATCGAGCACGCGGCGAGGGAACCGGAGGTCGACGAGCTTTGCGGCTTTTTGGTAAAGCGCGGCGCACAGATCAGCCGGACGGCGGAGGGCGATATCCGTATTCTGGGCGGAAATAAGCTCGGCCCGGCGCGTTATCGTATGAAGCCGGACCGCATTGTTGCCGGGACCTGTCTGCTCGCGGCAGTCGCGACAAGAGGCACGGTTGCGATCAGGGATTTCCCGTGCCGGGAGCTGGAGGCTCTGACTGAAGTGCTGCGCGACATGGGAGTTTCGGTCGTTTGCGGAGAAAATCGGATCGAGATCAGCGCCGGCCGTCCGCTCTGCGCGGTTCCCTATTTGGAGACGGCGCCGTATCCGGGTTTTCCGACCGACCTGCAGTCGCCGCTGACGGCGGTGCTTTGCCGCGCGCGGGGAGAGAGCCGCATCTGTGAGACGATTTTTGAGAATCGCTTTCGGATCGTGCCCGAGCTTCAGAAGATGGGCGCGAAGATTCGTATAGACGGCAGATGCGCTGTGATAAAAGGGCTTCCGGCGCTTACACCGGCTAAGCTTGCGGCGCCGGATCTGCGTGGAGGCGCGGCGCTTGTGATCGCGGCGCTTCAGGCGAACGGGACGTCGGTGATCCGAAACACCGAATATATTGAGCGCGGATACGAGGATATCTGCCGGGACCTGCGCCTGCTTGGGGCCAAGATCCGACAGGTTGTGTGACGAACGAATGAAGGAGATACAGGGGAAGAAATGGCACAGAACAAACGAACGAGAAGAAAGGCGAGAATTGCGAAGGCAGTCGCGGCGGCGGGCGTGTGTCTGCTTTTGCTGATCTTTATCCTTTTATTCCGGGTCAGAAAAATACAGGTATACGGCAATGAGCATCACTCCTCCGAGGAGATTTCTTCGGGGCTGATTGATGATGTGTTTATGAAAAATACGGCGTATATGCTTTGGAAATACAGGGACGGAAAGGTGCCGTCCGGCATGCCTTATCTGGAATCGCTGCATGTGCAGATGAAATCCCCGTCGCAGCTCGACGTGCATGTGACGGAGAAAAAACCGGTGGCGTATTTTGACAAAGGCGGTTATGTTTATATCGATGAGGAAGGAACCGTCTTGGAGATCACAGACCAGACCTATGACGGAGTCCCGATCGTCACCGGAGCGGCGATGGAGGATCCCCTGCTTTATCAGAAGCTTCCAGCGCAGAGCAGCGCCCAGCTTCGGACGATCCTGAGCCTGACGCAGCTTCTGGCGTATCAGGGGGTGACCGCCGACGAGATCCGGTTCGGCGAAAACATGGAGATCACGATCTTTTCCGGGAAAATAGAGATCCAGCTCGGACAGGACGAATATCTGGAGGAGAAGATCGCGAACCTTGCGAAAATCCTGCCACGGCTTGACGGGCAGAGCGGAACGCTTCATCTTGAGGGATTCACCGGACGAAACGAGCAGGTTCCGTTCACTCCTTCGGAAGCAGCTCCGGAAGGAACCGATGAGAACGGGGCTGCCGGAGAAGACGGCGAAGCGGGAGAAGGCTCCGGAGACGGCTCTGGAGACGGCGAAGACGGACAAGCCGCCGGTGACGGCGAGGGGAGCGGAGACGGACAGGACGACGGGAACGAAAGCGGGACCGTTTACCCGATGGTGTTCAACTCTTCCGGGACCTTGGTCTACAACGTCCGCGTCGAGAACGGCACGGTCGTCGACGAGTACGGCAATCCGGTGCCGGGCGTGTCGGTCAACGAAGACGGAAACGTCGTGGATGCATATATGAATGTCTTTGATTCCGCGACAGGGGAATTGATTCAGCAGTAATGGACGGAACTTTTTACAAAAAGATGCAAATAATTTGAAAATGGGACTTGATAAATTCTGCAAGAACCTATATTATAAAAGCAGTACGGCGGATAGTGGGGAAAGTCTGCGAATATGCCGCCGCGGTTAAGGGGAAGTATAAATAGGGCGTCCCTGAGGAATGCTGTTTGGAAGAGGGATTTGCCCGGTACGAAAAGGAGGAAACACGGTGTTAGAGATTATGTCAAACGAAACGGAATCCGCTGCGAAGATTATAGTGATCGGCGTCGGCGGCGGGGGAAACAACGCAGTCAGCCGAATGGTCGAGGACACGATCGTAGGCGTGGAATTTATCGGGATCAATACGGATAAACAGGATCTGCTTCGCTGCAAGGCTCCGACCACGATCCAAATCGGCGAAAAGGTGACGAAGGGACTCGGCGCCGGCGCGAAGCCGGAGGTCGGTCAGCAGGCAGCCGAAGAGAGCGCAGAGGAGATCCGTCAGGCGATTCAGGGCGCGGACATGGTGTTTGTCACCTGCGGCATGGGAGGCGGCACTGGCACGGGCGCGGCCCCGATCGTTGCAGGTATTGCGAAGGAGATGGGCATCCTGACGGTAGGCGTTGTGACGAAGCCGTTTCGTTTTGAGGCGAAGACACGTATGAATAACGCTCTGATGGGCATCGAAAAGCTCAAGGAGAACGTCGACACACTGATCGTCATCCCGAACGACAAGCTGCTCGAGATCGTAGACCGCCGGACCACGATGCCGGAGGCTCTGAAGAAGGCGGACGAGGTACTCCAGCAGGCGGTGCAGGGGATCACGGATCTGATCAACCTGCCGGCTCTGATCAACCTTGACTTTGCGGATGTACAGACAGTCATGACGAACAAGGGCATCGCGCACATCGGTATCGGACAGGCTAAGGGCGACGACAAGGCGCTCGAAGCAGTGAAGCAGGCGGTATCCAGTCCGCTGCTCGAGACCTCCATCGCGGGCGCGTCCCATGTAATCATCAATATCTCCGGCGACATTTCCCTGATCGACGCGAACGACGCGGCGAGCTATGTGCAGGAGATGGCCGGCGAGGATGCGAACATCATCTTCGGCGCGATGTACGACGATACATACGCGGACGAGGCGAGCATCACGGTGATCGCGACCGGGCTTGAGGACACGAACAAGAAACAGGAGAAGAACTCATCCAGAGGAAGAAGCTCCGCGCCGGATTTCAGCTTCCTGCGCAACGAGGCAGGGCAGACTCCGTCGTACAAGGCTCCGACCGTACAGCTTCGCACGCCGACGGTCAGCGCGGGTTCGGGTTCGCTTCGCGCTCCGGAGAGTAAAGTACAGGAGAGAGATATCCAGATTCCGGATTTCCTCAAGAGAAATTGACAGATATGATATTAAGGGCGCCGCAAAGCTGCGGCGCCCTTTTTGAGACAATAGCTTAATCGTCATAGTATTCCCAGAAATCATCCTCGTCATCGAAATCCTCATAACGGTTCACGATCTTTACTGTGAAAGTGATTTTTTCACTTGTCACGGTATTCGTGCAGGTGATTGTGGTGGTACCGACCTTTTTTGCAACGAAATCTACCTCAACGCCCTTAGTCGCGTATGGTGAATCGAAATCGGCAATCTCTCTGTCCGCAATTGTCCACTTTAGATTTTTGCCGCTGACGGTGCCGAGCTTTTTCACCTCAAGGTCAAAATCGTCGTAGACCTCTTCGTATCTGATTTTGCTGCCCCTTGCGGCGATGGTTGCTTTCTTCCCGGCAGATTTTTTTACTTTGACCGTAAAGTTTACTTTTTTGTCGGACTTTCCGTTGATGTAACAACATACCTTAGCGGTGCCGGCCTTTTTTGCAACGATTTCAATGCTGTCATCGCTGCGGTCATAATCTTTAAATCTCACATATTTTTTGCCGGAGACAATCTTCCAGCGAAGAAAATCGTCATCCGCATGGAGCGGATTCATTCTGATGCGAAGATCCTTTTCTTCTCCGACCTGCATGGTTACAGTCTTCTTGCCGACTGCAGAGATGGTTTTGGGGCGAATCCAATCATAATCCGCATGGGCGACAGGCCCCAGTAATGCGGAAAACGTCAGGACCAGCGTCAAGAGCAGCCAAATCCTCTTTATTTTTGTGTTTTTCATAGTTTTTACCTCCTGTCTTTTGAGAAAATTAAAATAAAAAAGCTTGAATTTGCAAAAATCACAGGAAATATTTCTGCCGCACATTCTCGACCGGCATGTCCTGCCCGGTCCAGATCCGAAACGCGGCGGCTCCCTGATAGAGCAGCATATACATGCCGTTCAGGGTGCGGCAGCCCTGTGCTTCGGCTTCACGAAGCAGCCGCGTCTGGCGCGGGTTGTAGATGATGTCCGAGACGAGCAGATCCGGATGCAGCCATGAGGGGTCTGCGATCGGGGTCGCGTCCTCATTCGGAGCCATGCCGACGGAGGTGGCGTTCGTGAGCAGTCTGCTTCGCCGGATACAGTCCTGTACGGCTTTTGCATCGGCGCTGTCGGTCACGTCGGCATGACAGGCGGTGTTGCGGCAGATCGTGTCTGCAAGGCGCAGCGCCTTTTCCCAAGAACGTCCGCGGCGGTTCACAATGTGCAGGGCGGGAACGCCGTCAAGCGCAGCATGTACCGCGATCGAAGCTGCTGCGCCTCCCGCGCCCAACAGCGTCATCTCACTGTTCGCCGGATCACAGCCGGTCTCGCGCACCGAACGCATATATCCGATCCCGTCCGTATTGTAGCCGATCAACATCCCGTTCTCGTTTTTGACCGTGTTGACCGCGCCGATCATCTGCGCGGCGGGGTCGATCTCATCAAGAAACGGAAGGACGCGCTCCTTATCCGGCATCGTGAGATTGAAGCCGAACACGTCCATCTGGCGCAGCGACTGCACGATACCTCCGAGATCCGCGTGCTCTGTGTCAAAGCACAGGTAGACGCGATCCATGCCGAGCAGGCGGAATGATTCATTGTACATCATCGGGGACAGGCTGTGTGTGACCGGCGTCCCGAGCAGACAGCCGAGACGTGTGCGGCCGGTAATCTCTTGTGGCATTTGGGTACCTCTTTCGCTTTCTTTCTTTGTATAAATGTTCAGATTCAGATGCTCAAATTTGTGATCAGTTTCTGCACTTTCTTTTTGGCATCTTCAAGATCCTTACAGCCGTCTAGGATCATGTCGACCATTTCCAAAATAGTTTTGAACTGTTTGTCTGTCATAACCTCCTCCATATCCTTTCCTCCGTTCTAAGCGTTTGTGCCACTTTGTCTGTTTGTCCATTGAGATCCTTTGGCGGCTTATCATTTGTTATATTTAATATAATCATATCGTGTCGGGCTATGCCTGTCAATAAAAATACCTCTTCTTTTGACGTTCTTTTTTCTTCTTTTTTTTAGCAGTCGGATATGCTAAAATAAGCTCAAAATGGAAACTGCCGGTATGAACGAGAGAAAAGAGAGCGAGGAAAAGACATATGCATGTGATGAAAAAGATGGAACGGGAACAGTTGACTGTGCGCGGCTTGCCTGTGGGTGACGGGACGCCGAAAATCTGCGTTCCGCTGACGGCAGAAGATCCGGAGGAGTTGGAACGGCAGATGGATGGACTTCTGGCCGGGCCTTGTGATCTGGTGGAATGGAGAGCCGATTTCTGGCGGCGGACGGACGACGCGCAGTGGGTAGAGCATGCGCTTGAAAAGCTGCGCAGTTGTCTGGGCGATCGACCAATCCTTTTTACCTTCCGGACGAAGGAGGAAGGCGGTGAGCGTCAGATTTCGATGGAAGAATATGAAGCGCTGAATCTGCGCGCGATCGCCTGCGGATATGCCGATCTTGTGGATGTCGAGCTGAACCGCGGCGAGGAGCGCCTGCGTCGCCTGACGGAACAGATCCATGCGCAGGGCGGAAAGGTCGTGGCATCCTTCCATGATTTTGCCGGGACGCCGGAGCGGGATACGCTCACGAAGATCATGCGAAGGATGCAGGAGCTCGGCGCGGATATCACGAAAGCGGCCGTCATGCCGCGCGCGGAGGAGGACGTGATGACACTCCTCGGCGCGTCGATTGACATGAAGCTTCGGTACGCGGATCGCCCGTACATCACGATGGCGATGGGGCGGCTAGGCGCGGTTAGCCGGCTGTGCGGCTCTCTGACCGGTTCTGCCGTGACATTCGCAACCGCCGGGAAAGCATCCGCCCCCGGCCAGCTCGCTGCGGCACTGGTCGCGGAAGTGTTGCCATTGCTGCAGATCTGATCGGGGTTCGGCAATCGCCTTTCGCCGTCGATTTTATGAGTAGAAAAAGCAGGAACGTCTCCGGGAAGGACCTATAGGGGTGTCCACCCGGAGACGTTTTTGCTTTTAGGCTGATATGGGTTCGACGGGAGAGAGCCGTGTCGCTTTCTGTCAACGAAAATGGCAGAAATGCCGCCCGTATTTGACAAATTTCACACCCTCTGCGGAGTATACTGAGCTCAGTTGCATCCGCAGGGGGTGTTTTGTGTATTATGAATTTTACATAGATCAGTTTTTTCTGGAACATCTTCTCACGGGTTATCTGCTGATCGGGACGGCTGCGCTTCTCGGACGGCAGAAGCTGTCCCGGAAGCGGATCGCGGCGGCGAGCATGGCGAACGCGGCTTCCATGACTTTGCTGACCTGCCTCGGGTTGCCTGAATGGTATTTCTCCGGCATGCTGCTTGCCGGGATCATTTTGTTCGCCGGGAAGGGCAGGGAAGAGTTCCTGAAAGGACTGTTCTTTTTATTGCTGACAAGCGTTTGCTTCGGGGGCGTTCTGGAAATGCTGCTCGGGCTGTTCGGACTGCCGCTGACGGCAGGGGCGGTGTCGGCGCTTTTTCTCATCAGGGTCACGGGGCGTTTCCTGACAAAGAGAAAATCCCTGTGCGACAGCCTTGTGACCGTGCGGCTGCAATGGGAGGAACGGACGGAAACACTGCGCGGCATGATCGATACGGGGAACCGTCTGGAGGAACCGCTCACCGGCAGGCCGGTCAGCATTGTGGATGCAGCGCCCGCAAGGCGGCTACTCGGGGAGAAGTGGGAGGAAAGGCGCGGATTTTATCTGATCCCCTTTCACAGCATCGGAACCGGGAAGGGCTGGCTGCGCGGGGTGACGATCGATCGCATGACGGTGGAGCTGTCCGAAGGCACGGCTGTCATCAAGCGGCCGATTCTGGCGATTTATGAGGGACAGGTCAGCGCGGGAGAGCAGTTTCAGATGATCCTGCATCCTCTGCATGCAAGATATGAGAAATAAAAAACAGTAACGGTAACAAGGGTATTGAACAGCTACGAAAAGGGGAGAAGAGAGATGGTTGTAAAAATTGCGATGCCTCAGCGGTTCCAGTTTAAAATGGCGGCGAATTTCGGGGATGTTCTGTTTCGCAAACCAAAGGAAACACATTATATCGGCGGGACCGAGGTGCTGCCTGCGCCGCTTGAACCGGAGCAGGAAAGGTCGCTTCTCGGGATGCTGGGAAAGGACGGGGACGCGAAGGCGAAGAGCCAGCTTATCGAGCATAATCTTCGGCTGGTCGTATACATAGCAAAGAAATTCGACAATACGGGCGTCGGCGTCGAGGATCTGATCTCGATCGGGACGATCGGGCTGATCAAGGCGATCAACACGTTCAATCCGGACAAGAAGATCAAGCTTGCGACATACGCCTCGCGCTGCATTGAGAACGAGATCCTGATGTATCTGCGCCGCAACAGCAAGAACAAGATGGAGGTCTCGATCGACGAGCCCCTGAACGTAGACTGGGACGGGAATGAACTGCTTCTCTCGGATATTCTGGGAACGGACGAGGATGTGATTTCACGCGATATGGAGACAGAGGCGGAGCACAATCTGCTGCTGGCCGCAATCGCCAAGCTCTCCAAGCGGGAACAGACGATCATTCATCTGCGCTTCGGCATCAACACACGGGACGGCGAGGAGAAGACGCAAAAGGAGGTCGCGGATCTGCTCGGGATTTCGCAGTCTTATATTTCGAGGCTGGAGAAACGGATCATCAAGCGCCTCAGAAGGGAGATCGTGCGGTTTGAATGATTTCGATTTTAATTGACTTAACTGTACGATCCGTCTTATAATTCAGTCAGAAAACAAAATATATACTTATGAGGAAAAATTCAAATGAACGCGATTAATCTTGATATACTGTGTCACGGAAAAGGCATAGAGTGGGAGACGTTTTGCGATTACGCTGACGCGCTTGGTCAGGTTGAAACAAAACACGATGGAAAAGAAAGAGAAATTGATACGCTTGAAAATCTGGTGAGGAAACTCAAAGAAGCAGGAGCGAATACATCGGACTTCGACCATTTTTTTTATGGTTTTTCTATCCCGCAAATTTCCAAGGAATTCGATTTATTGAAGATCTATGGGTCCGGGCAGGAGGCTGGGGAAGTTCCCGGGACGGTTGTCAATATTGAATTGAAAAGTCAGAAGTATGAGAAAGAAAATCAAAAGAAGATCAAAAAACAATTAAAGCAAAACAGACATTATCTGTCTCATCTTGGACGGGAGATCGTTTCATTCTGTTATGTAATGGCAGATCCGGAACCTATCGTCTATCGCTATTACGGTGACAGTGACAGGCTGCTAAGATCGAGCGTCCGGAAAATATTGGAACAGATTACGTTGAAAAAGCCGTGTATGGATTGCGGCATAGAGAGCCTGTTTCATGCAAAAGATTATCTGCTCTCCCCGATCAATCAGCCGGAGCGCTTTTTAAACGGCAGTTATTTTTTGACGAATCTGCAGGAGAATATTAAAAAGGAGATCATCACCGGGATTACTGAGGAAAAGGGAAAAATATGGGGGATCACGGGCACCGCAGGAACCGGAAAGACATTACTGCTTTACGACATTGCGCGAAACTTGGCGGAAAGCAAAGGGGCGGGAAAGGTATGTGTCGTACACTCAGGTACGCTGTCAGAGGGGCATTTTGCGCTGAAGGAGAAATGGGAGGGCGTCCGATTAATTTCGGCGAAGGAGCGTGAATTGCCGCCGGGGACAGAGTATGTTTTTGTGGACGAAGCGCAAAGATTATATTACGAGAAAAACCTTGTACCCCTAATGGAAAAGGTGGATGAAAAGGAAATAAGCTGTGTGTTTTCTTATGATCGTGAGCAGACATTTCGCAAAACAAGTAAGAGTGACGATATTCCTGAAAAAATAAAGAAACATCAGGGATTTGTCAAGGAAGAAAAGCTAAAAAAAACAATCCGGACAAACAGTGAAATTATGTCTTTCATAGGCAAAGTGACGAATCTGAATCTGACGTTTGACCCGAAGGAAAGAGCTTCTCACAATATAGAGGTATTATTTGCGTCGAAAGTTGATGCCGCAAAAGAGATCGTAGAATATTATGTACAAAACAAGAAATATAAGTTTATCAACTATCCTGTGCCGTGGAATGGGTCCGATTTTGCCGAGTTCAGCGATTATGAAGACACGCAAAAAATCGTCGGGCAGGAATTTGATTATGTGATGGTTCCTATGGACGATCATTTCTTCTACGATGAACACGGAGAGCTTAAAGCAAACCCTCCTAAGGACTACGACTTTGACCTTGTAAAATTGTGGTATCAGGGGGCGACCCGCGCACGAGAAAAACTCTGCATTTTGGTGATCGAAAACGAGCCGCTTTTTAAAAATATTTTACATGCAATGACAAAAGGGGAAGAAAGTAAGAGAGCAAAAACCAAGGGCGCCTGAAATTTATTCCAGTATTTTCTTCAGCTCGTTCATGAAGGTGTTGACGTCCTTGAACTCGCGATAGACGGAGGCGAAACGCACATATGCGACAGCCTCCAGATCTTTCAGCTTGTCCATTACGATCTCGCCGATCACTTTGCTCTCGATCTCTTTTTCTTCGAGATTGAAGATCTCCATCTCTGCCGCGTCGATCATCTCTTTGATCTTCTGGATCGGGATCGGCCGCTTGTAGCATGCGCGCATCACGCCCGCCTCGATCTTTCGACGGTCGTACTGTTCTCTGGTCTGGTCCTTTTTAATCACGACGAGTGGGATCGTGTCCACCTTTTCGTAGGTCGTAAAGCGTTTTCCGCATGCGTCGCACATGCGCCTTCTCCGGATGGAGCTGTTCTCATCCGCCGGTCTCGAATCTACGACACGTGTATTCTCCTGACTGCAAAACGGACATTTCATTCTATATTACCTCCCGGATTCTTCATTTCTTAAAGTATAAAGGATGTCGGAACTACTGTCAAGAATCGTCATATAATAAATCAGCCGCCGCGTGATGGGAGAATGTCCATGCGATTTTATGACCTGAAACAAAAAGAAGTGATCAATATCTGTACCTGCCGGTCGCTCGGGTGCGTCAGCGATCTTGATTTTGACTGCAAGACCGGCTGCATCCTTGCGCTGATCGTGCCGGGTCCCGGAAAATTCTGTTGGTTCCTCGGAAGAGAGTACGAATACGTTATCCCGTGGAAATGTATTGTACAGATCGGGACCGACATCATTTTGGTGGAGGTCAGCGAGGAGGACGTTCGCAGGAAATGCGGGTGAAACACCGGGTCGCCTGCCGATAGAACGCTCAGGCCCGCAGATAATTGCGCATGTTTTTGAGTGCGTTCTTCTCGAGCCGGCTTACCTGCGCCTGTGAGATGCCAATCTCGGATGCCACCTCCATCTGCGTCTTGCCCTCGTAGAACCGAAGCTCGATGATGTGCTTTTCCCGCTCGTCCAGCCGTTTCATCGCTTCCTTCAGGGAGATGACCTCGACCCAGTTTTCCTCCTTATTTTTCTTATCGCTGATCTGATCCATGACGTAGAGCGCGTCTCCGCCCTCGGTGTATACCGGATCGTAGAGGCTGACCGGGCTCTGAATCGCGTCCATCGCATAGACGATCTCCTCCTTCGGCACGCCGATTTCTTCTGCGATCTCGTTGATCGTGGGCTCCTTCAGGTATTTTTTCGTATAGCTCTCCTTTGCGTAGATCGCCTTGTAGGCCGTGTCACGCAGCGACCGGCTGACGCGGATTGCGTTGTTGTCCCGCAGATACCGACGGATCTCGCCGATGATCATCGGGACCGCATATGTGCTGAATTTTACATCAAGATCCGTATTGAAGTTGTCTATGGCTTTCATGAGTCCGATGCAGCCGATCTGAAAGAGGTCGTCCACATTTTCATTGCTGCTCGAAAAACGCTTGATCACACTCAGGACCAGACGTAGATTCCCTTTGATGTACAGCTCCCGCGCATTTTCATCGCCCGCCTTGATGCGCTCAAACAGGAACTCTTTTTCCTCCCCGGTCAGTGTCGGAAGCTTTGCGGTATTGACGCCGCAGATCTCTACTTTGTTAAGTGCCATGTGATCATCCTCCTGCATGTATCTTGTCTTCTGATAAAATGATTCACATTTTGCAACCCGCCTATTCATCCGCGGCGGAAATTTTAAAAAGTTTTAGACCTTGACAAACTTAATGTTTCATAAATATCAGCAGAATGCTTGCGAAGAACAGTCCGAAAGTGATATACTTTAACTGGTATTTACAGGATGGGTGATCGGAATTGAAAAGACGTATCGAACAGCTATTAAACGGAATATTTGAATATGAACCTGCAAAGCTTGTGATTGAGCCCGAAAGGCTTACACTCAGCGCTGCGCCCGGGGAAGCGGCGCGCGGAAGCTTCCGGATCTCGGCCGCGGATCACAGCAAGGTCAAGGGCTTTCTCTACGCGTCCAGTCCGCGTATGCTGTGCTCCCCGGCGGAGTTTCAGGGGATTGAGAACGATATCCGGTTTCAGATCGACTGCAGCGGGTTCGAAGAGGGGACGCAGGAGCAGGGAAGCATCACGATCTGCAGCGACCTCGGAGAGTATGTCCTGCCGTACGAGATTGCGGTAGAGCAGGGGACGCAGGCCGGAGAAGCCGCACGGGTCGAAAGCGTGCAGGCGCTTGCCGCGGTGGCGCGGGAGGATTGCCGGAAGGCGAGCCGTATCTTTGCCTCGGCGGAGTTTGAGAAAAGGATGGAGACGGGAGATCCACATACTGCGGCGCTTTACGGAAGTCTGCGCGCGCAGGGGAGCGGTTGTGCGCAGGTCGAGGAGTTTCTGGTCGGAACAGGCGCAAAGGAGCCGATCGAGCTGTCCGCGGAGCAGAATTCCTATCGGTGGGACGGGCTTTCCGTTCCGGTGGGGCAGACGATCCGGATCCTGAAAAATACGTGGGGGTATCAGGAGATCGCCGCGAGCTCGGACGCGCGCTTTTTGCGCCTTGAGAAGAAATCTTTTACGACGGAGGAGTTCGCTGGCAGCACGTATGAGCTGAATTTCATTTTGGATACGAACTTGATGCACGCGGGGAACAATTACGCGCAGATCTCTCTGACGGCAGGCTGCCGGACGCTCCTGATCCAAGTGACGGCGCACAGAGAAGAACGCGGCGGAGCAGGGCGCGGGTATCATACCCGCAAGATCATGAGGAAGGAGCTGGAAGCTCTTTATGTGCGCTTCCGCCTGAAGAAGATCGATCTCTCCACATGGGTGGAGCGTTCGGTGAGCGTGCTTGGCAGCTACAAGCGGTCCGGAGGACAGGATCTGTACGCGGATCTGTTTCTGGTGCAGCTCTATTTTGCGGACGGAAAGAAGCAGAGGGCGCTGAAGCTTCTCGAGAGTCTGGAGGGGCAAATTCGCCGGGACGGTTCCCCGGAGCGATACGGATTTTATCTGTACATGACGACGTTCTTTTACCACGAGGCGGCTTATGTCGATCGTGTGGAGGAGGAGATCGTCCGTCTGTTTTCGCGGGACAGGACGAACTGGAGGCTGCTCTGGATCCTTCTGTACCTGCAGGAGACTTATCTGCACAATGACAACGCGAAGTATGAGGCCATCGCGGAGCAGTTCCGCTTCGGTTGCAGGAGCCGGATCATGTATCTTGAGGCGTATCAGATTCTGAAGAACGATCCGTTTCTGATGCGGCGGCTGGATTCCTTTGAGCTGCAGCTTCTGCGCTTCGCGAAGGAAGAAGCGGTTCTGACCGCGGAGGTCGTGCGGCAGGCGGCGGGTCTGGCGGCGCATTATCCGACGTTCGACCAAAGACTCTACGAGGTGCTGACAAGCGGCTATCAGCTTTACCCGTCCGAGGACCTTGTGAAAGCGGTATGTCTTCTGCTGATGAAGGGAGACAAAAAGGATAGCTGCTTTTTCCCGTGGTACGCGAAGGGCGTCGAGATCGGGCTGCGCATCACGGGTTTGTATGAATATTATATGGAGACGATGGACAGCCTCGACATGGATTCCATGCCGCAGGTGATCCGGATGTATTTTGCATACGATACTGCGCTGGATTACCGCAGGAGAGCTGCGATCTACCGCAGGATCGTGGAAAATCGGGAGCGTGACGCGCAGACCTTCCGCAGCTATCGGACGGCGATGGAAAAATTTACGACGGATCAGTTGGAGGCGGGACATGTCTCAGATGATCTTGCAGTGCTCTATCGGACATTTCTGCGGAAAAAGACGCTGACAAGATCCTCCGCGGAGAAGCTGGCGGGGATTCTGTTTACCTGCGAGGTCACATGCAGTCTGCCGAACATCCGACAGGTAATCGTCCACTCTACGCGGCTTCGGAGAGAGCAGGCCGCGCCTCTGACGGACGGGCGCGCCTTTGTCCGCATCTATGACCCGGACAGTGCGATCGTGTTCGAGGACATGCAGGGACGCCGGTATCCGGCGCCCGCAGACAGCGGTATCCGGAGGATGCTTGAGGACGAGGAGCTGCTTGCGTGGTGCGCGCAGATGGCGCCGGAGTATCCGGGACTGCTTTTGTATATCTGCGTCAGATGCATGGAGACGGGACCGGTGCAGAGACGGACGCTGCCGTATTTTGCCGCGGCGTGCGAGACGGAAGCATTTTCGGAGACGTTTCGCGATTGCATGCGCAGAGAAGTGATGAATTATTATGTAAACCATATCCGCGACGATTCTCTGGCGGAATTTCTGGAGCATATTCCGTATCTGTCTTATGTGAGGGTAGATAAGGCGGCTCTGATTACGCTTCTGGCGGAGGAAGGAAAGTGCGCGGACGCGTTTGCGCTTCTCGACACCTACGGGACGGAGGGGATCGCGCTGCTCCAGCTTGTGCGCATCTGCAGCCGTATGGTGCTGGAGCTGGAGTTTGAGGAGAACTCCATGCTGGTATCCCTGTGTCATTACTGTTTTGACCGGGGCAAATACGACGACAAGCTGCTACGGTACCTGCTCCTCTACTATGAGGGACCGGTACGCGATATGAAGCTGATCTGGCAGGCGGCGCTCCGTTTTGATCTGGATACGATGCTTCTGGAGGAGAAGATCATAACGATGATCCTGTTCACGAGAAGCGGGACGCAAGGCTCGGAGGCCGTGTTTGAATCCTATTGGAAAAAGATGGGACGCAAGAGGCTTTGCAGGGCTTATGTGAATCTCAAGGCGTACGAATATTTTGTGAAGGATATTCCCGTATCGGATCCGGTGTTTGCCTACATTGAGCGCGAATACCTGTATCTTGCGCGGAAGAACAGATCCGAGGAACAGGAGCCGGTGTGCCGTCTTGCGCTTCTGCAGTTTTATGCGCGGAGCCTTGAGCTGAAGCCGGAGCAGAGAAGAATCGCGGAAAATCTGCTCGAAGAGTTTGGCGCGAAGGGAATGCGCTTTGCGTTCTGGAGACGCTTCGACGAGGAGCTGCTGCGGCCGTATCAGATGGAGGGCAGGGTTTTTGCGGAGTACGCCTGCAATCCGAAGAGCAAGGTGACGATCTTCTACCGTCTGCGCGGCAGGGAGGAGAATTACCGTGAGGAGCCGATGAAGGACTATTTCGAAGGTATCTTTGTCCGGGAGTTCACGCTTTTTGACGGAGACGAGCTCGAATGCTACCTCGAGGAAGAGCTGGGAAACGAACGGAAAAAGACGGATCTGTGGGTGTTGCGCGCGCCGTCTGCGACGTCCGGTCGGGTCTCGAAGTACGAGTTCCTGAACCGTATCGCGCGGGCGAGGGCTGCGGGAGAAAAACAGTTCCATGAGGAGCTGGAATCCTACCTGACGCTGGAGTATCTCGCGGAGGAAGTCTTTACGCCGGTTTGAGCGCCGGAGGATATCCGCGGATCATATTGAGGAAGAGACAAGGGACAGGGAGAATCTATGATACAGGCGACAAACGAACTGGTGCTTGGAATCGAATTGAACGAACAGTATGCCCAGATCACTTATTATCATCAGTCGGTCAAAGAGCCGATGACGCTGGGCGCGTCGTCGGACGCGGAGCATGCGCTTTTGCCGATGGGTATGCGTCAGGACGGCCGCGGGAAGTGGCGTCTCTGGGATGGAAAGGAAGAGCAGGCCGCCGGACAGAAGAATGGGGAAAAGCAAATTGCGCAGGACCGAAGCGGGATCACGGATCTGTACAATAAGATCGCGCGGCAGGAACAGGTCTTCTGCAATGGGCGAAGCTATGTGCCGGCGGAGCTTCTGGCAGCCTATTTTCAGCTTTGTCTGTCGAAGTTGAAGCTGTTGACGCAGGAGACAAGGCTGCATGTGATGGCGACGGTGCGCGAGCTTGACGACTGGTGGAGCACGGTGATCGTTGAGGCGCTGGAGCGAAACGGCCTTGACCGCAAGCAGATTTATTTACAGGATTATCTTTCTTCGTTTTTTTACCATACGATCAACCAGAAAAAAGAGCTGTGGTATCAGGATGTGGCGCTCTTGACATACGAAGACGAGGCGATCGTCGGGTATGTGCTTCACATCGACCGCAGCACGAGACCGGCGATCGCCACGGTAACGCCGGTTGCCCGGCAGCCGATGAATGAAGAGGTGCGCGCCGGACGCGGGGATACCGAGTGGCAGAAGGAAAAGGATCGCCTGTTCTTTGAGCTTCTGAAGAAGGTGTTCGAGCGCAGGAACGTGTCTGCCAGTTATCTGATGGGCGATTATTTCAACAAGAGCTGGGCGGAGCGGTCGATTCAGTTCCTCTGTTACAAGCGACACGCGTTTCAGGGGCGGAATCTGTACTCGAAGGGCGCCTGCTATGCGGTGATGGAGCGCGTAGGGATGATCGAGGGGCACGGGATCATCTTCGGCGGGCGTGATATGATCGAGCGAAATATCGGCATGGAGATGCGCGTCCGGGGAAAGGAAACGTATTACCCGCTGGTGAGCGCAGGAATCAACTGGTACGAGGCGCACCATGTCTGTGAGTTTATTTTGAACGGAGAGCGTGAGATCCGTGTTCTTTCCCGGCCGATGGCGGAGGGAGAGAGCATCCTGCACACGATGCGGCTTCCCGGACTGCCGGCGAGACCGGACCGCGCGACGAAGCTGCGCATGACCGTCTGGTTCTCATCGGCGACGTGCTGCCAGATCGAGGTGGAGGATCTCGGGTTCGGAGGACTTTACCGATCTTCAGGGCTTTGCTGGAAGAGGGAACTGCGTTTTTAGATACAAGGCGGCAAGATGATATTCAAAAAAGGAAGGAATCCGCGATGAGCTACGATCTTTGTACGGGAAAACAGGCGGAAAAGCCGTATTTTATAGAAAACATACGGACCGGCATCTACTCGCTTGAGGAGCTGTGTTTTTATCTCTACAATAATATCTGCCTGATCGACGAGAGTATCCTCAATGAAGGGCTGTGTGACTGGATCCGCGATGAGCTGGGGCTTGCGAGACTGTACCGGCAGTTGTACGAGCAGCTTGACAAGCTTGAAAAACAGGACGGAGCGGCTTTTTTTGTGTTGCCGATCTTTCGCGAGGCCGGGTATCTGACGCATGCCGAGATGCGGGAGTTTCAGGAGAAGCTTGCGAAGCTCGAGGTGCAGTCGGACGATATGAAGCGGAAGCTGCGCGGCGATTATCTGTTCCGTGAAAAGATGTATGCGCGCGCGATCGGAGAATATCGGGAGATCTTGAGACGCAGGACTCCGGGCAAGCTGGGGACGCAGTTTTATGCGGCGGTTCTGAACAATCTGGGAGCCGCGTACGCCGGTCTGTTCCAGTTTGAGACGGCCGCGGAGTGTTTCCGTGAGTCGTACGAGCTGATGAAGACGAAGGAGACGCTTCGCAAATATATCAGTGCGCTCCCGCTGTTTCTGGATGAAGCGGAATACAAAAAGCGTCTGGATGATCTGAAGGCGGATCCTGTTCTCGTGAAGAGCATCCGGGAGTACAATGCAAAGCTCGGGACAAGGCCGGAGCTTGCCGAACGCCTTGCGCAAGCGCGCGGAGCAGACGCGGAGAAGCTCTTCGACGAGCTGAAGGAGCAGTATTGCAGAAGTACGAAAATCTAATCTTGCAATCTCGGACCCAATCATATATACTTGCATGTGTCAAGAAGCATATACTACGCAGAGGCGAAAGAGGAGATCATTTATGGAAAAAAAGGAATTGCTCTATGAGGGAAAGGCAAAGAAGGTTTACCGCACGGACGACGAAGATGTGCTGATCGTGGACTACAAGGACGATGCCACGGCATTCAACGGTCTGAAGAAGGGCACGATCGTCGGCAAGGGTGTGATCAACAACCGCATGACGAATCACGTGTTTCAGATCTTAGAGAAAGAGGGCGTTCCGACTCATTTCATTGAGGAGCTCAGCGACAGGGAGACCGCCGTGAAGAAGGTGGAGATCGTTCCGCTTGAGGTCATTGTACGCAACATCGCGGCCGGCAGCTTCTCGAAGCGTTTGGGTGTTCCGGAGGGTACGCCGTTTGAGGCTCCGACGCTTGAGTTCAGCTACAAGAATGACGAGCTGGGCGATCCGCTGATCAATGACTATTTCGCGATCGCGCTGAAGCTTGCGACGCGGGAGGAGATCGAGACGATCACGAAGTACGCGTTCAAGGTGAATGAAGTTTTGAGAAACTATTTCATGCAGGCAAATATCGAGCTTGTGGATTTCAAGATCGAGTTTGGCCGCTATCACGGACAGATCATTCTGGCGGACGAGACTTCGCCGGATACCTGCCGTCTGTGGGATGCGACGACGCATGAAAAGCTGGATAAGGACCGCTTCCGCAGGGACCTCGGCAATGTCGAGGAGGCCTACAATGAGGTGTTCCGCCGCCTCGGGCTGGCATAGAGCAGACGCCGTCGGATCGATGCGTGAGTTGCCGCGCGAAAGCTGATTTGGAGCAGCAGGAATTGCGGTTACGATAAGCGCAGAGAGTGGAATTGAAGGGTGTCCCGGAGACGAATGTAGTTTACATAAGAAGGGATCCGGGCAGGAGATGAGAGCATGAATTGTGAAATCCACGAACAGACGGAGCCGGAGGATAAGCTGCGCGAGGAGTGCGGCGTCTTCGGCATGTATGATTTCTCGGGAGAGGATGTCGCGTCGTCGATCTATTACGGTCTCTTCGCGCTGCAGCACCGCGGGCAGGAGAGTTGCGGGATCGCGGTCAGCGACACGAACGGACCGAAGAAGAAGGTACTGTCGCACAAGGGGATGGGTCTCGTGAACGAGGTGTTCACGGGCGATCATCTGGCGGCGCTCAAAGGCGACATCGGCGTCGGGCATGTGCGCTACTCGACCGCGGGCGGAAGCACGCGCGAAAATGCGCAGCCGCTGGTGCTCAACTATGTCAAGGGTACGCTGGGACTCGCGCACAATGGAAATCTGGTCAATGCGCCGGAGCTGCGCAGAGAGCTGGAGATGGGCGGCGCGATCTTCCAGACGACGATCGACACGGAGGTCATCGCCTATCACATCGCAAGAGAGCGCGTCCGCTCGAAGGACGTCGAGGGCGCAGTCGCGAACGCGATGAAGAAGCTGGTGGGAGCGTATTCGCTGGTGATCATGTCTCCGCGCAAGCTGATTGGGGCGAGGGATCCGTTCGGTTTCCGCCCGCTGTGTATCGGCAAGAGAGACAACGCGTACATTCTTGCTTCCGAGACCTGCGCGCTGGACACGATCGGCGCGGAGTTTATCCGGGACGTTGAGCCCGGGGAGATCGTGACGATCAGCCCGAAGGAGGGCATCGTGTCCGACCGCAGCATGTGTCTGCCGAAAGAAAAGACGGCAAGATGCATTTTTGAATACATTTATTTCGGAAGGCCGGACAGCCGCCTGGACGGCGTCAGCGTCTACCAGTCGCGGATCCGGGCCGGACGCTTCCTGGCGATGGACTCGCCGGTGGACGCGGATCTCGTGGTCGGCGTGCCGGAGTCCGGCAACGTGGCGGCGCTCGGCTATTCGCTGGAGTCCGGGATCCCCTACGGGACCGCGTTTGTCAAGAACGGCTATGTGGGGCGCACCTTCATCAAGCCGAAGCAGAGCAGCAGGGAGTCGAGCGTCCGCGTGAAGCTCAATGTGCTGCGCGAGGCGGTGGAGGGGAAACGGATCATCATGATCGACGACACGATCGTCCGCGGGACGACGAGCGACCGGATCGTCCGCATGCTGCGCGAGGCCGGGGCAAAGGAGGTACATATGCGCGTCGGCGCGCCGCCGTTTCTGTACCCGTGCTATTTCGGGACGGACGTACCGGCGCGGAAGCAACTGATCGCCTACAACCGCACGCTCGAGGAGATCCGCGCGATCATCGGCGCGGATTCGCTGGCTTATCTGCGGCTGGAGCGTCTGCAGGAGTTGACGGAGGGGCTACCGATTTGCCGCGGGTGCTTCACGGGGCAGTATCCGGTGAAGCCGCCGAAGGAAGATATACGCGGGGACTACGAACGCTAGAAAAATCGAAAGGATAGATAATATGGGAGACCGCAATGACCGATATGTGAGTCCGCTCTCGGAGCGGTACGCGAGCAGGGAGATGCAGTACATCTTTTCACCGGACATGAAATTCCGGACGTGGAGAAGACTGTGGATCGCGCTGGCGGAGACGGAGCAGGAGCTGGGACTTGATATTACCGATGAGCAGATCGCGGAGCTGAAAGCATTTCAGGATGAGATCAATTACGAGGTGGCAAAGGAGCGCGAGAAGGTGGTGCGCCACGACGTGATGTCCCATGTGTACGCCTACGGCGTGCAGTGCCCGAAGGCGAAGCCGATCATCCATCTCGGCGCGACGTCCTGCTACGTGGGGGACAACACAGATATCATCGTGATGACCGAGGCGCTGAAGCTCGTGAAAAAGAAGCTTGTCAATGTGATCGCGCAACTGGCGGATTTCGCGATGAAATATCGGGAGCTCCCGACGCTTGCATTCACGCATTTTCAGCCGGCGCAGCCGACGACGGTCGGGAAGCGCGCGACGCTGTGGGCGCAGGAGTTTTTGATGGATCTGGAGGATCTGGATTATGTACTGTCCACGATGAAGCTGCTCGGCTCGAAGGGGACGACGGGGACGCAGGCGAGTTTTCTGGAGCTCTTTGACGGCGATCAGGCGAAGGTGGACCAGCTCGACCCGAAGATCGCGCAGAAGATGGGATTTTCCGCGTGTGTTCCGGTATCGGGACAGACGTATTCGAGAAAAACGGACACGAGAGTGCTCAATGTGCTTGCCGGGATTGCGGCGAGCGCGCACAAGATGTCGAACGATATCCGGCTGCTTCAGCATCTGAAGCAGGTGGAGGAGCCGTTTGAAAAGACGCAGATCGGTTCTTCCGCGATGGCGTACAAGCGCAATCCGATGCGTAGCGAGCGCATTGCTTCGCTGGCGCGCTATGTGATCTGCGATGCGCTGAATCCGGCAATCACCTCGTCCTGCCAGTGGTTTGAGCGGACGCTGGACGATTCCGCGAACAAGCGTCTTTCCGTGCCGGAGGGCTTCCTTGCGGTGGACGGCATCCTCGACCTCTGTCTGAACGTGACGGACGGTCTGAAGGTCTATCCGAAGGTGATTGAGAAACAACTGATGGCGGAGCTTCCGTTTATGGCGACCGAGAACATCATGATGGATGCAGTGAAGGCCGGCGGCGACCGTCAGGAGCTGCATGAGAAGATCCGCATGCTTTCGATGGAGGCCGGGCGCAATGTGAAGGAAGAGGGCAAAGAGAACAATCTTCTGGAGCTGATCGCCGCGGATCCGTCGTTCGGCATGTCCCTCGAGGACTTGAAGAAATCGATGGAGCCGTCGCGCTACGTCGGCCGCTCGAAAGAGCAGGTGGAGCACTTCGTGGAGACGGTGGTGAAGCCGGTGCTTGAGCAGAATCAGGAATTGCTCGGCGTGAAGGCAGAAATTAATGTATAAAAAGGATACCGGGAGGAATTCAGATATGGTACAGGCGGTAGTAGGAGCAAACTGGGGCGACGAGGGAAAGGGCAAGATCACGGATATGCTCGCGGAAAAAGCGGACATCATCGTGCGCTTTCAGGGCGGCGCGAACGCAGGCCACACGATCGTGAACAATTACGGGAAATTTGCGCTTCATTCGCTCCCGTCAGGCGTGTTTTACAGCCATACGACGAGTGTGATCGGCAACGGCGTGGCGCTCAATATACCGACGTTGTGCGGCGAGGTGAAGAGTATCGTAGACCGCGGCGTCCCGATGCCGAAAATTCTTGTGTCCGACCGCGCGCAGATCGTGATGTCTTATCACATTCTTTTCGATCAGTATGAGGAGGAGCGTCTGGGCGGGAAATCTTTCGGTTCGACCAAGTCCGGTATCGCGCCGTTTTACTCGGATAAATTTGCAAAGATCGGCTTTCAGGTGAGTGAGCTCTTCGACGAAAATACGCTGAAGGATAAGGTACAGCGAATCTGCGAGCTCAAGAATCCGATTCTGGAGCATTTGTATCACAAGCCGCTTCTGACGCCGGAGGCGCTGCTTGAAGAACTGCACGGCTACCGCGAGATGATTCAGCCGTTTGTGTGCGATACCTCCGCGTTTTTGTATCAGGCGCTGAAAGAAGGCAAGAGCATTTTGCTTGAGGGACAGCTTGGATCCCTGAAGGATCCGGATCACGGCATTTACCCGATGGTGACATCGTCCTCGACGCTTGCCGGATACGGGGCAGTCGGGGCCGGGATCCCTCCGTATGAGATCAAGAAGGTGATCACGGTCTGCAAGGCGTATTCGAGCGCGGTGGGCGCAGGCGCCTTTGTCAGCGAGCTGTTTGGCGAAGAGGCTGACGAGCTGCGCAGACGCGGCGGCGACGGCGGAGAGTTCGGCGCGACGACTGGCCGCCCGAGGAGAGTGGGCTGGTTCGACTGCGTGGCGTCTAAGTACGGCTGCAGGCTGCAGGGAACGACGGATGTGGCGTTTACGGTGCTGGACGTGCTCGGCTATCTTGACGAGATCCCGGTATGCGTGGGTTACGAGATCGACGGCAAGGTGACGACCGATTTCCCGACGACCGCTCTTCTGGAGAAAGCGAAGCCGGTGCTGAAGACGTTGCCCGGCTGGAAGTGCGGCATCCGCGGCATCCGCAAGTACGAAGAGCTTCCGGAGAACTGCCGGAAGTACATCGAGTTTGTGGAGGAGCAGATCGGCTTCCCGATCACTATGGTCTCGAACGGTCCGGGAAGAGAGGATATCATTTATCGATAGGATTCAGATCATCCAGATCGGAACGATCAGATGATCGCTGTCAAAAGCGCTGAACTTGTCTGCCATGCAGAGGATGGCGCCGGTACCGAGTTGGAGGGGAGATTTGTCGATCACCCCGAAGACACGGGTCAGGCGTTTATCAGGCATGGCAGTCTTTTTTATTTCTAAGGGGCAGAGCTTGCCGTCTGCTTCCAGAATGGCGTCGATCTCTTTGGCGTCGCGATCCCGGTAAAAGTAGAGATATGGCTCCAGTCCTGCATTTTGATAGCTCTTTACAATCTCCGATATGGTGAAGTTTTCCAGAAGCGCGCCGCTCATAGCGCCGCTTTCGGCAACCTCCGGGGAAGACCAGCGGGTAAGATAGCAGACCAGCCCGGTATCGTAGAAATACAATTTTGGGGTTTTGATCGTACGCTTCAGGATATTATTGGAGTAGGGATGCAGCAAAAAGACGATCCCCAGTGTCTCCAGAATATTGATCCACATCTTTGCAGTCTGAATGTCGATATCGGCATCTTCGGCCAGCGCATGGTAGTTCAGAAGCTGGGAGCAGCGAGCGGCGGCGGCAGTAACGAAGCGATTGAACTTCAGCGCATCCACACTGCCGGAAAGCTCCCGAACGTCCCGCTCTATATAAGTGGAGAGATACGATGAATAAAAGATATTTCGATCGGGCGTCTGCCCGCTGACAAGTCCCGGCATGGAGCCCTGCCACAGACGACGGAACAACTCCGGTGCAGTGATAGGCTGAATCTGCTCCCGCGCGGCAAGCAGACGTTCCATATCTGTGGTAAACGGCACACAGGGAGCGCCGGTGATCTCCCGCTGGGACAGCGGCGACATGTGCAGCAACGCCACACGTCCGGCCAGAGATTCCTGCACGCCTCGCATAAGACGGAAAATCTGTGAGCCGGTCATCCAGAAATCACCGGGATTGTGATATTTGTCGATATGAATCTTAATATAGGTGAACAGCTCCGGAGCATACTGCACCTCGTCGATCAACACCGGCGGTTTGTGGAGCTGTAAAAACAGAGCCGGATCGTTCTTTGCCATGTCACGGTCTGCGAGATTGTCCAGCGTCACGTATTGCCGCCCGATATTTTCTTTTTGGGCCAGCTTTTGCAGCATAGTCGTCTTACCTGCCTGCCGGGGGCCGGTCAGCAGAATTGCAGAGAAAGACTTGCTCAGCTCCAGAATGCGGTCTTCCATATGCCGACGGATATATTCCATTGCACATCACCTGATTTCTTTTCAAAGTCTATTCTTATTCTTCTCTTATTTTACCCAAAGAAATGCAGAACGTCAAGAAAAATGCGGCAGATTTTTGAAAAAACCTAAAATCTGCCGTTCATTTACTTTCTGGCGCAAGCAACAATTCCAGCTCCGCCATCGCCTGCTTCAGATCTCGGAACACGATCCCGTGGAATCCGAGCCTACGCGCCGCCTCGACATTTTTGGCGACATCGTCAAAAAATACGGATTCTTCGGGGCGGATGGAAGGGTAACGCGCGAGCAGGGAGGCGAAGATCTCCGGCTCCGGCTTGATCTGTTTCACCTCGTAGGAGAACAGGCCGCCGTCCATGAGCGGAAGAAAGTCGAGCTCATTCTGTGTTTTCCTGAGTGTGTAGTTTGAGTAGTTGGAAAGATAATAGACCTTGAGTCCGCGGTCCTGAAGGCTGCGGATCAGACTGTCGGCGTAATCGCGTCGGTGGATGGTATTGTGCGCGCCGTGAAATACGGTAAGAACATCCTCGGCGTACCGGGGTGCGGCGGCGGTCATCATTTTCGTGATCTCGTCGATGGAGATCGCTTCACGGTCGAGCTCGGGCCACGCCGCGCCGAGAAAGGTCGCCTTTGCGATCGCATCTTCTTTATCTGCGGGAAAGCCGTAGCTTCTGAGGTAAGTTTTCCAGTCGTAATCCACCAGCACGCCGCCGATGTCGAAGATGATGTTCCGGATCATTTTTGAGCTCCTTTTTATGTATCGTCGCTGTTTTTTTCGTCCTCACCGGTATCGGTGGAATTCCGGCCGCCCAGCACGCGCGCGATGAGAATCATGCCGTAGAGCAGGCAGGGGACGATCACGGTACACGCGATCGAGGCCATCAGCATGTTGTGGGCGTTCGGGCTGGAGGAAAGCGCAAACACGAGCGTGAGCAGGTACATGGCGACTAGGATCACGACGCCGAGCAGCGCGAGGATCCGCTTTAATTTCTGCATAACAAACGACTCCTTTGAAAAAACTAAATATATCTTATCATAAAAAAACAGTCTGTCAAGAATTGCGGCGGATTTCAGGGATTTGGGAAACAGTTGGGGAAAGTTGGGAAATCCGTTGATTTTATCTGAAATTAAGTGTAGAATAGCAGACATAGTCCGGAATCGGGACAGTGGCTTGGAGACGGAAGGATGAAACAGGAGGTTTTCAGATGAAACGTGGAAAGATAAAGCTGTTGCTGGCGCTGGTGATCCTCGTTGCGCTCGGCATTTATTATTATGTGACGCTGCCTGCGCTCAACATTCATTCGAGCGGACTGTGGATGGTGCTGCTGGCGCTTTTGCTGCTGGCGCTTCTGCTCAGCGTCGGGAGAAAGATAAAGGTTCAGACGATCGGGGATATCCGGGATCTGAGAAGCGAGCTTCGCGCGCGGCGCGCACCCAAGGTGTTTCTTGCTCTGTTTCTGCTGATCCTCGTGGTCTATCTGGCGGGCTCGATTTTGTCCTCGCCGATTGTGAACGCCGGTAAATATCGGGATCTGCTCGTGCCGGAGACCGGCAATTTCGCAGAAGACATCAAGCAGGTGAACTTCAACCAGATCCCGCTGCTTGATAAGGATTCGGCGGAGATATTGGGCAACCGAAAAATGGGCAGCATGGTGGACATGGTGTCGCAGTTTGAGGTGAGCACGCTGTATTCGCAGATCAACTATCAGGGACGGCCGGTGCGCGTGACGCCGCTGGTGTACGCGAGCCCGATCAAGTGGTTCACGAA
>CANQVH010000032.1 GCA_947627245.1 uncultured Lachnospiraceae bacterium | reverse complement strand
TACAGTGTGAGGAAAAAGTGAAGAAAAAATTAATTTTTCTTTACAAATAATGGAGATGTGATATACTTATAATGATTTTTTGTCTGCAGAGGTGTCCGTATGGAACAGTATATTGTCAGAGGCGGCAACCCGCTTGTGGGTGAAGTAGAGATCAGCGGCGCGAAAAATGCGGCGCTGGGTATTCTTGCGGCCGCAATCATGACGGACGACACTGTGCGCATCGAGAATATGCCGGATGTGAGGGACACGAATGTTCTTCTTGAAGCGATGGAGAGTATCGGAGTCAGCGTGGATCGCATCGACCGGCACACGGTTGAGACAAACAGCGCGCATATCGGTGAAGTCAGCGTAGATTATGAATATATCAAAAAAATAAGGGCCTCTTATTATCTGATCGGGGCGTTGCTCGGGAAATACAAGGAGGCGGAGGTTCCGCTTCCGGGCGGATGCAACATCGGTAGCAGGCCGATCGATCTGCACCTGAAGGGATTCCGGGCGCTCGGCGCGAATGTGACGATCCGCAACGGATTCATTATCGCAAAAGCCGAACATCTGCACGGCAGCCGAATCTATCTGGATACGGTTTCGGTCGGCGCTACGATCAATATCATGATGGCAGCGTCGATGGCGGAAGGCTACACCGTCATAGAGAATTGTGCGCGTGAGCCGCATGTGGTGGATGTCGCGAACTTCCTGAACAGCATGGGCGCGAACATCAGGGGCGCAGGTACGGATGTGATCCGTATCCGCGGCGTGGCGAAGCTGCACAGGACGGAATATTCCATTATCCCGGATCAGATCGAGGCGGGGACGTTCATGTTTGCCGCGGCGGCCACAAAGGGCGACGTCATGGTAAAGAACGTCATCCCGAAGCATCTCGAGGCGACCTCGGCGAAGCTGATCGAGATCGGCTGCGAGGTGGAAGAGTTTGACAGCGCGGTGCGCGTGGTCGCGTCGAAGCGTCTGAACAGTACAAATGTGAAGACGTCGCCGTATCCGGGCTATCCGACGGACATGCAGCCGCAGATCAGCGTGGCGCTCTCGCTCGCGCGGGGGACCAGCATTGTGACGGAGAGTATTTTCGAGAATCGATTCAAATACATGGATGAGCTTGCGCGCATGGGCGCGGTGGCGCGCGTGGAAGGCAACACGGCGATCATCACCGGCGTGGAAAGGCTTACGGGAGCACGGATCAGCGCCCCGGATCTGCGGGCCGGAGCGGCGCTTGTGATCGCGGCGCTCGCTGCGGAGGGGGTCACGACGATTGACGACATCGTTTATATCCAACGCGGATATGAACTGTTTGACGAAAAGCTTCGCAGTCTCGGAGCAGAGATCGAGTTGATACACGACGACAAAGAGGCCCGGAAGTTCCGGCTTCGCGTAGGGTAAAGGGACTGCCGCAAGGCTGGCACCAGAAGGTGAGGGTTTCGCGGCAGTCTTCGTGTATAGCTCAATACGATACACGAATAGAATTCAGTTATTTTCAGGAGGAAACGACATGATCAAGTTGTATGAAAACGGCGTCTATCTGGTAAACGGCACGGAGCTCATCGAGGACGGTTCGGAGGCGCTTTCGGCGCTTGCGCAGAAGACGGGCGGACAGGCTCCGACAAAGGAGGAGGCTGCGTGTCAGACGATCGCGTATTCGATCCTCAAGGCGCATAATACGTCCGGAAATATGGAGAAGCTGCGCATCAAGTTTGACAAGCTGACCTCGCACGACATCACGTTCGTCGGGATCATTCAGACGGCGCGCGCGTCGGGACTTGAGAAATTCCCGGTGCCTTATGTGCTGACGAACTGCCACAATTCCCTGTGCGCGGTCGGCGGCACGATCAACGAGGACGACCACATGTTTGGATTAAGCTGCGCGAAGAAATACGGCGGCGTCTATGTTCCGCCGCATCAGGCGGTTATCCACCAGTTCGCGCGGGAGATGCTCGCGTGCGGCGGCGGCATGATTCTCGGCTCGGATTCGCACACGCGCTACGGCGCGCTTGGTACGATGGCGATGGGCGAAGGCGGTCCGGAGCTCGTCAAGCAGCTCCTCGGACAGACCTACGATATCAATATGCCGGGTGTAATCGGCATTTATCTGACCGGGAAGCCGGTGCCGGGCGTCGGTCCGCAGGATGTGGCGTTGGCGATCATCGGCGCGGTCTTTGCCAACGGTTATGTGAACAATAAGGTCATGGAATTTGTCGGACCGGGCGTGGAGAATTTAAGCGCGGACTTCCGCATCGGCGTCGACGTCATGACGACCGAGACGACCTGTCTGTCCTCGATCTGGAAGACTGACGACAGGATCAAAGAGTTCTATGAGATCCACGGCAGGAGCGGGGATTACAAGGAGCTCGCTCCGGGCGCGGTGGCCTATTACGACGGCATGGTCTGCGTGGACCTGAGTGAGATCCGTCCGATGATCGCGATGCCGTTCCATCCGAGCAACACCTACACGATCGAGGAGCTGAACGCAAACCTGACGGACATTTTGGACGACGTGGAGCAGCGCGCGAAGGTGAGTCTCGACGGGGCGGTGGACTTCACGCTGAAGAATAAGGTGCGCGACGGGAAGTTGTATGTGGATCAGGGGATCATCGCGGGCTGCGCGGGCGGCGGATTCGAGAACATCTGCGACGCGGCCGACATCCTGAAGGGCAAATTCATCGGCTCGGATGAGTTTACGCTGAGCGTTTATCCGGCGAGTACGCCGATCTATATGGAACTGGCAAAGAACGGCAGGCTGGCGAGCCTGATCGGCAGCGGCGCGATTGTGAAGACCGCGTTCTGCGGGCCGTGCTTCGGCGCGGGCGATACGCCGGCGAACAATGCGTTCAGTATCCGTCATTCGACGCGGAACTTCCCGAACCGCGAGGGCTCGAAGCTGCAGAGCGGACAGATCGCGTCCGTCGCTCTCATGGACGCGCGCTCGATCGCGGCGACCGCGGCGAACAAGGGTTGTCTGACCGCGGCGACCGATATCGACGCGGATTACGGGAAGCCGAAATACTTCTTTGACAGCAGCATCTATGCGAATCGTGTCTTTGACAGCAAGGGCGTGGCGGACCCGTCCGTCGAGATCAAGTTTGGCCCGAACATCAAGGACTGGCCGCCGATGGTCGAGCTGACGGAAAACCTGATGCTCAAGGTGGTCTCCGAGATTCACGATCCGGTGACGACGACCGATGAGCTGATCCCGTCCGGTGAGACGTCTTCCTATCGCTCGAATCCGCTGGGGTTGGCGGAGTTCACGCTTTCCAGAAAGGATCCGGCGTATGTAGGATTGGCGAAGGAAGTGCAGAAAGCCGAGAAGGCGCGCGAGGCCGGCGAGTGTATGGGAGAGGTGCTTCCGGAGCTGCGGACTGCGATGCACACGGTCAAAGCGGTGCCGGAATTCAAGGACGTGTGCGGAAAGAACACCGGCGTCGGCAGCACGATCTTCGCGGTAAAGCCGGGCGACGGCTCTGCCAGAGAACAGGCGGCGTCCTGCCAGAAGGTGCTTGGCGGCTGGGCGAACATTGCGAACAGCTATGCGACGAAGCGCTACCGTTCGAACCTGATTAACTGGGGAATGCTTCCGTTCCTGATCGATGAAGGCGAGCTTCCGTTTGCGAATAAAGACTACCTGTTCATTCCGGGCATCCGCAAGGCGGTGCAGGACAAGGCGGCCGAGGTGAAGGCTTACGTCGTGAAGGACGGAGCGCTCAAACCGTTTACCCTGCGGCTCGGCGAGATGACGGATGAGGAGAGGCAGATCATCCTCGACGGCTGCCTGATTAACTATAATCGCGTGAAATAGCAACTGAAAGAACGACTGAAAAAGAGGTCAGGACATTTCCGGATGTCCTGACCCCTTTATTTTATGAAATATCTTCTGCATCTGCGTCCGTATCCGCGTCTGCATCTGTGTCCGCGTCCGTATTCGGTTCGTCGCTGCCCGATACGTGCCGAAGCTTTCTTTTCAGGCGGTACAGGACAACATTTTCCCGGACGTCGCGCAGCTCGGAGCGAACATTCTGCAGCTCCTGCCGTAGCGCGCGGCACTCTTCTTCGAGGTGCAGGATCGACCTTGCATACAGCAAAATCGTATCCTTCAGCAAGGCGTCGTTGTCCACCTGATATTCCGGAAGTATTTTGTCCGCGGTTTCCCGGAAAAGTACGCCGTCCTCCCGGCCGAGAAATTCCCTTGCGACCCGGCTGTTTGATTCGGCGAAGCTCTCAAGATAGGCAGCCTGCTCACCCGGACGGAAAAACGAGACATCCCCATAGCCGTTCTCTCCGTTCGCCGCGTAGGAACGGATATCCCGGAAGCTCTGCGTCAGGATCGTGTTTCCTGCTCTCGGATCGGAGGCCTTGTTGAGAAGACGCCTCAGCTCATGCTTGGAGTTGTCGAGCGGCAGGTTCAGAGCTGCCTGACCGATGGTGAATCCGTCGCCGACGGACAATCCGAAAATATCAAGGAAATCCGAAAAAAGATCGTGTTCCTTTCCGTGATACTGCTCTTTCTCATAGACCCGGATGATCAGGTTTTCCTTGCCCAGAGCATCAGCCAGCCTCTTGAGATAAGAATAGTAATCCAGCGGATAGGATTTCATAGAAACGCTCAGAAAGTCATTGAACGGAAGATCGGTAAGCCGAGCCTTGACCTTCTGTCGGTACAGGGACTGGACAAAAGTATCCTGCCGTCTCAGGTACACGATGATGCATAGAGACAACCCGCGCTTTTCGAAATCTGTCCTGATCTTTTCCCAGAACGCATGCTGATTCCTCTTGGCGGACCAGAGCGCTTCTTCCGAAAGGAAGATGCGGTCGTAGTGCGTGCCGAGCTCGGCGATCTGATCCATGAATCGCGTGTAGTTCTCGTCTGTGACAAGCTGGTCGCTGTCGTCCGCCTTTTTGCAGGAGGCGATCAGAAAATGCGCGTTCCGAAGAAACATGACGTGAGGATACCGCACGTCAAAGTCCGGATAACAGATGCCGTTTTTGCCCAGAACAGGTGTGTTGTCCCACAAAAAATGCTGAATTGCAGTGGTCCCGGTCTTTGGAAGACCGATGTGAAGATAAACAGTCGCCATAAAATTTTCCCCTTACTGTAAAATATACTCCCTTTTTAAAAGATACGGATAGTATATAGACGGAATGTGAAGAAAATACGTCAGATCCTATATTTTATCCGGAATATTCTTCAAAAAACAACGGGACAGATGACGGAGAGGAAAAGAGTGAGCGCAACATTCAAAAGCAGGCCGGATACAATAGGCCGGATAAAATGCCGAATCGTTGCGAAGATACGCAAATCTCCGTATTTTTGAAAAAGTCCCCATACGATGAGATAAATGGAACCGGAGGCCGCGACGCTGCAGGCAAAGCCGCATACGGCCATCATAATTCCCTCCGGAACGGAATTATGCAAATGATAGCCGAGAGAGTAGCCCACGCCGGTCAGGATCTTGCAGAGGATGGATCCGGGAAGGGCGTTTGCCACGGTCACGATATTGCTGTAAAAATCGGCGCGGCTGATCATTCCGCTCTCGACGAACAGTCCCTGAGCCACGGTGAGGTACGCGTCGCCTCCGCCAAATGACATGACGGAGGAGAGGACGCCTGTCCCGATGAAGGAGAGGCTTTTGACCGTCAGCAGGATGGCGGGCAGAGACAGAACGAGCAAAAACAAAAGCCAGAAGAACATAGTCCGAAGAAGGCCGAGCCCCGAGAAACAATCCTTTTGCTCCGATCCGGAAGGGCTTTTGGCCTTAGCCTCGCGGACAGACTGAAAAAATCCCAGAGCGGCCAGAACGATCATCAATACGGTCAAAAAAGGAACCAAGCCGGCTGGGAGAATCTGCGCGTCGCCGGCGCACAGAAAGTATACAAGAGTGAGAAGCAAAGCCGGCATCGTCCGCTTGAGCCTGCGAAGCTCTCCCTTTGTAAAGAGGATTACAAAGAAAGCCGCGGCGAGGATCTGTACGGAAGAAGCGGCGAACAGAGGCTTACGCGACGTCCCAAGGAGCCGGTAAAGATTTTTTTCCGCCGAGAGCACAAAGACAGAAAGAATGACGAGAAGATAAAGAAGCTTCTCGCGGTCTGTGGAGGACTGCTTCAGTGTGCCGGCTACGTATCGCAGAAGCAGCACGATAATATAGACGGAGACTGCTGCTGCGAGAATGTTGATGAAATCGCGCAGCGTGCTGTTCATTCCGGAAAATAACAGGAGCAGAAGAAGCGTCAAAAACGCGCCGGGGAATGCCATAGCGGCCGCGGCGGCGATCATGCCGGCGTTTCCTGCCGCTTCCTTGCCGATGCCCGCAGCGATTTCCACGGGAAGCGCGCCGGGCGTAATGCTGGCGATCGTGACGTCGCGGTTGAAGGTCTCTTCGGAGACGATTTTGGAGCGACCGACCAGCTCTTTTTCCAAAACGGGGATCAGCGCGGTGCCGCCTCCGAATCCGATAAGTCCGATCTTCAGCATATTGCCGGTGACGGAAGTGAGTTTGTGTGTTTTCATATGTCTGCGATCATTTCTTTTTTGACTTCTTGCGGTCTCTGCCGAGAAGGTGTCTGAGAGGTTCTTTCAGGCCGATACGGTCGAGAAACGCCAGAAGGGATTTGCGCATCTTCTGGTATTTTATATGCCACTGATACATCGGCGAGTATTTGCGGACCTCTTCAAACTCCTCGCGGAGCTTGTTGTTTTCTTTTTCGAGGAGCTCTGCGACCTTAGCATAGTAGAGAATGGTATCGCGCAGCAGATCCTCCGTGATGACCCGGTACTCCGGGAGCTCCGTGTCCGATTCATCGTAGAAAAGCGTCCCGTCCTCTCTCCCGAGATATTCCCGGGCAAAGCGGCTGTTGGACTCCGAGAAGCTCTCAAGGTACGCAGTCTGCTCTCCGGGGCGGAAGAAGGAGGTCTTCGGGGGCCTCTCCTCCGCGCGGTCCCGCAGGATCGCCCGGTAGCCGTTCATCAGCAGTTGGTTGTAGCGGTCCGGATTGGGAAGATGATTGAGCGTGCGCCGCAGCTCGAGCAGAGAATCGTCCGGAGCGGTATTATAGATCTCTTTATCCAGAATAAAGCCGTCCTTCAGGGAAAGACCGAGGATCTCAAGAAAATCGGAATAAATATTGTGTTCCTCTCCACGGAATTGCCCTCTTTCAAAGACGCGGAAGAAGACGTTTTCTTTTCCGATGACGCCGGCCAGATATTCGATATAGGCATAATAATCCAGCGGATATTTCCTCTGGAGCGTTTCCCAGTACTCGTCAAAGGTAAGCTCCGTGATCGCGACCCGGACCATCTGGCGGTAGTAGGACAGGGCAAAACTGTCCTGCCGTCTGAGGTAGGCGATGACGCAGAGCTTCAGGCCCTTTTTCTCGAGATCATTTTTCAGGACGAACCAACCCTCCCGATGCTTGTCGCCGAAAATCCAGAGCGATTCGTCCGAGAGGATGATCTTGTCGTATTTTTTGCCGAGCTCTCCGAGCTGCTCAAGCACCGACAGATAAGTCGCGTTCGGCTTGTCGGTGAGAATGCTCTTCCATGACTTGACGAGAAAGTGCGCGTTCCGGACATATGCGACCTTGAAATAATGATCGGGTCGGATATAGCGCAAGTTGAAATCAGGGAAACAGGCGCCGTTTTTCTCCAGCGCCTCTTTGTTCTTTTCTAAAAAATTCTGGATTGCGGTCGTTCCGGTCTTCGGGGGACCGATGTGCAGATAAACGGTCGCCATGTTATCCTCCTGTAAAATGTCAGTTCGTCTCTTCCGTGAAATGCTTCAGTTGCGGGAAACGCTCGATAAGCGCGCTCCAGATGCGGTCAACACATTTCTCCGGATCCAGAGAAGTCGTATCGATGGAAATGTCCGCGTGCTGCGGAACCTCATAAGGACTTGAGATTCCCGTGAAATCCGAGATCTCGCCCCTGCGCGCTTTCATATAAAGACCTTTGATGTCGCGCCGTTCGCATTCCTCCAGCGGCGTGCTCACATAGACCTCCACAAAGGAATCCGAGCCGATAATATCCTTCGCAATCTGCCGGTCACGGGCGTACGGAGAGATAAACGCGGTGATAACGATCAGCCCCGCGTCGTTCATCAGCTTGGATACCTCGGCGATACGGCGAATGTTTTCGATGCGGTCCGATTCCTTGAAGCCGAGGTTTCGGTTCAGGCCCATACGGATATTATCGCCATCCAGAAGCATTGTATGCATGCCGAGGGAGACGAGACGCTTCTCGAGCTCGTTGGATACGACGGATTTTCCTGCGCCGGACAGTCCGGTCATCCAGACGGTGAAGGGGGTCTGCCCCTTCTGGGCGGCGCGGAACTCTCTCGTAACGTCGAGCTTCTGCCACGTCAGATTGTTCGAGCGCTGAATGCTGCGCAGGACAACGCCGCAGGCCGACGTCATATTTGTGACACGGTCGATCAGGATCAGCGAACCGAGCGCCTGATTGCCGGCAAATTTATCAAAGACGATCTTGTCCGAGACGGAAAGATCGCATTCTACGATCTCATTCTTGAAGGTGGCGTCCGCCGGGATCTCGTTGCCGGTGTTCACATCGATCTTGTGATTGATGTTCATCACGATGGCGGGGATCAGGCGCGTGCCGAGCTTCAGATAGTAGTTCTTCCCTGCGATGAGGGCGTTGTCGTCCATCCACAGAAGACGCGCGGTGAAAAGAGTACCGACGTAGGGATGGTAATCCTTCACGAGCACGCAGCCTCTGGAGACGTCCACTTCGCGGTCGAGAGAGATCGTGACCGCGTGGCCGCGCTCGGAGGAGTCGACGTCCTTCCCGGCGTCGATGATTCGGCTGACAATCGCTTTTTCGTTGGAGGGGAGCGTCGTGATCTCATCCCCGACCTTCAAAGCGCCGGACTCGATCTGCCCCTGAAAACCGCGGAACGTGCGGTCCGGACGGCAGACTCTCTGTACGGGCATCGCAAAGCCCGCGTCGTCTTCCGCTTCATGGATGTCGATGTTCTCAAGGTAGGTCAGCAGGGAGACGCCTCTGTACCACAGCATGTGGCTGGACTTCTGTGTGATATTGTCGCCTTCCGTCGCGGAGACGGGAAGGATCTTCATGGTCTCAAAATCGTGCTCCGACATCATGCGGCGGATGTCCCGGGAAATCTTCTCGAAACGGCTCTCGTCGTAGTTGATCAGATCCATCTTGTTGACGGCAAAGACGAAGTGCCGGATCCCCATCATGGAGCAGATGCGCGTGTGGCGCCGTGTCTGTACGAGAACGCCGTGCGTGGCGTCCACAAGGATCACAGCGAGATCCGCGAAGGAAGCGCCTACCGCCATATTTCGCGTATACTCCTCGTGTCCCGGCGTATCGGCGACGATGAAAGAACGCTTTTCCGTCGTGAAATAGCGGTACGCCACATCGATCGTGATGCCCTGCTCGCGCTCGGCCATCAGTCCGTCAAGCAGAAGGGAATAATCGATGGCGCCGCCGCGGGAGCCCACCTTGCTGTCAAGATACAATGCCTGCTCCTGATCGGCGAAGAGAAGCTTCGCATCGTAGAGCAGATGTCCGATCAGCGTGGATTTTCCGTCGTCCACACTGCCGCAGGTAATAAATTTAAGAAGACTGTTCATGATTAAAAATAGCCCTCCTTCTTTCTCTTTTCCATACTGGCGCTTCCGCCGTCGCTGTCGATCACGCGGCTTGTCCGCTCCGAGGAGACCGCGCCGAGCGTTTCCTCGACGATCGCGTCAAGCGTGTCGGCCGTGCTTTCGATGCCGCCGGTCAGCGGATAGCAGCCGAGCGTCCGGAAACGGATCATGCCGTGCTCAATGACTTCGCCTTCCTTCAGGCGCATGCGGTCGTCGTCGACCATGATGATATTGCCGTTCCGCCGGACGAAGGGGCGTTCCTTGGCAAAGTACAGAGGAACGATCTCGATCTGCTCCTGACGGATGTACTGCCAGATATCGGCCTCGGTCCAGTTGGACAGCGGGAAGACGCGGATTTCCTCGCCCTGATGGATCTGGGTATTGTAGAGCTTCCACATCTCCGGGCGCTGATTCTTGGGATCCCATGCGTGGCTCGCGTTGCGGAAGGAGAAGATGCGCTCCTTGGCGCGGGACTTTTCCTCGTCCCGTCTTCCGCCGCCGAACGCGGCAGTGAAACCGTATTTGTCAAGCGCCTGTTTCAGCGCCTGCGTCTTCATGATATCCGTATAGGCCGCGCCGTGATCGAACGGATTGATGCCCTGAGCGACGCCGTCCTGATTGATGTATTCGAGCATGGTGATGCCGTATTTCTTTGCGATCTGATCCCGGAATTCGATCATTTCCCGGAATTTCCATGTGGTATTTACGTGGAGAAAGGGGAAAGGCGGCTTCTCCGGATAGAACGCCTTCAGCGCGAGACGCAGCATGACGGAGGAGTCTTTGCCGATCGAATAGAGCATGACCGGCTTTTCGCACTCGGCCGCAACTTCACGCATGATATAGATCGCTTCTGCTTCTAATTTGTCGAGATGAGTCATTGTCGTCACAAACTCCTTATCCAGTGTTGATTGCATCATAAAGATATACCAGTATACCGATAGATTGTGATGCAAAAAAGAAAATTTCCTTTAGCATAACATTTTTTCAAAAGTATGTAAATAAAAAAAGGTTATTTTTGACAAGGAAAAACAGATATGATACACTGTTTTACAATATTGCCTGATTGATAAGGACACAACCATATTAGAACGGAGGAGTGCGTTATGCGCGAAGAGCCGATTTGCGGACAGGATGTTCTCGACCGTCTTCAGGGACGGCGCATTCTGGTGCTGGGCCGTGAGTCAGAGATAAAAACGTCCCTTATGGAAGAACTGAAAAAGATGAGCCGGCAGACGGAAGCCCGGTTTGAGGTTTCGGCGCAGGGAGAGATCGCGCCGGAGGATTACGTGATACTGATGGGAACCGCGGCGGCCGCGCCGAAGCAGGCGCAAAAGCGGGAAACGCAGAAATATTCGTGGATCAGAGAAAAAAAAGGAAAGGGAGAATACCTCGGAAGCTGGATGGAGTTCCGGACGCTGACCGATACGCTTCAGGGCATCCGAGGTGCGAAGCCGGCAGCCGTGGCCTTCGTGTCGGACAGCACGGTCTATGGTAAGCTGTTCGGAGAGCCGCATTCGGTCCGTGAAGATGAGATCGGCTATCTGTGCCACACCGACGAGGATTTCCAGGAAGCCCAGTCGCTGAGAGTGGCGGAGCATCTGTGCGGACGTCTGGCGCGGGAGGACGGGATCAACATCCGCGTTGCGCGGATCCAAAGCCCGCTGCAGGGAGACGGAGATTCTTTGGACGGTATACCCGATATGGCGGGAAGCCTTTTGCGGGTGCTGATCTTCGGCACGGCGGGAGAGCCGTACAACATTCCGGGTCCCCGACAGATACCCGGGAAGGCGGAAAAGCTATCGCCGCTGTCGCCCAATATCGTGGTGGAAGAGCTGACAAAGATAAAAAGTCTGTGACAGAAAAAGAAAGGCGGAGACAAAATGGCAAAAAAGAAGTTGCTGCGAGACCGGCTGAATGAGTTTCAACTGGACTGGGCGCAGGCAGCTATCAGATCCGAGCTTGTGACCGTAGATCAGATCAAGGGGAAAAAGGTCCTGCTGATCGGCGGGAAGGATTCCCTGAGCGATGCGGTGGCATGGTCCTTTGAGGCGTGGAACGATAACTGCAAGGCGGGAATAAGCGTGGAGCGCATGTCGCTGGACGGAGAGCTCAAGCATTGCGCGGGACCTCGTTTTGCGCCGGAGGAGGCGAACTATGTCATTCTGCCGGGATTCTGCTGTAAGGAGATCTCTTTTACTGCGGAGGAGGAGATAGACTTTCTGACGCGCTATCTGGATGTTGTGCGGACGGCGATCGGAAACGCATGTGAAAAGATCCTTCTTCTGTCCGACGGCAGGGTGTACGGGCGTCTGCCCCACGGGTTTGCGGCGTCCGAATATGAGGCCGGGGAGACAAATCCGTGCGCGGCCGGATATGAAGCGCAGTATTTTCTGCAGACGCTGGAAAGTATCGTGGTAAGCTGCGCGCGGGAGGCCGGCGTCAAATACTATATTCTGCGCACCGGGCTGATTCTCGGCGCATATATCGACGTGATGGAGCACGGCGCGTACCGTCTGGCGCGCACGGTCGCGGAGGGCCGGGCCGACACGCTGGATTTCAGCGCAGAGCAGAGCTCCTATGTCAGCATCCACGACGTGCTGACCGCGATGCATTTCATGCTGGGCGCCTGCCCGGCCAGCAAGATCTTCAACATTGTCGGAAAAGAAGCGGACGCATCCATGAGCGAGATGGTTACGATGCTGTACCGGAATTTTCCGGATCAATGCCGGATCGGGCTGCGGTGGAACAAAGAGAAAGAGGAAGATACGGGGATTCTGATGAATTCCCAGCTCATCATCAGGACTTTGCCCACCCCCAAGGGTGTTCCCAGGGGTCTTCCCAAGGTCACGCTGGAGGACGGGCTGATCATGCTCATCAAGAGCATGCAGGAGCAGGAGGGTATCTTCATTTTCGACAATACGTATCTGGGGAAACTGACGGCGGTTCAGGAGCTTCTGCTCGGCTACCTTCTGGAGATCGACCGGATATGCAAAAAACACGGGATCAAATACTTCCTGGCGGGAGGGACGCTGCTCGGAGCGATCCGCCATCACGGATTCATTCCGTGGGATGACGACGCAGACGTGATGATGCTCCGTGAAGATTACGACCGCTTTATGCAGATCGTGCAGGAGGAGGTCCCGGACAATATTTTCCTGCAGATTCCCTCGACGGAGAAGGGCAACCACAACGCGTTCGCGAAGCTGCGCATCAACAATACCATGTTCTCGACGCTGTTCACCGCGAAATTTCTGAACATGCACAACGGAGTTTTCTTTGATATCTTAGCGCATGACAAGACCGCCAACCATAAGTGGTCGCAAAAGGTGCATCTCTACGCGACGATTCTGGGACGCACGCTTGTGTTCCGCAAGTGGGGCAATACGGATATCGTAAGCGGCGGAAAGCATCCTCATGTGTGCGCGGTGCTCAACCATTTGAAACAGCTTGTCCCGATGTCGTGGGCGGAGTGGTTTCAGGAGAGGATGCTGCGGTTCTTCCAGCACAGGAAGAGCGAATACCTGTACGACGGAATGGGCCGCAACCTGAAGCGGGGACCCTTCCCAAAGGCATGGCTTGACGAAGCGGTTTACGTGGACTTCGAGGGATATCAGTTCCCCGTGCCGAAGGAATACGACAAGTATCTGAAATGGCTATATGGAGATTACATGCAGATGCTTCCGGTCAGCGAGCGGCGGACGAGCCACAGCATCGTGGTGACGGATCTCGGGGAATATTCCAGCTACCGCTGCCGGAATTGTCGATAAATGTTTTTACTGGATAAATAATCTGAATTTTATGCATTATTCAGTAAATTAATAATCAACAAACAATAATGGCAATTACAGTAAAAATATTTTTACAAAAAATGAAAAATAGTGTTGACAAATGAAAAGCTGTGTGATAAGATACAACCATCAACAAAAACATTTGTTGTTCCTATAGATCACACCTATAGAAATACAAAGAGGACAGGAGGTCGATTCCAATGGATATAGTCGCACATTTCTATTCAGATACATGCGGCTGGATAAATGTTTCCTGTAAAAAAGACCTCTATCAGAATTGATTCAGATTAATCGTATGAAAACGATCTGTTGGAGAGCAAAAAGAATCTGCTGATAGAGCACATTTATCCGGGTAGAACGGAAAAGATCGAACGCGCAGGTTCGAAGAAAAAAGCAACAAAGAAAAGCCGCATGGTTATAAAAGAAAAAGACTTCTTTTATAATTCAGAGCAGGAAAAAAACTCTCCGACTATCATTCCAGATAAAAGAAAAAACTGAATAAAAAACCAAATAAAAAATCAAAAGGAGATATTTAAAGAAAAAATATCTCCTTTTTTTGCGCAAAAAAGACTATTTTCGACAGGTTGGTTTTGACAACAAAATGCAGGTATGGTACACTAAAAAAAATATACCGTATAAATTAAGTAGTGCAGAAATAAGGCGTATGCCGAAAGCAATGGCGGGGTGGATAAAATTGGATAAGTATGAATACAATCTCAAGCTGGAGGAAATCGACAAGCTGGTGGATCAGGGGAACTATGAGGAGGCGGCCGGTCTTGCCGATTCGATTGACTGGAGGAGGGTTCGCAATATCCGGACGCTCTGCCTGATCAGCGAGATTTATGAGGCGTCGGGAAGGCTGGAGGACAGCAAGAATATTCTGGTACGCGCATACAGACGTTCGCCGGTCGGACGGACGGTGCTGTACCGTCTGATCGAGGTGACGACGGAGTTGCAGCAGTACGATGAGGCGATCGAGTACTACACGGAGTATGTGCAGGCGGCTCCTCATGACAACAACCGCTACATCCTCAAGTATAAGATCTACAAAGGCAGGGGAAGCTCAATAGAAGAGCTGATCGCGATCCTTGAGGAATATCTCGGACAGGAGTACACGGAGAAATGGGCGTATGAGCTCGCGAAGCTGTACCAGCAGTCCGGGCAGATGCAGAAGTGCCTCGCCGCGTGCGACGATCTGGTGCTCTGGTTCCACAGCGGCAAGTACGTGGCGAAGGCGCTTGAGCTCAAGAAGCGCTATGCCGCGCTCACCCCGAAGCAGCAGCAGATCTACGAGGAGTGTCTGGAGGAGAATCTGGAGGAGGAGCTGTCGTCCGCCGAGGAGCAGGAAGAGGACAATGTGATCCGGAACGTCGAGAGCACGGACGGAGAAGTGATCGCGGAGACGATCATGGCAGAGACGGAGAAGGAGATCGCCGGACAGGTGGCGGCCCACAAGGCCGAGATGGAGAAGGAGCCGGAGGAGAAAACGCCGGAGCTGGAGAAGACCAGACAGTATGTGATGCCGGAGAGAGAGTCCTCGGATCCGGACGACATGGATCCGAAAGATCTGCAGGTGGAGCTGGCGAAGAGCATGCGGAATATCATATCCGGCGTGGTGAAGCGCGATGATGCGCTCGAGGAGGATATCCCGGCTTCCGTGGACGGCGTTCCGCGCAAGACAAGGACGGAGGTTCCGGAGGAGTCGGAGCAGATTGCCGGTCAGTTGTCGATTGACGATGTTCTGCTTTCGATGAGCGATCAGGGAAGAAAGATAGTAGATACGGTACTCGGAGAGAACGAGGAGGAGACCGACGCTTCGCAGCCTGCGCAGGATATGCAGGACGGGCAGGAGCCGGAGGACGGCGGGGAGACGCCGGAGACCTTGGAGGCGGACGAAGACGATGCGGCGCCTGTGCCGGAGAAGACGATCCGAAGCGTGACGGAGGCCGCGGCGGATGAGCTGACGGAGACGCAGCGCGAGGCGCTTCAGTATACGAACAATCCGGAGAAGCTTTTGCGGAATAAGAGTTCTCTTCCGACTTATGCGGAGGAGCCGGACGATCTGGGAAAGACCCGCAGGATCGGAAACAGCCGGGAGGAGCTGATGGAGGCGGTCAGGCAGGATGCGCTCTTAGGAAAGACGAAGCGCATTCCGACGGAAGAGATTTCCCGCAGGCTCGGCGAGGAGCTTCCTCAGGAGGAGACGGCCGAATCGGCGGACGGCGCGCAGGAGCTTTCGGGTGATGATATGCCGGAGCAGCAGTATGATGACGGGGCGCCGACGGAGGCGGAGGCTCTCTCGGACGAGTACGAGGAAGAATATGAGGAGGAATATCTGACGATCCCGCAGTATCTGCGCGGACTGTTCAGCGGATTCACAGAGGTTGAAGGGCTGGAGGATCAGATTGCGAACGCGATCCTTCAGACGGAGGCCAAGGGAGACGATAAGACCTCCCGCAGCGGCAACATCCTGATCTTCGGCGCGCACGGCTCCGGCAAGACGACGCTGGCGATGAGTCTCGCGAAGGCGATCGCGCAGGACAAGGGCAGCCAGACGATGAAAATCGCGCGGATCTATGCGGCGGATATGAACCGCAAGGATATCGCAGCGACGATCGCAAAGATCGCGGGCGGCACGCTGATCATCGAGGAGGCCGGCGATCTTGAGCCGAATACCGTCGAGCAGTTGACGACCGCGATGGAGTTCCGGACGGACGGCCTGATCATAATTCTCGAGGATGAGCAGCAATACATCCACGAGATGCTGATGCGCCATCCGCGTTTCACGATGAAGTTTACGGCGCAGATCTACCTGCCGGAGTATACGGTGGAGGAGCTGGCGGGATTCGGGCGCATTTATGCGAACGCTCAGGACTATGTGATCGGCGAAGAAGCGTATGAGACCTTTTGCCAGAAGATTGCGGCGGGGAATCCGGACGGGACGCCGATGACGATTTCCGGCGTTATCGATATCGTGAGCAAGGCGATCACACGCTCCGGAAAATTCTTCCGGAAGATGGCGATGGGCAAGAAGCGCTACGACGAGAATGATTTTGTGATCCTTTTCCCGAAGGATTTCAAATAGAAACAAGCAGTTATATCAAATTTGCAGGAGACAGGAGGGAGCAGTATGTCTGAAAAAGTAATTCTTACAATAGGACGCCAGTTTGGCAGCGGAGGACACGAGATAGGAGAGAAGATTGCGAAGAAGCTGGGAGTGAAGTTCTACGATAAGGAGCTGCTCAAGCTGGTCGCGAAAGAAAGCGGCCTCTGTGAAAAGGTACTCGAAAGCTACGATGAGAAGCCGACGAACAGCCTTCTGTATTCTATCGTGATGGACATTTATCCGTCTGTGATGTATTCGGGTCCGACGATCGACCAGCAGATCTATCAGGCGACTTACGATGCGATACGCAAGCTTTCGGAGGATTCGTGCGTGATCGTAGGACGCTGCGCGGATTACACGCTCAGGGATTGTCCGGAGCTCATCAGCGTTTTTGTCCACGCGAATACGGATTTCCGCGCCGCCCGCGTCGCCGAGGAGTATAAGGTCTCAGAGGCAAAGGCGAAGGATATGCTGGTGAAGACCGATAAGAAGCGCGCGAGCTACTATAATTTCCAGTCGGAGAAAAAGTGGGGCGCCGCGTCGAGCTACAATCTCTGTGTGGAAAGCAGTTCACTCGGGATTGACGGGTCTGTGGATCTTATCATGGACTATATCCGATACAGACAAAAACAATGATAATACGGATCAAAAAGCGATAAAAGATCAAAAACAGCGATATTATATTTCATAGAAATTCGAAAAAGCCCGTACCTTTCGGGCTTTTTTTAATGTCGTTTTTTACTAATTTTTTATAAATGATATTTGTATATTTCCCCAAAATACCCCCACACAAAAACATGAGGACGGAAGGTTTTCGCTGAGAGTCTACGAATTCGAGAATTGTACGTATATATTCTCCCTTTGTGCGCTCATCGCGCACCCGAGATTGATCTTGAGAAGAGAAGAATTTACTCAAAAAACAAACACAAACACTGAGAAGGGGGCGAAAGCTTATGAGTATTACACCTAATATCGTTCGAGAAACATCCAGAGGACTGGAAATCGTGTCACTGACCGACGAGCTGTTCTCACGGAAAAAACTGTTCCTCACCAAAGAGGTAACGGCGGAATCCATGAACAGCCTTCTTATGCAGCTTATGTATCTGGAACACGAAGAAGACAAAAGTCCTGTACAGCTCTACATCAACTCTCCGGGAGGGGAGGTGGACAGCGGACTTGCCGTGTACGACTATATGCGGAGCATGAAGAGGCCGTTGATCACGGTATGCTCCGGAACGGCGGCAAGCATGGGCTCGATCCTGTTTCTCGGGGCGGATAAACGCTGCATATTGCCGCACGGAAAGATCATGATCCATGACCCGTCTTATGGAAAGGCCGATTTCTCAGGAATGAAGCCGAACGAGATCCAGCCGCGTCTCAACGATTTGCGCAAAGTAAGTGGTATCATCAGGGATATCATTGCCGAGCGCACGGGACAGTCGAAGGAGAGGGTTGCGAGGTACACACGCAAGGACAGTTACTTCGATGCCGCAGAGGCGCTGAGATTCGGACTTGCCACAGACATTGTCGACACAACAGAAAAAATCTGATCGGAAAGCGAGGTGAAGGAAAATGAAGAAGGAATTGCAAAAAATAAGAGAATCGGAATGGCTGGCGGAATTATACCGCCAGTTGACGCTTATGCAGCTTTCGGAAATAACCATAAATCCCCAGACAAAAGCAAGCCTTGTGAATGCGCTGGAGGACCTTATGCGGGAAACGGATTTTGACGATTACTCCTTCCCGCCGGGATATGAATCCAATTTGCGGGTGGGTGACTATGCCGCATTTCTGGATTCCGCAGCCCGTATGATCCAAACGGGAGATTGCTCGGGGAAAGAGAAAAGAATGAAAGGGCTGTTGAGAACAGCGACAGAGGTTTTTCCCTTATGGGCGAGAGTCAGCGCGAGAGAGAGAAAAGGGGTGATAATATGAAAGATCATCAGATCCCTGCGGGATTTTCAGGACGCACCTGTATGATCTACCTCCTCGGGACGTCCGTCGAAAATTACTTTCAGTTTCTGGAAGAGTATACTCCGGGTGATCCTGAGCATTACAAGTTGCTTGTCGGAGAACTCTGCGACAAATTGAACGTAAGCAAGACGGACAGTATGCGGACACTGGGAAAAGCGATAATCCGGCGTCTCGAGTATGAAGACATGCAGCAGGACGATCTATACGTAGACGAGGTCGGCGATCAGGAATATCAGGAAATTCAGAAATCGGCAAACAGAATAGCTTATCTGAGCAGATGCGTCTATGAATTGTTCGTGGCTCCGCTTGTGTGGGCGAACAAAGAAAACGGATATGATTCGGAGCGGACGACAAAGCGGCTGCGCAATTATGAGAGCTATTACAACGAAATAGAAAGGGGGAATTCTTTATGAGAAGAATCCTTGCAAAAGATTATGAGGTATCCGGCAATACGCATCAAACAAAACTCAACAACAATGATCTGATCGTTGGTACAAGCGGCGCCGGTAAGACGACAGGCTACGTAATTCCGAACATTGAGCGGTGCGACGGCAGCATGATCGTCACAGACACAAAGGGAAATCTGGAACGCAAACTGCGCCCGAAGCTTGAGGCGGCAGGCTATCAGGTCATGCTGCTGGATCTGGTCGACATGAAAAATTCCATCACGTACAATCCGCTTGCGTTTATCCGAAAAGACGAAGACGGACATGCGTCTCAAAGGGATATCCTATCCATTGCGAACACGCTTATGCTCAAGCTGTACGATCGTGACCCGTTCTGGCCCGAGTCCGCCAAAGCGGTTCTTGCGTGTCTCATCTCCTATGTGATGGAAACGCAGCCCGTTGAGGAACAAAACCTGTGTTCTGTTATAGAAATGTATACGCTTGCCGCGCAGCAGCAGGATCTCTTTGAAATGCTCATGCTTGAGCGATTCCTGCAGGATCGTGAGAGCTTTGCCGTTCGGGAATTCCAGACGTTCGGGCAGACGGCGACTTCCGAGAAGACCTACGCGAGCATCATGGCGTTTGTGGCCAAGGCCATCGAGGCCTTCAATTCGCGTGATGTCCGGCGCGTCGTCACGGGAGAACAGAAATTCCGGTTCGCGGATATGGGCAGGCGCAAAATTGCCTTGTTTGTGAATGTCAGCGATACGGACCGCACATTCGACGATCTGCTGAGCATTTTCTACGAACAGGCGCTGCAGCAGCTTGTGAAAGAAGCGGATTCCAACGAGGACAGCAGGCTCAAGGTGCCGGTCTGCATGTACATGGACGACTTTGCCACGAATTGCATAGTCAAGGACTTTGACAAAATTGTCTCGGTGATCCGTTCGAGGGAAATATCCGTCAGCGTGATACTTCAGAGCCTCACGCAGCTTGACAGCCTGTACGGGGGATTTGCGGCGGACACGATCGTGAACCAGTTCGATCATCTGCTCTATCTGGGAGGGCAGGACGAGAGAACGATCCGGCATATCGCGCGGCTGGCAAATAAGCCTGAGGATACCGTGCTTCACATGCAACTGGATGAGGTCTATGTGTACGAACGCGGTCGGGGAGCAAAGCTCATGAAGCGCTATGACCCGTTCTCAATGGCGTCTTCCGACCAGAAAGGGGAAGAAACGGTTCAGGAAAGCGCATACCGGAGCGAGCAGTACACAAATTCCGGCAAGCGCGAGAAGACCGCCGGGGACGGATTCGGTGCGCAGTCCGAGGATTTCCTGTAGGACGCGCAGCACAATGATGTGCAGTCCGAGGATTGTCAGACTGTTTTGTCCTATAAGTTCTAATAAAAAGAAATACCTGCGTTTCCTGACGCCGGTGGAGATGTCAACCGTCTCCTCCGGCGTTATTTTTTTTAGCAGGAAGATGATGCAGCACGAGCCTGTGAGCGCGCAGACCGTAAAGAGTACGGGATTGTGAAAGGTCAGCTTGTAGATCCCGGTCTTTCCGTTTTGGAGCGCAAGCAGGAAGCCTGCAGCCGCCGCGGGAAGCAGCAGATACAGAGGCGGATTTTTTTTGAGAAACAGATCCGCGCCGAAGTATCCGACGGCGAGAAAACCGACAGAGGAAAGGCAGCGCAGCACGGCGTCCGGCAGGATCCGTCCGGCTCCGGGTACGAAGGGAAGCAGATACAGGATCAGGCAGATCGCAGCGGCAAGACGCCTGTCAGGAAGCGTCCGGACCAGAAGAAGGAGAAAGAGCTCCGCAAGGAAGAGCGTCGGGAGGAACCACAGAGGCACGTTTTGAGGAGAAAGGAAAAGGGCGTCGCGGATGTGTGCGCACTGCGAGCCGAGGTCAAGGTGATTCCGGATTCCGAAAATAAACGCAAAAACCGCCTCAAAAAACACATAGGGCACGATCAGTCCGCGCAGTCTGGAGAGAACGAGTTGTCCCATGCTTCTCTGCTCCTGTCCGGTGTAGGCGGTCAGTATTCCGCTGATTATAAAAAACAGAGGAATATGAAAGGAATAGATCAGAACCGGCAAAGGCCGGTCTGTCTCCCATATATGACCGAGGATGACGAGCAGGATCGCCAGCCCTCTGGCTGCGTCAAGATAAGATAAACGGGCTTTTTTCATAGGGATGCTCCTTCTTTGTATGGTGCTGCACCGCCGGTGTTTTCGGCTTCGGACCGTGCCGTTTTCGCCTCCGCTTTGCCGCGGTACGGTCGCAAACATCTTAACATGAAATCAGGATATTTTCCACAAAAAAACCATATTTTATTGAATGCGCGGGGCGAATATGGTAATATAACAGGAACGGTACAGAGAATATTGGAGGAGAAAGATGAGTTTATTCAAATACAGAATCAAAACATTGCGCAAATATACGGATCTGCTCAAGGAGCTCGTCGCGCGCGACCTGAAGCTCAAGTACAGACGCAGCTTCCTTGGCTATGTGTGGAGCGTGCTGAATCCTCTTCTGACGATGATCGTGCTCACGATCGTGTTTACGCATCTTCTCGGGAAAAAGATTGTGAATTATCCTGTTTACCTGCTCAGCGGGCGCATGCTGTATGACTTTATGAAGAACAGCACCAACAACGCGATGAAATCCGTGGTCGGCAACGCGGCCCTGCTGCGGAAGGTATACGTTCCCAAATATATTTTTACGCTCGCGAAGGTGACAAGCTGTATGGTGGATATGGTGCTGTCTCTTGTCGCGCTGTTCATCGTAATGCTCGTGACGCGGGCGCCGTTTCACCCGACGGCCTTGATGCTTCCGATCATCATTCTGCAGCTCTACATTTTCTGCTGCGGATTGGGATTTCTGCTGGCGCAGCTCAATGTTTTTTTCCGGGATATCCAGTACATTTACAGCGTGGTGCTGACGGCATGGATGTATTTCACCCCGATCATCTATCAGTTGGACGATCGCTTCCCGCGCTGGTATCAGATCGCGGTCAAGACGATAAACCCGATGTATTATTACGTTGCGCAGTCCCGTGACATCATTTACTACGGAAATATTCCGGGCCCGAGGATCTTTTTCGGCGGATGGATCATCGCGTTCCTCATGCTGGCTTTCGGAGTGTGGGCTTTCCAGAAATCAAAAGACAAATTTATCCTTTATATTTGATTATGACAAAAAAAGCATTTGGAGGAAAGAATGGCTAAATACGCAATAGAAGTAGAAAATGTAAAAATCCGTTTTAACCTTGCGAACGAGAAAGTGGACAACCTCAAGGAGTACGCGATCAAGCTTATAAAGCATGAGCTGATGTTTCAGGAGTTCATAGCGCTTCAGGATATCAACCTCAAGATCAAGAAAGGCGAGTCGTGGGGATTCGTCGGGGTCAACGGCTCCGGAAAATCCACGCTTTTGAAGACAATCAGCGGGATCCTGCAGCCGTACGAGGGCACGGTGAAGGTCAACGGCCACATTGCGCCGCTGATCGAGCTCGGCGCCGGGATCGATCCGGAGCTGACCGCCCGTGAGAATATTTACCTCAACGGCATGGTGCTCGGGCATTCCAGAGAATTTATGGAGAAGCATTTTGACGAGATCGTGGAATTCTCCAATCTCGAACAGTTTCTGGATTCCCCGGTCAAAAACTTTTCATCCGGCATGAAAGCCCGTCTCGGCTTTGCGGTCGCTACGGTTGTAAATCCGGACATTCTCGTGGTGGACGAGGTTCTTGAGGTGGGAGACATGCGTTTCCGCCGCAGGTGCAACGAGCGCATGCAGCGGATGCTTTCCGGCGGGACGACGCTTCTCTATGTCTCGCACAATATCGAGTCGGTGAGAAATCTCTGCCAGTACGCGGTATGGCTGGACGAGGGAAAGATCCGCATGGTCGGACCGGCTTCCGATGTGTGCGACGCGTACGCCGAGGAGCAGGAGGAGCAGCTTCGGAAGAGACAGGCGGAGAAGCGGGAGCTTCTCAGAAAACAAGGGAAGAAATACGATTACCTGATCGTCGGCGCCGGCCTGTACGGCGCGGTGTTTGCCCGGGAGCTCACGAGGCGCGGCAAGCGTTGTCTGGTGATCGACAAGCGCAGCCATATCGGGGGAAATATCTACACGGAGGATGTAGACGGCATTCAGGTTCACAAGTACGGGGCGCATATTTTCCACACGAGCAACAAAAAGATCTGGAAGTATGTCAACCGCTTCGCGGAATTTAACAATTACATCAATTCTCCGATGGCAGTCTACAAGGACGAGCTCTACAACCTGCCGTTCAATATGAACACGTTCTCAAAGCTCTGGGGGCTGAAAAAGCCGCAGGAGGTACAGGCGAGGATCGCGGAGCAGATCGCGGATCTCCATATCGAAGAGCCGAAGAATCTCGAGGAACAGGCGCTGTCTCTGGTAGGACGGGACGTCTATGAGAAGCTGGTCAAGGGCTATACGGAGAAGCAGTGGGGAAGAGACTGCAAGGATCTTCCGGCGTTCATTATCCGGAGGCTTCCGCTGCGCTTTACGTACAACAACAATTATTTCAACGATCTGTATCAGGGAATCCCGCGCGGCGGCTATACGAAGATGATGGAAAAGCTGCTGAACAACATCGATGTCATGTTGGAGACGGATTTCTTTGAATACCGCAAAGAGCATCCGGATATGTTTAAGAAGGTCGTCTATACCGGCATGATCGACGAGTATTTTGATTTCTGTTACGGGCATCTGGAATACCGCACGGTGCGTTTTGAGACAGAGCGCGTGGAGGAAGCGAATTATCAGGGGAACGCGGTCATCAATTACACGGATCGCGAGGTGCCGTACACGAGGGTGATCGAGCACAAGCATTTTGAGCCGGAGGAGGAGCAGGAGAATCCCAAGGATTTCTCAATCATTTCACGGGAATACTCGATGGAGTGGAAGCCGGGCATCGATCCGTATTATCCGGTCAACGACGAGAAGAACAATGCGCTCTACGAGAAGTACCGCGCTTTGGCGGAGCAGGAGAAGAAGGTCATATTCGGCGGGCGGCTGGCCTCCTACCGGTATTATGACATGGACAAGGTGATCGAGGCTGCGATTGCCGACGCGGCGAAGGAGCTTCATATCTGGATACAGTAAAGGAATCAGTATGTTTCGGATAAAACAACTGTTAAAAATGTTTTTGCAGAACATACTCCTGCCGCTTTTTTACGCATGGTACGCGAGAAAGCCGGTCGAGCAGAGCCGCGTTATCTTCGCGGACGCCCATCACGAGGAGATCCCGTTTTCGATGCGCAGGGTCTACGAGGCGCTGACAGGCGGGTCGTCAGGGTCGGAAAAGACGCCCGGGCAGGGAAACGGGAAACCGGAGAAGATATTCGGGCAGGAAAATGGCGCGTCAGAGAAGATGTTCGGACAGGGAAACAGGGAGCCGGAGAAGACGTTCGGGCAGGAAGCAGGCCGGCTTCGGATCACGGCGTATGTCCGGGATTTTGAGCAGATGCCGTATATGGAGCTGCTGCGCTACCTTCTGCGATTCATGAAGGAATACGCGACGGCAGAGTATGTGTTTGTCTGCGATTACTATCTTCCGGTCGCATCCTGCCGCAAACGTCCGGAGACGAAGGTGGTACAACTGTGGCATTCCTGCGGGCTGATGAAAAAGATCGCGTATGACGCGGGCGACGACATTCCCAAGGGATATCGCGGCGATATGTTTGGAAATTATACGTATCTCACTCTGAGCGCGCCGGTCTGTGTGCCGGTGCACGCGCAGGCGCTTCGGCTTCCGCAGGAGCGGATCTGCGCGGTCGGAGTCAGCAGGACGGATTATTATTTTGACGAGGACTGGAACGACAGATGCCGAAGGGCGTTTCGGGAGCGGTACCCGCAGGCGCGCGGCAGAAAAATCGCGCTCTGGGCGCCGACGTTTCGCGGAAATGCGGCGAAGCCGTGGCTGGAAGGTTTGGAGGAAGTGCGGCGGGTCTCGGAAGCGCTTTCCGAAGAGTGGTATTTTGTGATCAAGGCGCATCCACACATCGATGCGCATGGGATGATCTCGAACTGCGCCATACCGACCGAGGAGCTTCTTCCCGTGGCGGATCTGCTGATCACGGATTACTCGTCGGTGATGTTTGATTTCTTGTTTTACCAAAGACCGATCGTGCTGTTTGCGCCGGATCTTGAGCAGTACGGGGCGGGACGGGGATTTTACATCGATTACCATAAGATACCGTACCCGATCGTGCAGACGGAGGAAACGCTTGCGCGCGCGGTCGGGGCATGCGGTCGGGACGGGTCGGAGAACGCGGTTCCCGAGGAGGTTGAACGGTTCCGGGAGGAGTATGTCGGCGCGTGCGACGGGCATGCGACGGAGCGCATCCTGAAGCTGGTCGGCCTGAACGGTTGAATTTGTGAGCGGCGAAGCGCCGCCCGGACGATTATAGAGAAGCACCGCCGGGACAATTTGAGCCGGGCGCGGACAGAGGAACCTTGTCAGAGGAATAAGGGCGACGGAGGACATATGAACATTGCGATCATTTTTGCAGGAGGGAGCGGCGTGCGCATGGGCGCGGGCGTGCCGAAGCAGTTTCTGGAGATCAACGGCAAGCCGATCCTGATCCATACGCTGCAGTTGTTTCAGGAGCATGAGGAGATTGACAAGATTTATCTGGCGATGAGCAGAGATTTCATCCGCTATACGCAGCAGTTGGTGTTGGACTATCGGATCGATAAAGTGGCGGCGGTCGTGCCGGGCGGGGCGACGGCGCAGGATTCGATCTACAATGCGCTGGAAAAAGCGGAGCAGGAGAACCCCGGAGATTCGATCGTGCTGATCCACGACGGCGTGAGGCCGTTCGTCGAGTATGGCGTGATCAGCAGCAACATCGAAAGCGTTCGGGAGTATGGGAGCGCGATCACGTCTACTTCATGTTATGAGACGATCCTTGTGAGCAGGGACGGACAGCAGGTGGACGAGCTGCCGCTGCGAAAGGAGAGCTACGCAGCGCAGGCGCCGCAGAGCTTTTATCTGAAGGATATTCTGGAGGCGCACCGGTCGATCCGCACAGTCAATCCGGGCTATGAAAATATGGTGGATGCATGCACGATCTACCGGGAGCTGGGGAGACAGCCGCACATAGTGCTGGGCAATCGCGGCAACATTAAGGTGACGACGCCGGAGGACGTCTATATTTTCCGGGCGCTTTTGCAGTACAAGGAAAACGAGCAGGCGTTCGGCTTCGGTCTGACGGATCGGCTGGCGGCGAAGATGAACCGTTACCGCGAGTGAGAAGAAAGAGGCGAAGGATCGGCTTATGAGCAAAAAAGTATGGTGTGAAGACGAGATCCTGCAGCGGGATCTGGAGAGGATCGCCGCTTCGGATGAGATCGATTGGGAAAAATTGAGAGGGAAGACGGTGCTTGTGACGGGAGCGACCGGGCTGATCGGGAGTATTCTGGCACGGGCGCTGATCTGTGCGGGCGAAGACCGCGGTCTTGGTATCCGTGTGCTCGCGGCGGTGCGGAACCGCGCGAAGGCAGAGCAGTTGTTTACGACTTTTCTGGAGGCGGGGCTTGAGATTCTGGTTTGCGATATCCTTTCTCCGATCGAGCTGCCGCAGGAGGTGGATTATATTGTGCACGGAGCGGGCGTGACGACGTCGAAAGACTTTGTGGACCGCCCGGTGGAGACGATCCTGACGGCGTTAAAGGGGACGGAAAATTTGCTTGAGCTGGCGCGTGCGAAACGGGTGCGGGGTATGGTGTATCTCTCCTCTATGGAGGCATACGGGGTTGTGGACGCAGAGCATTGGAACGTCCGCGAGACGGATTACGGATACATCGATCCGCTTCAGCCGCGCAGCAGCTATTCGGAGAGCAAGCGTATGGCGGAGGGGCTTTGCGCGGCGTACGCGCACGAATATCAGGTGCCGGTAAAGACGGTGCGTCTGGCGCAGACGTTCGGCGCCGGGATTCCGGAGAGCGAGAATCGCGTGTTCGCGCAGTTCGCGCGCAGCATTCTTACCGGACAGGACATCGTGCTTCACACGGACGGAAGCAAGGCGCACTGCTATTGCTACACGGCGGACGCGGTGCGCGGGATCTTGAAGGTGCTGCTCGACGGGACGCCCGGCGAGGCATACAATGTCTCGAATGAGGAGACGTTTTCGACGATCCGGGAAATGGCACAGATGCTGATCGGGGCGTATCCGGAAAGCGGCTCAGGGCTGGTGTTCGACATTCCGGAGGACGCCGGAAGGTTCGGTTACGCGCCGACTTCGAGAATGCTGGTAAACGCGGAGAAGCTGCGTATGCTCGGCTGGAAGCCAGAGGCAGATTTGAAGGAAATGTTTGACCGGCTGCTCGCGAGCATGAAGCAGACATGGAAGGAATTCGCGTGAGCATGCGGACATGGAAGAAATTTGCGTGAGCGTGCAGACATGGAAGGAATTCGCGTGCGCGTTCGAACGCGGAAAGAATCTGCGTGAGCGTGAAGATGTGAAAGGAATTTGCGCGAGCGTGCGAATGTGGAAAGAATCTGCGTGAACGTGAAGACGTGGAAGGAATTTGCGCGAACATGCGGAGGAAAAGTTCTGCATAAGCATAATTTGGATGAAGAAGAGATTTGCAAAGAAAGGGATAAAGAAATGCTTTCGGTGATATTGCCGACGTACAACGAGGAAAAAATGATACGAAGGACGGCGGATGCGGTCGGACGTGTGCTTGACGGGGCCGGCATATCGTACGAGCTTGTCTTTGTGAACGACGGCTCGAAGGATGGGACATGGGAAGAGATCGAGAGGACGGCGGCGGAAGATCCGCATGTGACGGCCGTCTGTTTTTCGCGAAATTTTGGCAAGGAGGCCGCGATGCTTGCGGGGCTCGCAAACGCTTCGGGCGACTGCTGCGCCGTGATGGACTGTGATCTGCAGCACCCGCCGAAGACACTTGTGGAGATGTATCGGCTCTGGGAGCAGGGATATGAGGTGATCGAGGGCGTCAAGCGCACAAGAGGCAAAGAGAGCGCGCTGCACCGCGCGAGTGCAGGACTGTTTTACCGTATCATCTCAAAAGCGGCGAAGATCGACATGTCGCGCGCCTCGGACTTCAAGCTGCTCGATCGGCGGGCGGTCGACGCGCTGCTTCTGATGCCGGAGCGGAACACGTTCTTTCGGGCGTTGTCCTCGTGGATCGGATTCCGTGCGGTCTCTGTGGAGTTTGACGTACAGGAGCGCACGGAGGGCGAGTCGAAGTGGTCTACATGGTCGCTGATCAAATATGCGGTCAAGAACATTGTTTCCTTTTCGACGGTTCCCATGCAGTGCGTCACGGTAGCGGGATTTTTTGTGCTGTTGCTGGCGCTGGTCCTCGGCATCCAGTCGCTCGTCAAGTATTTCAGCGGTCATGCGGTGGAGGGCTTCACGACGGTGATCCTGTTGGTTCTTATCATCGGGAGCGTCATCATGATCAGCCTTGGGATCATCGGATACTATATCGCAAAGATCTACGAGGAAGTAAAAGGACGGCCGAGATATCTGATCTCGCGCAGGATCGGGTCGTCTGCGCGGAAATCGGATGATGACTGTGAGAACGCCGACAGACAGGAAGCGGGAACGGCGGGTGAGCCGGGACGGACTTGAGGAGATCGAAAGAGGAGCCGCAGGATCCGTGTAAAAGGCAGAATGTGGCGGCAAGTTTGGAAATATACTGTACCAAAGCGATTGCCTGACAGCGGCAGGGAGCCGACGGGATGCATGCGATAGGTGGTGCATCGGGAGAAGAGCGGTCAGAGCCGGGCAGGCGGAGTACAGGTGCAACGGTGAATTATATTTGGGCGGGAATGATATTGATCGGAATGGTCTACGGGACTTTGACGGGGCACATTGAGGCGGTTTCGGACGCGGTGTTGAGCTCGTCGCGGGAGGCGGTCACCCTGTGCGTCACGATGCTCGGGGTCATGGGGTTCTGGATGGGCCTGATGGAAATTGCGAAGGATGCGGGGCTGGTTCGCTCGATTTCGGGGCGGATCCGGCCCCTGATTCGTTTTCTGTTTCCCCGCATTCCGGAGGAACACCCTGCGAATGAGCACATTACGATGAATTTTGTCGCGAATTTTCTCGGACTCGGCTGGGCGGCGACCCCCGCGGGCCTGAAGGCGATGGAGAGTCTGGCAGAATTGGAGGAGGAGCGGCGCGGGCGAAAAATATCCACCATGCCTCGCGGCACTGCCAGCAATGAGATGTGCACTTTCCTGATCCTGAACATTTCTTCCCTGCAGTTGATTCCTGTTAACGTCATCGCCTACCGTGCGCAGTACGGAAGCGTGAACCCCACGGCGATCGTCGGACCGGGGATCGCGGCGACGGCGGTGAGCACATTGGTGGCGGTGGTGCTCTGCAAGCTGATGGACAGGAAGCGATAATAGATATTTTAAATATTTAATGAAATAAAATTGAAATATTATAGGTATACAAATCAACTTTGCGGGATTATAATACAACTAGTAATTGAAATATATCCGAAAAATTGAAATATTGTTGAAATAACAGTTGTACAAATTGGAGGATACGTGATGACCGATAAAGAAATACTGGATTTATTGAGATATGGGGAACGGCTTACTCTTGAATGCAAGAAAGCGGAGGGGGCATTCCAAATTCGCTTTGGGAGACGTATTCTTCATTTGCAAATACAAGTGGAGGCTTAATTTTACTTGGCGTAGAAGAACATATAAAAGAAACCGAACCAGAGAAAAAATATTCCTTTTTTAATTTAAATAATCCTGAAAAAATGATAAAAAGTTTTTGGGACACGATCAATAGCAAAAAAGTCAGTGCTAATCTTTTGCTGGATGAAAATGTTGGAATCTGTCGGATAAATGAATGTAACATTATATGGATAGAGGTTCCGCAGGCAGATTATCGATATCGTCCTGTATATTTGAATGAAAATCCCCTAAAAGGAAGTTATAAAAGAAATTATGAAGGCGATTACCATTGCACAGAAGGAGAAGTAAAGGCAATGCTAAGAGATGCGTCTGATTTTGGAATCGACGGCTCTCTTTTGGAAGGATTTACAATGGACGATATTGATACAGGCACTTTAAAAGCCTATAAATTGAATATGAATTGCATAATCCGGAGCATGTGTGGAACGGAGCGAAAGATAAAGATTTTTTAAGAAATCTGGGAGAATAATCTTTATAATTTCGTAAAAAGGGTGATGCCAAAACTGGTCAGTGATATAAAAAGGCCTTTCAGACTGGAAGGAATGATTCGTCAGGATGATACAGCAGTTCACAAAGCGATACGGGAAGCTGTTGTCAATATGGTCATTCATGCCGACTATTACAGCACAGGAATTTTGAAAGTTGTAAAACGGGAAAACGGATTTTTCTTTTCCAATCCGGGGAATTTGAAATTGCCGGTGCGTGCGATATATGAAGGAGCATTCCGTTGCCAGAAATCCTAAAATTCAGAATATGTTCCGAATGATCGGATTAGGGGATAATATTGGCTCTGGCTTTCCGGCAATTTTAAGTGCATGGGGGAAGGAAAAATGGAGGCAGCCGGATTTATATGATGATCAGGAATTACACCAGGTAGAACTGAAATTGTGGATGGTATCGTTAATGCCGGAAGAATGTACAGAATTTCTGTTGAATAGATTTGGGGTTAATTATCAGCATCTGCCTTCAAAAGAACAAAGCAGCAGGTAGTAGATATCACCGACATTACAACAGTACAGGGGGCGATCGTTGCATTGAACAGGATGATAAAAAGAAACTTGTTGACAAAGCAAAGAAGGGGACGGCACATTTTTTATTCGGGAAATTGAGGAAGATCATGGTTAATTATGAGAATTATGTAAATGAATATTGAAAAGATGGTATTTAGAAAGGAAACAAAGAGAAAATGATCGAACCGAGGAAAGTAAAATTTGAATCAAAAAAGAAAGAAAATGAAAACCTTGCGTTCCGCACATTTTTAAAAGGCCATGCGGATGAGGAGACATTGGACAGGCAGTTTCGGGAACTGCATGAAGAATTATTCGCGGACTACGACTGCAGTCGATGCAGAAATTGCTGCAAAATGTACGCGGGAAGTATTCCGGAGGAAGAGGTGGATCGTGACGCAAAGTGTCTGGGCATGACACGCGAACAGTTTATGGATACATATCTGCAAGACGAAACAGTAGAGGGAAATTATCAGACCAAGCATATGCCATGCGACTTTCTGGAATCGGACGGTTCCTGCAGGCTGGGTGACTACAGACCTGACAGTTGTAAGAAATATCCATATACAAACCAGCCGGAGCGGCTGCAAAGTCTGTACAGTGTTCTGGATGTGATCGAAGTCTGTCCGGTTGCGTTTGAGATATATGAGCGCTTGAAAGAAGAATATCACTTTCGTTGGAGAAGGTGATAATTTGCTGAAAATGGAAAATCCTTTTTCGTCCTACCTGACATCCGGCTAATTTCCTTGGGCTGGGCTGACGGCTGTCCCGGCGGGGCTGAAGGTGATGGACAGGAAGACAGACGGAATCAGGTCATAATTTCCGGTTTTGCTTTACAAATGAACCTGCATGCATTAAAATTTTCTAAAATGCAAGATGGAACAGACAGAATGATGCGGGAGGAATGTTATGAAAAAAAGGCTATTGTTGCTTGCGTGCTGCTTTCTGTTTGTGCGGCCGCTCTGTGCACAGGCGGATGACAATAAGGTTGTCGTGGTAAGCGATTTTAATCAATTAACCGATGCGGTGATCGACATGATTGACAAGAACAGCCCTGTCGTGGAACAGAGCATAGCCGGATCGGAGAATATTTTCTGCAACAAGAGGCTTATTGTAAAGGCGAAATCGGCCGGATTGGATCTGAAAAAATATAATCCGACCAGCGTCGTAGAAGCCGGTCCGATGTATATCCTTCAGTTTGCCACCTGCCAGGAGGCGGAGACGGCCATGAAGGAATTGCAGGCATCGGGCGAGGCGGAATATGCGGAGCCGGATTTCAACATGAAGGGCGCGGCGGACGCGGGATCGGCGCAACATTATTCATGGGGCGTCTCCGTGATCGGCGCGGACAGGCTTGCCGCGGAGCTTGCTCCGACCAGACAGCAGGAGATCAAGGTGGCCGTGATAGACAGCGGCGTCGCTTCGCATCCGTTCCTCGACGGAAGGCTGACGGCCGGCTATGATTTTGTAGATAACGACGAAGCTCCGGAGGATCGGAACAGACACGGAACGCATGTGGCGGGTACGGTTGTGGACTGCACGCCGGGTCTGAATGTGAAGATCATGCCGGTTCGGGTCTTGGACGAGCGCGGGAGCGGTCTGACGCTGACTGTCGCTCTGGGCGTGCGGTACGCGGTGGATCACGGGGCGAATGTGATTAATCTCAGCCTGAGCGGACGGCACAGCAATTTTCTGGACGCGAACATTTCCTATGCGATTGCAAACGGCGTGACGGTTGTTGTCGCGGCCGGAAACGAGGCGGGAGATACCGCGCAGTTCTGTCCGGCGCATCTCGACGAGGCGATTGTCGTCGGTGCGGTTGATTCCGGGATGAATGTTGCGTTTTTTTCCAATAAGGGAAATTCGCTGGATGTCGTCGCGCCGGGAGTGAGTATTGTCGGGCCGGTTCTTGGCAACGGGCTCGACACCCTGAGCGGGACGTCTATGGCGGCTCCGCATGTGGCGGCGCTTGCGGCGATGTACAAGCTTCAGGACTTGTCGCGAAATCCCGCGCAGATTGAAGCGCTGATAAAGAGCAACGCAAGGGATCTTGGCCCGGCCGGCTGGGACAGAGACTCCGGATTCGGGCTGGCGGAGGCGTACAAGACGGTCGCGCCTGCAAACGTTACGCTGAACAAGAAAAAGCTGGCCTTGGGAGTGGGCAGGAGCGCTGTGCTGAAAGCGACCGTTACCCCGGAGAGCGCCGCGAAAAAGCTGACATGGAAGAGCAGCAATAAAAAAGTGGCGGTCGTGAAGAACGGGAAGGTGACTGCGAAGAGAGAAGGGAAAGCGACCATTACCGTCACGACCTCCGACGGCAAAAAAGCGGTCTGCAAGGTGACGGTTACCACAAAGGCGCCCGCGAAGAAGCAGCCGACAAAGGTAGCCCTGAATCAGAAGAAGCTGACCCTGAGCGTAGGTGCGGGCGCGACATTGAAAGCGACCGTCACTCCGGCCGACGCGGTGAAGAAGCTGACGTGGAAGAGCAGCAATACGAAGGTAGCGACGGTAAAGAACGGAAAGGTGACCGCGAAAAAGAACGGAAAAGCGACCATCACCGTCAGGACCGGAAACGGCAAGGAAGCCGTCTGTCAGGTAACGGTCACAAAAGAAAGCCAGAGTCAGGAAGCGCAGAGCCTGAGTGCTAAGAAAAAACAGGCGCTCGCGAAATACAAAAAAATGCTGGTCAAAAATCAAAAGTACAAGTATTTCAGCGTCTGCTATATCAACGAAGACGATATTCCTGATCTGATGGCGGTCACGGGGAAAAACAGCAGCAACTATGTGTATTACATCAACGGCAAAGAGGCTGCGGATCAGACGATGCTCATGATGGCTGCGGGCGATCCCGGCATGAAGCTGACGTATTATTATTACCCGAAGCGCAACCTTGTGATGTATCGTTACAAGGAGGCGATACCTGAGGTTTATTACTGGGAGGATTACTGCACCTTCGCTCCGTGCCGTCAGAAGGGTTACAGTCACGCTTTGATGGAAGTCCTGACAAAATCGTGGGAGGCGCCCAACGGCATTAAGGAGTACGGTTACTATTATTTCAGCGATGCTTCCGTTCCGGAATCGCAGTACGATGAGCTGCTCGGAGACTGGATCGTGGGCAAGGACTCCACCGAGGAAGAATTCAAGGACGTCCTTGCGGATATCACGAAAGGAACGAAGAGGCAGAAGATGAATTTCGTGAAGAATACGGCGAATAATCGAAAGAAATATCTGAGCAGGTAAAATGCAAGGGGAAAAGCCTTATCGCAAGGTTTCCGCGTCCTCGGCGGTGCATCCCCCGGCGCTGTAACGCGCTTTTTCGTACAATGTGTGGAGCTTGTCTGTGGATCCTTCCCGGGCAAGCTCTGCTTTTGCTTCCAGCTCGGACGGTGTCTCCCATCCTGCCGGACGCTCTTTCATGGCGCGGCGGATCGTTTTTTTGTAAAGTCTGCGCACCCTTTGATTCGGCGAATTCCGGCGTTCCTTCTTTTCGCGCGAAATCTGTCTGCCGGCGCGGATGCCGGAGCTTTCTTCCGTTCCGAGAAAAATAATCTCATCCTCTTCTCCCTGCGCGAAGTAGGCGAGGGCATTTCTACAGACGCGGTAGACGACGATCAGCAGCACGACGGAGACGACGACCGCCCCCAGATAGAAAAGCACGTTGCCGAGCGCAACAAGCCACGCGGGCGGCTCGGACGGGACATCCTCCGGCATGCCGAAATCCGCGCCGGAAAATCCTTCCGGCATCATCTCGATCATCTCCGTCGACGGCGTAAGCTCGACCGGTTTGATGCGGGAACGCAGTCCGGTCAGCGGTTCCTGCCCGTAAAGCACGGACGGAAGCACGATCAGCCCGAGCAGGATCACACTGACAAGAAGCAGGATCCGGCCGACCTTCTGGATGGAATGAACCGGGAGATTGGCGATCCGCCTGTTTTCACGAATGAACCTCCACATATTATCCAGATAACCGAAAAGAAAACAGACAAAAATATCGGCGAGCAGCAGGAAGAAGACGTACTTCAGGAGATCAAATTTTCCTGTCAGCAGAAAGATCACATAGTAAAATGCAAACACGGACCAGTGCGCCGCAGTTGGGCGATCTAAGAAGGTCGGGATTTCCCAGAGCTCAGGAGCGGTTTTCTCGTCGATCTCGCCGGGCGTTTCCGCGAGAATACGCGCAAGTCGGCCTTTTTTGATACGCATGTAGCAGCGCACCGCAAAGAGAAATGCGGCGAGTGCGGTCGTCAGGGCGGAGCCGGACAGGACCGCAAGCAGCGCGCAGACCGCGCAGGAGCATAGCAGATAGACGACAAGAGATCGGATTGTGCGGATGAAGATCCAACTGAGCGCGAGCGGGACGATGAGCCAGAGCGACTCCGCCAGCAGTCGGGCGGGACTTTTGACCGCAAAGGCCGGCAATTCCGCAGGTATCTCCACATCGTAGGCGAGGACTGACAGCAGGTACATGCCTGCGCAGATCAGCAGAATATGAAGCCACGAAAGCACGGCGAGGCTCAGATGATCCTCCGGCTTTTTGATCTTGCCGATTCGCACCGGTTTTTCTTTGGATGCCGATAAGACCTTGTTTTTTTGCAAATCCTTCATGACCGGCCCACCTCCCATCGCATCAGATGAATTCCCGGAGCATCCGCGAGAGGCAGAGCCTCACCGGGAGCCAAGGGAACGATCCAGAGAATTTCGTTTCCGACAGACAGCGTGCGCAAAAGCGGCGCTATGGCGCTGTCTTGGTTTTTCGAGATCAGGACATAGATCTGTCCGGATTGTTTTCCTGCGGCTTCTTCCGACAGCAGATCGCTGACCGGGGCGGTATGCTGCTGCGTGTCGATGCAGGCAAGCATACGATTCAGCTCGTGGATGTTCGCCGCGCCGGGTTTGGCGTGCCAGACGCGGAATCCGGCGTTGCTCACAAGCCGAAGCTCTGTATTCTGCTTCACCAGACGGGCGGCGAGAGACGAGGCGATGCGGATGCTCTCCTCCGTCAGCGCTTCACTGCGCAGAATATGAGAATCCTCCACGTCGAGGATGATCGTCGTGCGGATGCTGGTAGTGGAGTCGAACTGGTTCACCATCAGGGAATTGCTCCGCGCGGACGCTTTCCAGTTGATATTGTGCATAGGATCGCGCCGATATTCGCGGATGCCGGAAAATTCAAACGGGTCGGGATACAGCCGGTTTTGCACGAGCACCATGCCGGAGATCGTCCGGCAGATCAGCCGGATCCGGGCGGTATCGATCTGCGCCGGATAGACATAGAGCTGTGTCTGCTGAGACGCGTTCAGATAGTGCTGTGTGCGGAAAAACAAGTCGTAGCCGACCACCTCCACATTGGAGATCTGGTAAAATCCGCGTTTGCGGCAAAGAAAAGGAAGCGTGTGGATCACTTTCTGGTGAAACAGAAAGGAGAACACATCACGCTTGTAGCTCAGATCGGTCACATTGGTGTTTGCTCTGGCGTCTCCGGAAAACTCCAGATCGCGGCTGATGGCAAGGCGCACCTCGACCGCGGGAAGAGGAAGCTTCTTGTCGTTGGAAATCTCCTCTCGAAGCGAGGATTTGTCCCCCTCATACACGTATGCGTCGGAAAAGGAGGCGCACACCTGAAGATTTGTGTCCCAGTATTTTCCGTAAATATATTTTTGCAGATGATAAGCGAACAGCACGCCGAGCAGCAGGAGAATCAGCATTCAATGTTTCCCCCAGTCCTCGGTGGGCAGCGGTATCCTCGAGAGAATTTCGCGGATGATCTGCGCGGAAAGCCGCGCCTCGTCCTCACCGGCCGCAAGATCCAGACGGTGCGCGAGTACGGGAACAGCGACAGTTTTGATATCTTCTGGAACGACGTAGCGCCGTCCCTGCACGAGCGCGAAGCCCTGCGACGCGCGCACAAACGCCAGCGTTCCTCTGGGGCTGACGCCGTGCAGTACCTTCGCGTGGTCTCTGGTGGCGTGGATCACGTCCACGATATATTTCAGAAGCTCCGGATGCAGGTAGACCTCCCGGCACGCGCTCTGAAGCCGTATGATGTCTTCCTTTGTACAGACGGCGCCCAGTTGCTCCAGCGGTTCGTCGGTGAGAAAACGCTCTGCCATGGCGCGCTCCTGTGCCGGGGAGAGATCCTCCATCGAGATCTGCATCAGAAAACGGTCCATCTGCGCCTCGGGTAGAGGAAAGGTTCCCAGCGTTTCCAGCGGATTCTGCGTGGCGATCACCAGAAACGGCTCGGACAGCGGGCGGGTGACTTTGTCCACCGTGACCTGCCGTTCCGCCATGCATTCGAGCAGGCTGCTCTGCGTCTTCGGCGTCGCGCGGTTGATCTCGTCCGCCAGCAGGATGTTGCAGAAGACCGGTCCCTCCGAGAAGACGAACTCGCCGCTTTTCGCGTTGAAATAATTCAGCCCGGTGACGTCGGAGGGCAGCAGATCCGGCGTGAACTGCACGCGGCCGAAATCCGCCTGTATGGATCGCGCCAGCGATTTTGCCATCACGGTTTTGCCGGTGCCGGGAACGTCCTCGAGGAGAACATGCCCCTTCGCCAGAATGCAGGTGAGGATCAGCTCGATCGTCCGCTCGTTGCCGATGATGACCTTTGCGATGTTTTCTTTCAGATTCTGTAAAATGTTTTCTTCCATTTTGACACCCTCGGAATTTCAAAAAATATTCGGATCATTTTATACACAGTCCGTAAGCCCTTCCTGCGGGAAAGGTACGAAAATATTATAAGCGCGGCGGGGAGAGTTTGCAAGAAGTTCTGTCGCTTTCTGCACAGGCGGGAGAATATATTTCAAAAAACGATAGCCAAATTGTCCTATATAAGTATATAATCATAATACAAAAAATGATACGGCATGGAGGAAGGCTATTTTGAAAAGAATACGGAAGATTTTTGGGATTGCGGCATTGATGTTTTTTTGTGTGAATCTGACGGTGTGCGCCGCGTCGGCAAAAAAAACCACGCAGGCGAGCGGCAAGGATCTGCTCTATGGAAAAACGATCATCGGAGTCGGAGACAGCCTGCTGTCTGCGCACAAGCTTGGGAAGAAATATAGCTGGCTGAATTTGCTCGGCTCGAAATATAAAATGAAAACCTACAATTACGGGAGGTCGGCTCTGCCTGTGGCAAATGCGCCGGAGAGACCCACGTCTATGATCAAAAGGTGCAAAGAAATAAAACGTGAGGTAAAAAATGCGGATTTTATTGTCCTGCAGGGCGGCGCGAATGATCAGCGTGTGAATGTGCCTTTGGGAGACATAAACAGTACGAAAAGGAACACTTTCTGCGGCGCGCTGAACGAGACGATCACGTTTTTTCAAAAGAATTATCCGCACGCAAAAATTTTCTGTATGACGAATTATGCGCGTCGCAAGGCAGCAAATGATCTGGGACTGTACGATCTGGATTATGTGAATGCGATGCTGCAGGTCTGCAAGAAAAGGCATATCCCCTGTTTTGACAATTACCATGACAGCGGCGTTGATTTTTCAGTGATACATGGCGCGCATGGGGCAGCGAAAGCGCTTATTTCGGAGAAGGCCTTAATTATCATTTCAGCCCGGCCGCATACAGAAAACTTTTGCCGATCTATGAAGCATTTATTCTGAAGACGCTTAAGAAGGGCTGAGAAAAGAATAAAAAAATAAAAGAGAGAAATAAGAGAGAAAAGGCTGCTCCCTGATACCTCGTCGTATCCGGAAGCAGCCTGAAATCTTAATCCTACCGCAAAATGCGGAGGATTAACCTTCGATCGCGATATATTTCCGGTCTTCCACGGCCGGCTTGCTCTCTTTCTTCGGAACGAGCATCTTCAGCGTGCCGTTCTCGAACTTTGCCTTGATCTCATCCTGCGTGACGGCCTCGCCTACGTAAAAGCTTCTGCTGCAGGTGCCGTAATGGCGCTCACGGCGGATGAAGCGGCCGTTCTCGTCCTTCTCCTCATCGTTCGTGTCGGTGCTCGCCTGAATCGTCAGGTAGCCGTCCTTCAGCTCGGCCTGTACATGGTCCTTGTCAACGCCCGGGATATCCATCGTAATCTCGTATCCCTGATCGGTATCCTTGATATCGGTCTTCATCATGCCGGCTTTCGCGATATTGCTGTGGTCGAGCTCGCTCGTCCGGAACGCGTTGAACGGGAAGCTGAAAAAGTCGTCAAACATATCTCTTCCAAAAATACTGGGCATCATCATAATTCATCTCTCCTTTTTGTTTTATTGTTTCCATGTTTATAGTTTTTAGAACCTGGGGAAAAGAAATTCTTTAAAATTCCTCTTCCTTGCTCGTTCTAGACGTAATATAGCACTCATTGTTAGCACTGTCAAGAGGTGAGTGCTAATTATTTTGTGAAAAATTTGTGAAGTCCCGAATTTATGAACTTCACAGCGTTTGCAGTTTTTCAATTTCCCCGTTTTTTAGGCTTACTACACCAATTTTACACCAATTACGCGTAAGCTACGAGCCATGCAGAGCAAGACCGGACGCCCGATGGGAGCTTGCTCACATAAGGGCGGCTTCGGGATTTGCCCTATACGGCGACAGCCGCGGCCGAGCGAACCTGTTCGCGAGGTGCA
>CANQVH010000031.1 GCA_947627245.1 uncultured Lachnospiraceae bacterium | reverse complement strand
ATAGACATTTTTCGACAGTTGTGATATGATGCCCCGTGAAGGGGTGAGTATAAATAATGAATAAGAAGAAAAATGTATTTAGGCGAAACAGCGGTTTTATTGTCGGCTGTCTGCTGGCGGCAGGCGCGTCCTATTTTACCGCGGACGCTGTCATGACGAAGGATCTTGCTTCGATGCTGATGCATGAAGAGGAGACGGAGACTTTGACGCCGGAGACGGATACGGTGGAGACATTAGCCCCGGAGGAAAGCGACAGCCGTACCTTCGAGACGGATCCGTTCACAGTGACCGCATCGGGAAACGTGATCAAGGGCGTGGAGTCCGAAGCGCCGCAGCAGAAGCAGACGGAATCCGAAAAGGAAAGCGAGACGGAGGAATCCGCAGAAGGCCAAGAGAGCGACGGCGCGGATGAGGCGTCCGGACAGGATTCGTACGGGGACGAAGGATATTATGACGATGGTTCCTCCGACGGCGGATCTTCCTCTGACGGCGGTTATTATGACGACGGTTCTTCCGACAGCGGCTACTATGACGACGGCAGCGGTTATTACGGCGACGGCTCTTCGGACGGAAGCTACGGGGACGGTTCGTATGACTCGTCGATCGAGATTCAGGATCCGGGGAACGGCGACTATTCCTACGATAATGTGATCGTCACCGGAGACGGCTCGGCATCGACTCCGTCCGACGTGATCATTGAAGGGATCAGCAGTCGTTATATCGGAGAGGAAGAGCTTTACAATTACGACCTCGGACAGCTCAGACTGATCCGCAACGAGATTTTTGCCCTGCACGGGCGTATCTTTTCATCCCAAGATCTGGCCGATTATTTTAGCCAGAAGTCGTGGTATGTTCCGACCTACTCTCCGGAAGAATTTGATGCGAACATGTTTTCTTACCTGAATGACTATGAGGAAGCAAACCTGAATGTCATCATGAATTATGAAGCCGCTTTGGGCGGATATTAAAGGAGGGGTAGGACATGAAAGCATTTTCCAGAATTCTGTTAAAATTGTTACTGCTGCTCCTGATCGTTGCCTTGGCGGCCGGAGGAGCAATCGGATGGAGGACGTACCAGCGCAGCAATCCGAATTATATCATGGATCAGTATTTGCAGTTGCTGATCGAGAACAATGGCGAGAAGGCGTATGAGCTTCTGGATCAGTCTGAGGAGTCGCCGATGAATGAGGCGGAGTATGAGGAAGCATTGGCGGGCAAGCAGTACAGCCTCAACGCAGCGTATACGTTCGACGAGATGGAGAAGCGCGTGGATAATGACGGCAGCGAGTACGTGGACTTCCATGTGGAGTTCAAGGATGCGGAGGACAAGGTACAGCTTACGGAGGAGTTTACGGCAAAGAAGCAGGCGAAGGCCGCGTTCGGCGTGTTCGACCAGTGGAAGATTCTCTCCGACCATTGTATGGTAAAGAATCTCGAGCTTACGGTTCCGACGGGTTCACAGGTGTATCTGGACGGACAGCCGGCGGATGCCGCGTGGATCGCGCGCGACAATGTTCCGTATTCGCTCGACTGCTACCGGATTCCGAGCCTGCTTCCGGGCAAGAAGAATCTCGTCATCCGTCACCCGGCGCTTGAGTCGGTGAATACGACGCTGGATACGAACGCGGGAAATCAGGATTACAGCGCGCAGATGTCTCTGAAGAGATCTGCGCAGAGCGAGTGCATGGAGCTTGGAATCTCCGCGCTCAAGCAGCTTTACGCGGCTGCGGTCAAGGAGAAGGCGGAGGGCATCGATCTGCTTGCGGGCTGTAAGGAACAGGCGGAGCAGTTTGTAAAAGAGCAGGGAAGCGAGTTCCACAAGGAGGATCATACCTTCCAGAGCGCTGCAGTTTCAAAATTTGTGACGACCTACGGCGCGCCTGTCTACACGGAAGGCGAGGACGGGGCAATCACGGTGCAGTTGACGCTCGGGTATCATTATCTGGTGAGCGAGGACGTCACCACCGCGGCGGAAGAGCCACAGGAGGCAGAGGAAGCGGAAGAAGAGCAGGAAGAGACGCAGGAGGAAACCGAAGAGCGGCAGACGGAACGCAAACAGAATTCCGGCGACAACACGGCGACGTTTGTTCTGGCATACCGTCAGGGCGCGTGGGGGATTGACTCGGCGGATATTCCGGTGATTAAAGGAAACGAGTAATGCGAAAAACACTTTCTTTATTGACACCGATCTTATTGCATCAGGCCATCGCGTTGGCGGTGGCCTTTCTGTTCGGCGTATGCAGGAATCAATACGGCATCGAGACCGACGCCGCATTTGCGGTTCTGATCGGAAATCTGCTTGTGATCCCGTTCGCAGCGCGGATGTACAGGAAGGATATGCGGCAAACGGCGCCGTCCGAGGCGTCAGAGAGGCCGCAGGCAGGGGATTGTCAGACGGAAGCTCCCGCATCTCGGACGGAGCGGAGAAAACGTCAGATCATGTTTGGCGTATGCTGTTTTGCCGCAGGGGGCGTCCTCAACGTCATCTGGAGCGGTGTCTTGTATCTGGCGCGGATTCAGGCGCATTTTTCCAATCAGACGCAGGAGCAACTGTTTGCGGCGAATCTGATCGTGCAGGTGATAGGGCTCGGGATTGTGGCGCCGATCGCAGAGGAGCTGATCTTCCGCGGACTGACGTATCGGAGGATGCGGCAGATGTTTCCTTTGTGGGCGGCAGTTTTTTTGTCGGCGCTTCTGTTTGCCGTGTATCATGGAAATTCGATTCAGATGATCTTTGCATTTCCGCTTGCGATCGTGCTTGCGCTGATATATGAGAGGGGAAAATTGTTGATTTTCCCTGTACTATTTCATATGGGAAGCAATCTGACGGCAATTTTTTTGCAGATTTTGCTGCATTGAGCAAGAAAAGCAGGAAGGAAATTGTTTCCAAAGCCGAAAAGAAGAACGATAATACGAAGAATTAAATAGAAAATATAGAAACAAAATTTAAATATTCAAATTATCAGATAATTAAAGGAAAAGTTTTTATTTACAGATCCGGGAAATGGGTGTATAGTATCCCTAACTTAAAATACAGTGTGACAGGAGGAGTCAGGATGGATGCGAGAAGGAATTCCGGTCCTGCCTGCGTGAGTCCGGGATTGTACCGGCCCGAGTTTGAACATGACAACTGCGGCATCGGCGCGGTCGTCAATATCAAGGGGATCAAGACTCACCAGACAGTAGAGAACGCACTCAGTATTGTAGAAAACTTAGAACACAGAGCTGGCAAAGACGCCGAGGGAAAGACAGGAGACGGAGTAGGGATCATGATGCAGATCTCGCATAAATTCTTCCGCAAAGCCTGTTTGGACCTTGGTATTTTTTTGGGTGAAGAGCGGGATTACGGAGTCGGCATGTTCTTTTTCCCGCAGGATGTGCTCAAGAGAAATCAGGCCAAGAAGATGTTTGAGAGCATCGTGATGAAGGAAGGGCTGAAGTTCTTGGGATGGAGGCAGGTGCCGACCGTTCCGAAGGTGCTCGGACATAAGGCGCTCGAGAAGATGCCCTGTATCGAGCAGGCGTTTGTAGAGCGCCCGAAGGATGTAGAGAAAGGACTTGCGTTTGACCGCAGGCTGTATGTGGTCCGCAGGACGTTTGAGCAGTCGAACGATACGACGTATGTGGTGTCGTTCTCGAGCCGCACGATCATCTACAAGGGCATGTTTCTGGTAGGACAGTTGCGCACGTTCTTTACGGATCTGCAGAGTCCGGATTATGAGTCGGCGATCGCAATCGTACATTCCAGATTCAGCACGAACACGAACCCGAGCTGGGAGCGGGCGCATCCGTACCGCTTTATCGTACATAACGGCGAGATCAATACGATCCGCGGCAACGCCGACAAGATGCTGGCGCGCGAGGAGACGATGTCCTCCGAATATATGGAGAACGACATGCACAAGGTGCTCCCGGTGATCAACGCGAAGGGTTCCGATTCGGCGATGCTCGACAACACGCTGGAATTCCTGACGATGAACGGCATGGATCTGCCGCTCGCGGTCATGATCATGATTCCGGAGCCGTGGGCAAACAACAGCGTGATGTCCCAGAAGAAGAAAGACTTTTATCAGTATTACGCGACGATGATGGAGCCGTGGGACGGCCCGGCGTCGATTTTGTTCTCGGACGGAGATATCATGGGCGCGGTGCTCGACCGCAACGGTCTGCGTCCGTCCCGTTATTATGTGACGAGCGACGGCTATGTGATCCTCTCGTCCGAGGTCGGTGTGCTTGATATCGATCCGGCGAAGATCGTGCTCAAGGAGCGTCTGCATCCGGGCAAGATGCTGTTGGTCGACACGGTGCAGGGCAGAGTGATCGACGACGAGGAGCTGAAGACGCAGTATGCTTCCCGTCAGCCGTATGGCGAGTGGCTGGATCAGTATCTGGTGAAGCTGAAGGACATCAAAATTCCGAACAAGCGCGTCGAGACTTATTCCGACGAGATGCGGATGCGCCTGATGAAAGCGTTTGGTTACAGCTATGAGGACTACCGCACGTCAATCCTGACGATGGCGGCGAACGGCGGAGAGGGCATCAGCGCGATGGGCATCGATACGCCGCTGGCCGTGCTTTCCGGCAGGCATCAGCCGCTGTTCAACTATTTCAAGCAACTGTTCGCGCAGGTCACGAACCCGCCGATCGACGCGATCCGTGAGAAGGTCGTAACGTCGAAGACCATGTATGTCGGCATGGAGGGCAATCTGCTCCAAGAGCAGCCGGAAAATTGTCAGGTGCTCAAGATCGAGAACCCGATCCTGACGAACACCGACATGCTGAAGATCAAAAATATGAAGGTGCCGGGCTTCAAGGTCGCCGAGATCCCGATCACGTTCTATAAGAATACGGGACTTGAGAAGGCGATGGATCATCTCTTCCTCGAGGTGGACCGGGCGTTCCGCGACGGAGCGAACATCCTTGTCCTCAGTGACAAAGGCATCGACGAATTCCGCGTGCCGATCCCGTCTCTGCTGGCGATTTCGGCGGTCAACCAGTATCTGGTTAAGACGAAGCGCCGCACGTCGCTGGCTCTGATCCTCGAGACCGGCGAACCCAGAGAGGTGCATCATTTCGCGACGCTTTTGGGCTATGGCGCGAGCGCGATCAATCCGTATCTGGCGCTTGATACGATCCATCAGCTCATCGACACCGGTATGCTGGAGAAGGATTACTACGCGGCCGTCGACGATTACAATCAGGCGATCATAAACGGCATCGTCAAGATCGCATCCAAGATGGGAATCTCCACGATCCAGTCCTATCAGGGTTCGCAGATCTTTGAGGCGATCGGCATCAGCGCGGATGTGATCGAGAAGTACTTTACCAATACCGTGAGCCGCGTCGGAGGCATCACGATGGAGGATATCGAGCGCGACGTGGACGAGCGGCATACGAAAGCGTTCGACCCGCTTGGGCTGCGCGAGGATCTGACGCTCGACAGTCAGGGCTGGCACAAGTCGAGGAGCGCCGGAGAGCATCACCGATACAATCCGCTGACGATCCATCTGCTTCAGGAGTCGACGCGGACCGGCAATTATCAGATGTTCAAGGAGTTCACGGAGCTTGTCAACAAAGAAGAATCCGGCTATATCCGCAGCACGATGGATTTCAGATTTCCGGAGAAGGGCGTTCCGATCGAAGAGGTGGAAAGCGTGGATGAGATCGTGAAGCGCTTCAAGACCGGCGCCATGTCCTACGGCTCGATTTCGCAGGAGGCGCACGAGACGCTGGCAATCGCGATGAATATGCTGCACGGCAAGTCGAACACCGGTGAGGGCGGCGAGAGTTTGGAGCGTCTGGTGATCGGGCCGGACGGCAAGAACCGCTGCTCCGCGATCAAGCAGGTGGCCTCGGGACGTTTCGGCGTGACTTCCCGCTATCTCGTGAGCGCGAAGGAGATCCAGATCAAGATGGCGCAGGGCGCGAAGCCGGGCGAGGGTGGACACCTTCCGGGCAAGAAGGTTTATCCGTGGATTGCGAAGACAAGGCATTCAACGCCGGGCGTGAGCCTGATCTCCCCGCCGCCGCATCACGACATTTACTCGATCGAGGATCTGGCGCAGTTGATCTATGATCTGAAAAATGCGAACCGCGAGGCGGACATTTCGGTGAAGCTGGTCTCCGAGGCGGGCGTCGGCACGGTCGCCGCGGGCGTGGCGAAGGCGGGCGCGCAGGTGATCCTGATCTCCGGTTACGACGGAGGCACGGGCGCCGCGCCGAGAAGCTCGATCCACCATGCGGGACTTCCGTGGGAGTTGGGTCTTGCCGAGACACACCAGACATTGATCATGAACGGTCTGCGCAACAAGGTGCGCATCGAGACGGACGGTAAGCTGATGAGCGGGCGCGACGTGGCGATCGCGGCGCTTCTGGGCGCGGAGGAATTCGGCTTCGCGACCGGCCCGCTGGTGACGATGGGCTGCGTGATGATGCGTGTCTGCAACCTCGACACCTGCCCGGTGGGCGTGGCGACGCAGAATCCGGAGCTGCGCAAGCGTTTCCGCGGCAAGCCGGAGTATGTCGTGAACTTTATGAGATTTATCGCGCAGGATCTGCGTGAATATATGGCGAAGCTCGGTTTCCGCACGCTCGATGAGATGGTCGGGCGCAGCGACCTGCTGAAGAAGAAGGAAAACTGCGAGAATCCGAAGGGCGCTCTGATCGATCTGAGCAATATCCTCGACAATCCGTATCTGGATCCGAAGGCGAAGGTGACGTTTGACAAGGCGCAGGAGTTCGATTTCGGTCTGGAAAAGACGAAGGACATGAAGGTGCTGCTCGCGAAGCTCGGCAGCGCGCTCGAGAGCGGACAGAAGCGCAGCGTGGAGGTGGACGTCTCCAACGTAGACCGTACCTTCGGCACGATTTTCGGCTCGGAGATCACACGGAAATATCCGGAGGGTCTCGAGGACGATACCTACACGGTGAAGTGCCACGGCGCGGGCGGTCAGAGCTTCGGCGCGTTTATTCCGAGAGGACTGACGCTTGAGCTGGTCGGCGACAGCAATGACTATTTCGGCAAGGGACTTTCCGGCGGCAAGCTGATCGTCTATCCGCCGCAGGGCGTAAAGTTCGCGCACGATGAGAATATTATTATCGGAAACGTCGCTCTGTACGGCGCGACGAGCGGCAAAGCGTTTATCAATGGCGTGGCCGGCGAGCGCTTCTGCGTGCGTAATTCCGGCGCGGTCACGGTCGTTGAGGGTGTCGGCGATCACGGGTGCGAGTACATGACCGGCGGCTGCGCGGTCGTGCTCGGCAAGGTCGGCAAGAACTTCGCGGCCGGCATGAGCGGCGGCATCGCCTACGTGCTGGACGAGGACAACGACCTGTACACGAAGGTCAACAAGAACATGGTCTCGATTGAGAAGATCACTTCGAAGTACGATGTGTTGGAGCTGAAGGATATCATCAACGAGCATGTGAAATATACGAATTCCGAGAAGGGCAAGAAGGTGCTTGATGATTTCGGGACGTATCTTCCGAAGTTCAAGAAGATCATCCCGCACGAGTACAAGCAGATGCAGATGGCGATCGTCCAGATGGAAGAGAAGGGCCTGAGCAGCGAGCAGGCGCAGATCGAAGCGTTCTATGCGATCGCGGCCGGCCAAGACGAGTAGGAGGTGTGAAGAATGGGAAAACCGACAGGATTTTTGGATTATGAGCGTGAGAATAGCCAAGAGATCGCACCGCTGGAACGAATCAAAAACTTCAATGAATTCCATATTCCGCTTTCTTTGGAGAAGCAGCGTCTGCAGGGCGCAAGATGCATGGCGTGCGGCGTGCCGTTCTGTCAGGCGGGCATGATGATCGCAGGGATGGCTTCGGGCTGTCCGTTGAACAATCTCGTGCCGGAGAGCAACGATCTGGTCTATCTCGGCAACTGGGAGGAAGCGTACAAGCGTCTGACGAAGACGCATTGCTTCCCGGAGTTTACCTCGCGCGTCTGCCCGGCGCTTTGCGAGGCGGCCTGTACCTGCAACTTAAATGGCGAGCCCGTGGCGACGAAGGAGAATGAGCGCGCGATTATCGAGAACGCGTTCGCGACCGGGTTGGTGAAGCCTTGCCCGCCGCAGGTGCGTACGGGCAAGAAGGTGGCGGTCGTCGGCAGCGGTCCGTCCGGACTGGCGACGGCGCTGCAGCTCAACAAGCGGGGGCATAAGGTGACGGTCTATGAGAGGAATGACCGCGTCGGCGGGCTGCTGCGCTACGGCATCCCGAACATGAAGATCGAGAAATCGGTGATCGACCGCCGAATCGCGCTGATGGAGGAAGAAGGCATCGAGTTCGTCACAAACGCGAACATCGGCGAGAACGTGAGCGCCGACGAGCTGATGAAGAATTATGATGCGGTCGTACTCTGTTGCGGCGCTTCAAATCCGCGTGACATTCAGGTGCCGGGCCGCGACTCCAAGGGAATCTATTTCGCGGTGGATTTCCTGAAGGCGACGACGAAGAGTCTGCTGGATTCGGATTTCAAGGACAAGAAGTTCATCTCCGCGAAAGACAAACATGTCATCATCATCGGCGGCGGCGACACCGGAAACGACTGCTGCGGCACGTCGATCCGTCTCGGGGCGGCGTCCGTGACGATGCTGGAGATGATGCCCCAGCCGCCGGTGGAGCGCGCCGAGAACAATCCGTGGCCGCAGTGGCCGCGTGTGCTCAAGACCGATTACGGCCATCAGGAGGCGATCGCGCTCTACGGCTCGGATCCGCGTATCTACACGACGACGGTCAAGGAATTTATCGCGAACAAGAAGGGTGAGGTGACGAAGGCCGTCCTCGTGAAGCTCGAGAGCAAGAAGGACGAGAAGACCGGGCGCATGATGATGGTGCCGGTAGAAGGCAGCGAGTGGACGGTCAAGGCCGACCTTGTGCTGATCGCGGCGGGCTTCCTCGGCTCGCAGAAGTACGTAACCGACGCGTTCAAGGTGGACTTGAATCCGCGCACGAACGTGGCGACGAAGCCGGACGAGTACGCGACCAGCGTGCCGAAGGTCTTCACCGCCGGCGACATGCACCGCGGCCAGTCGCTCGTCGTCTGGGCGATCCGCGAGGGCAGAGAAGCGGCGAAGGAAGTCGATCGCTACCTGATGGGGTACACGAACCTGTAAGCGATGTTTTATGCGGTTTCCGGAGAGAGAAACAGAATAAAAAGACGGATGAAAATTCCTTTGGGCGCGGCCGGGTGTCGCGCCTTTTTTTCGCAAAAAGTGTTGAATTAAGTGCACTTTCTCCCAATTTCCGTATTGCTCCCCTATTTTTGAACGTGTATAATAATAACATGTATGTCCACTTATACATATGAAAATGACGATAGGGAAGAGACAGCAAATCGCTGTGGAGGTTACCGAAATGGACAGGCTTGCAATGCAGACTGCGAACAGGGCAGATGAAAATTTCAGGAAGCTGGCGGAGGCGTTTCCCAACGCCGTTACCGAAACGATTGACGAAAACGGTGAGGTCGTCCGCGCGATCGACAAAGACGTGCTGATGCAGGAGATTTCCTGCAAGGTAGTCGACGGATATGAAGAACGCTATCAGTTTACTTGGCCGGACAAGAAAAAATCGGTCCTGCTGGCAAATGCGCCTATCAACAAAACGCTCCGTCCCTGCCGCGAGGAGAGCGTTGATTTTGACAACACCGAAAATCTTTATATTGAAGGCGACAATCTTGAAGCGCTGAAGCTTCTGCGGGAGACTTATCTCGGCAAAATCAAGATGATATACATCGACCCGCCGTATAATACGGGCAATGATTTTGTCTATGAGGATGATTTTGTACAGAGCGCAGGCGAGTACCTTCCGGGCAGCGGACAGTTTGACGACGAGGGCAACCGCCTTGTAAGAAATCTCGACAGCAACGGCCGTTTTCACACCGACTGGCTCAACATGATCTACCCGAGGCTGCGGCTGGCGAAGGATTTGCTCAGCGACGACGGGGTTATCTTTATAAGCATTGACGACAATGAAGCGGCGAATCTGAAAAAGGTCTGCGATGAAGTATTCGGCAGAAAAAATTACCTGAATCAATTTGCTTGGGTTTCCAACATTACCGGCAGGCAGATCGCAGAATTTGGCGCGGCCAAGACATGGGAAAGCATACTTGTATATGCCAAGAACGCGTTTCAGACGAACAGCCTGACGGTTGACATTTCGTTTGCAAGAGCTCATATGCCGGATGCGTACAAGGGCTTCAACAAGGACATAAGGGTCGACGAGAGAGGCGAATTTGCCGTGGGAGATACTCTGTATAACCACAATCGCAGATTCAACGAAGAGACGCGTCCGAATTTGGTCTTCAGTATATTTTATAATCCGGCAACGGAAGAAATCATCACCGGGGAAATCGGCGAAAAGAAGGACGGGTTTGTGGAACTGCCGCCTCACAAAAACGGCGACGGAGTGCATCAGTATCATGCATGGAGATGGTCGCGGCAAAAGATCGCAAAGGAAAGCTATGATCTGATTGTACTGCCCAATTCGGCAGGAGGGTATGAGATCTATACGAGAATAAGGGATTTTCACACGACATTGCTGAAAGATATCATCACGAATATTTCCAACGGCGACAGGGAAGTGCAGAAGCTGTTTGACAACAAAAAATATTTTGACTATCCAAAATCAGTCGCCCTGCTGGAGCTGATCCTCAATTCTGTAAATGATAAGGAAATGACGGTAATGGACTTCTTCTCCGGCTCCGCGACCACTGCCCATGCGGTCATGCAGCTCAACGCCGAGGACGGCGGACGCCGCAAATTTATTATGGCGCAGTTCCCGGAGCCCTGCGGCGAAAACAGCGGGGCTTATAAGGCAGGTTACAGGAACATCTGTGAAATCGGCAAGGAGCGTATCCGCCGCGCCGGAAAGAAAATCAAAGAGGAAAATCCGCTTGCCGCGCGGGAGCTTGACGTGGGCTTCCGAGTTCTGAAGTGCGATACATCCAACATGAAAGACGTTTATTATAACCCGGCGGATTTCGAGCCGTCGCTGTTCGAGACCGCTGCCGACAATATCAAAGAGGACAGGTCTTCGGAGGATCTGCTTTTCCAAGTTATGCTGGATTTGGGTGTGCCGCTTTCTTCCAAAATCGGCGAGACAGAGATCGCCGGAAAGAAGGTTTTTAATGTCGCCGACGGTTTTCTCGCCGCTTGCTTTGACGACAACGTGACCGAGGAGACGATTCGGGAAATCGCCAAGCAAAAGCCGCGCTATTTCGTCATGCGCGACAGTTCGATGGCGAATGACAGTGTTGCGGCAAACTTCGAGCAGATTTTCGTTACATACAGTCCCGACACGGTAAGGAAGGTGCTGTAAATGAAGTTTAATTTTAAGATACAGCAGTATCAGACCGACGCCGTCCTCGCTGTTGTGAAGGTGTTCGCCGGTCAGGGATACAGGGAAAATACAAGTTATATTCGGAATCTGGGGGAAGCTTCCGCCGACGCTTACCGGCAAATGAAGCTGGCAACCGATCAGGAAGAAGCCGTGGAGCTGTATGATTCCCTCAGCGATGCAGGATACAGGAATGCGGCGGTGGAGCTTTCCGACAAACAGCTTTTGTACAACATTCAAAAGCTGCAGAGCGAGAACAATATCAGGCAGTCCGTCTCTTTGAACCGCGAATTAGGGCGCTGTTCCCTCGATATCGAGATGGAGACCGGCACCGGCAAGACTTATGTGTATATCAAAACGATGTTCGAGCTGAATAAACAATACGGCTGGAGTAAGTTTATCGTCGTGGTTCCCTCGATCGCCATACGGGAGGGCGTAAAGAAATCTTTTGAGATAACCGCAGACCACTTTATGGAGCATTACGGGAAAAAAGCCCGCTTTTTCATTTATAACAGCGGAAATCTCAATCAACTGGACAATTTTTCCCAAAGCTCCGGGATCAACGTGATGATAATCAACACGCAGGCGTTTGCCTCTTCCTTAAAAGAGGACGGAAGGAGCAAGGAAGCCCGCATCATCTACTCCAAGCGTGACGATTTCAATTCCCGCCGGCCGATTGACGTGATCAGGGCGAACAGGCCGATCATCATTCTGGACGAACCGCAGAAGATGGGCGGCGCGGTCACGCAAAAAGCATTGAAAAACTTCAATCCGCTATTCAGCCTGAACTATTCCGCGACTCACGCCAAGCAGCACAACACGGTCTATGTGCTGGATGCGCTTGACGCCTTTAACAAGAGGCTGGTAAAGAAGATCGAAGTCAAGGGCTTTGAGGTAAAGAATTTCAGAGGCACGGACCGTTATCTGTATCTGGAGCAGATCATCCTTTCCGCCAAAAAGCCGCCTATGGCCAAGATAGAGCTTGAAATCGGATATAACAAGTCGATCAACCGGGAAACGCGTATTCTGGGCGTCGGAGACGATCTTTACAAGATCTCGCGGCAGATGGAGCAGTATAAGGGTTTCATGGTATCGGAGATCGATCCGCTGCGCGGGACGGTCACTTTTACAAACGGCGAGATTATCAGTGCCGGGGAAGTGGTCGGCGATGTTTCGGAGAAGGACATGCGCCGTATCCAGATCAGGGAGACGATCGTTTCTCATTTTGAAAAAGAGGAAAAGCTCTTCAACATGGGGATAAAGAACCTCTCGCTGTTTTTTATTGATGAGGTCGCAAAATACCGTCAGTACGATGCGGACGGGAATGAAACGCTTGGAGAATACGGGCAGATGTTTGAGCAGGAATATAGTAATGTCCTGAACGAATACGTCACATCGCTTGATACCCCGTACCAGAGATACCTGCGCTCTGTCTGCAGTGATGTTTCCGCCGTGCATAAGGGATATTTCAGCATCGACAAAAAGACCGGCAGAAGCATTGACAGCCGGCTCAAGCGCGGAAGTGAGTTCTCGGACGACATTTCCGCTTATGACCTGATACTGAAAAACAAGGAGCGCCTCTTGTCCTTTGAGGAACCCACGCGGTTCATTTTTTCCCATTCGGCGCTGCGTGAGGGCTGGGACAACCCCAACGTGTTTCAGATCTGCACCCTGAAGCATTCCGACAGCAACACGGCCAAGCGGCAGGAGGTCGGGCGCGGGCTGCGGCTGTGCGTAAACCAAGCCGGCAATAGAATGGATGCGGCGGCCTGCGGCGAGATGGTTCATGACGTCAATATGCTGACGGTCATCGCCAGCGAGAGCTACAAGACGTTCGTTTCCGATTTGCAGAGAGACATCAAGACGGTATTGTACGACCGGCCGACTGTTGAGACCAGCCATGACGACAGCGTTCTTGCGGGGATGTTCCGGGATGGCCGTGAAGCAAAGATCAGGGACAATCCGTTGAATGAAAATTTTGCGAAGAAGGAATTTCAGGCTCTCTGGAAAGAAATCAATCACAAATACGCCTATACGGTGCAGTTTGACAGCGAGGAACTGATAAGAAAAGCGATCGGCCATATCAATGACAAGTTGTTCGTTTCGGAGCTTCAGTACACCGCCACGGTCGGCAGGCAGAAAGCGAAAATGAACAAGTATGAAGTGGACCAAGGAGCGTCCTTCGGCGGTGAGAAAACAAGGACGCGGACCTTAAAGCACGCGGGGACAAGTCAGGTCTCTTATGATCTTGTCGGGAAAGTAGCCGAAGGAACGGTTCTCACGCGGAAGACCGCAGCGCGTATACTGAAAGGACTAAGCCCTGCGAAGCAGTCAATGTTCCGGTATAATCCGGAGGAATTTATTTCCAAAGTGGTGAGGCTGATTCGGGAGCAGAAGGCGACGCTGATCGTCGACCATATTTCCTATCATCAAATCGAGGGGGAATACGACAGCTCGATCTTTACCGCCGCGCAGAATGCGCAGAGCTTTGAAAAGGCTTTTCTCGCCAAGAAAGCCATTCAGGATTATGTGTTCACCGACGGTTCCGCCGATAAGAGCGTAGAGAGGGCTTTTGCGGAGGAATTGGACGCTGCGGAAGAAGTCTGCGTCTATGCGAAGCTGCCAAGGACCTTCCGGATCCCTACGCCGGTGGGAAATTATTCCCCCGACTGGGCGATCGCTTTCTATGAGGGGACGGTAAAGCATATCTTCTTTGTCGCGGAAACGAAGGGCACAATGGAAAATCTGAATCTGCGCCCCATCGAACAGGCAAAGATTTCCTGCGCGAAGAAGCTGTTCAATGAAATGTCCACCGGCAGGGTGAAATATCACGACGTGGACAGCTATCAGAGCCTGCTGAACGTGATGGGAACTTTATGATTAAGACAAGGTGCTGTCGGAGCAAGATCAGAGCCTGTTGCATGGGATGGAAAACATTTTTATGGAGGGATCCTGCTTGAAAAATAATCTGATGAAATACCTCCGGGAGTTCGGGGATCGCAGCTTTCGCGAGATGCCGTTTTCCGAGGTGGACGCGCTGACGCTTGCCCTGCTCGTCTATATGAAGTTTGACGGCATCGTGCCGGGCTTCAACCGCGGCGCGCCGATGAGCTGGGAGGATATCAGGAAAAAGCCGGGTTGGGAGCACATGTTTTCCGATCCGGTTTACGGCGCGTCGTATCGGGAGGCCTTCGAACTGATCTCCAAAAGCCGGCGCTACGGACGGATTCGGGTCAATTACTTTGTCGAGTGGATTGACGAGGAGCGGGAGGCGCAGTTCGCGGCAATTACATTCTTTCTGGGAAAAGGCAGCGTGTTCGTGGCGTTTCGGGGAACGGACGAGCGCTTGGTGGGCTGGAAGGAAGACTTCAACATGAGCTTTCTGCGTCTGGTTCCGTCGCAGAAGCGGGCGCTGGATTATGTGAAGGGCGTCGCGCGCTATACGAGCGGGCGTCTGGTGCTCGGCGGTCATTCCAAGGGCGGCAATCTGGCGGTCTATGCCGCGTCGTTTGTCCCGGCATCGGTGCAGGAGCGGATCCGCCGCGTCTACAGCTTCGACGGTCCCGGATTGTGGCGACATTTCTATGAGACGCCCGGATTCCTGCGGATCCGGGATCGGTATTGCAAAATCGTGCCGGAGCAGTCCATGATCGGCATGATGTTTTCCAGCTATCGGGATTACCGCGTGGTGGCAGGGTATAAGGGAGGCTTTGCCCAGCACGATCTGATGCAGTGGAAGATCCGCGGCCCGCGGTTTTGCTACAAAAGACGGCTCCGAAAGAAGAGCAGCAGGCGGAGCAAAAATCTTGGCGCGTGGATCCGTTCGCTCTCTTCGGGGCAGGTCGCGCTGTTTGTCGATACGCTGTATGAGCTTGTATGCTCGACGAAGGCGAGGAACGTATATGAACTGTTTCAGCGGCCTTTTGCCGCCGCGCGCGCCATGGTCGGGCGATTCCGCAGAATGGAAAAGAAGAGAAGACGGCAGTTCTGGGCGGTCCTTCGGGGATTGGTTCGGGCGGTTCGCAGGTGACGGAGGACAGGATTCATTTTGTAATCGTAAGAAATTTTTAAGGGTGTCGTAAACTTCTTCAAAGATATGGATGCTATACTCAGGAAAGCAATGAGGCATGCAGAAGCATTGAGCTTTCGGGGATATACGGCTGCCTCGGCTTCGGGAGGACGCGAAGATGAACCTGTCGGTAAAATACTGGAAACATCATAAGGGCCGCGCGGCGGCGCTGCTCGGCGCGATCATTGTCAGCACGATGGCGATGACGGTCGGGATGCTTCTCGCGCGCTCGGCAAGTCAGGAGCAGGTAGAGAGCGTCCTGCGCGGCGTGGGTAATTACGACATTTTTATTCCGCTGGCGGAGGAGGACGATCTGAGGGCTCTGTCCGAGCGCCCTGAAATTGCGGAGTGCGAGCTTCTCTACAGCGGAGGCTTCGCGAAGACGGAATACAGCGAGAGCATCCGCTTCGGCGCGTTTGACAGCGCGCGCGGAGAGGAGATTTTCTATTTTGAGCCGGAGCCGGGCGGCAGATATCCGCGAGGCGCCGGGGAGGTCTGCGGTTACCGCAGTTCCTTTACTTCCATAGGCGTCGCCCCGGTGGTGGGGACGAAGCTTGAGTTGGAGCTTACAGATCCGGAGGGCAATGTCGTCGGGACGAGGGAGTTCACGATCAGCGGAATTCTGGACAACACGAGGAGCAATTGGTATGAGAAGCCGTTCCGCTCCATGGAAGTAAACCTTGTAGGGACAAAATATAACACGGACGACATCGATTTTCCGGAGCTGTTTGTCTCCCCGGAGGATCTTCCGGCGCAGACCGCTGTGACTGCGCTTTTGAAATGTGATCCGTCTCTGAAGCCCATAGAGGTCGCGCAGAAGCTGGAGGAGGAACTGGATATCGAGGCCTGCGCGGGAGACAACCTTCCCATGCTCGGCAATCTGGTGAGCTGGTTCTGGCAGACGAACGGCAGCTCCGAGGAGGATCTGAACTCTCATGTGAGTCTCGGCTATCGGGATTTCTATTCCTCGACGCTCATCCCGATCTTTCTGGCGGTCGTTCTGGTGGTCTCCTTCGTGTCCGTGTACGGGGTGATGTCCGGCGCGATGCTTGACCGGCAGCGGCAGTTCGGTCTGTTCCGGAGCATGGGAATGTCCAAAAGGTGTGTGCGGGGAATTCTGCTTCGCGAGGCGCTTTCCTTTGCCGTGCTCGGTGTGGCGGCCGGCTACGCGTCCGGCCTTCTGGTCTACACCGCTTATCTGCAGTTGATGAATACGTTCGGCAGCGCGCGGATCTACAGCGCGTTTGGTGCGCATGTGGTCGCGCGGGCGATGAGCCTGAATCCGTATCTGTATCCTTGGGTGTTGGGACTGTGTTTCTCGGCGCTCGCCGCGGCGCTTCCCGCTGTGCGTGCGCTTCGCCTGTCGCCCAATGAGATGCTTTTCCCGGAGAAGACGGAGAAGATTCGAAGGCGTCAGGATGGAGGCCTGCGCAGAAACAGGGTACAATGCAAAGAAAAACAGAGCGAGCGTAAAAAGAGAGGCGGACGCAGAGAACAGGATGAGTGCAAAACGCGATATGAGAACAGAAGGCATGCGCGCAGCGCAGGAATCGCGCAGAAGGTCACCGGGCGGAATCTGAACCGCGACCGGGGCGTCGTGTTCCTGATCGTGCTGACCGGCTGGACCTTTGTGTTTGGCGCGGCGTTCATGCTCGCGAAGTCGGACAGCGACAACAGCCGCGCGCTCGAACAGCTTGAGGAGGCGGGCGGCGCGGACGCAGACTATACCGCCACAAAGGATCTGTACGAAGCGATGTGCGGGAATGTCTGCTTCAACCGTCACGGCGAGGGGATTTCGCAGGAGAATATGGATGCCCTGCGATCAAGCCCGGACGTCTCCTCGGCAAGCGGCGTGATGCAGATGCCCGGCGTGAAGCTTTTCTATCAGGATAAGACGATTCCGCAGAAGCTGAGGGATGCGCTGGGCGATCTTTTGATTACGCAGAATCTGATCCCGACGGAGGATTATCTAGGCGAGCTGCACGAAAAGGACCGGGCGGCGCAGGGCTATGACGAGGACGACCTTCTGTACCAACTGCCCTGCGTGGCGGCGGACGACGAGATGCTTGCGCTCCTTGCCCCCTATGTCGTATCCGGCGAGCTGGATGAGGCGGGCCTTGCGGACGGCTCAAAGGCGGTGATTGTGGAATATCCGGACGCGCAGATGGAGAATCCCTACGAGGTCGGAGACCGGCTGCCGCTGACGGATTCCGTGATCTCCGATCCATACGTGGAAGCCTTTGATTTTTCGAACAACGAGGTGCCGAGCGGATACGAGCCGACCTTTTACTTTGACTACTCGGACGGAACGCAGACGCACATAGGCGGATATACCTTCTGGAAAAAGGTGGAATTTGAGACGGAGATCTGCGCCATCCTTTCTATAGACGACCCGAAGCTGCAGGAGCTTCTGTACGCGGAGAGCTTCGTCCATAAGAATGGAACCGGGCCGTTTGTCTCGCCCGGGTACAATCTCCTGTGCGGCATGGGCGCGGCGGAGGCATGGGGTCTGCCGGACTGCTGTTATACGGACGTACGGGTGAAGTTGAAAAAGGACGCCGATCTGGAACGCTTTGAGGCGCTTTGGTATACGATCATCGGAAAGAGCGGCGACGTGGAAAGTGTCTCACGCAGCGATATACGGCGCAGGATACAGAGGAAGGATCTGTCAAACCTGATCGTCTTCGCGTCGATGATCGTGCTGGTGCTGCTTGTCGGCTGCTTCGGCATGGCGAATTCCTATCAGTTTGCCGTCAACCGCAATCTGCACAATCTCCAGATCCTGCGCGCGGTCGGCATGAGCCGGAAACGCCTGACCGCCTCGTATATCCGGGGAATGTTCCGCTGGCCGCTTCTGGCCGCGCTGACGTCGACGATTCCGCTCGCGATCTTTGAAGGTGTGAGGCGCTACGCGAATTGGTATGCGTTCGGGCAGGAGCAGGTACACAACCAGTACCTCTACGAAGAAGCGACCGGGCGCTGGGTGGCGGAATGCTGGCAGCTTCGCTTTCCGTTTTATATCGAGCTGTGGAAACAGCCGATCGCGATCATCATTGCCGTCGCCTTTGTCTGCCTTGTCGCGATCAACATTGCGGCCGGGCTTGTCCCGCTGCGAAAGATGCGGAACATGAGCATCGTGGACGGGATGCGGAGGGACGACTTCTGAATGCCGATGGGGAGATTTGAAAGGAACACGAATATGACATTTTTGGTTACGGAGAATCTGACAAAAAAATACGGGAAAGGCGAGGCGGAGGTCACCGCTCTGGATCATGTGAATCTGTCGGTGGAAAAGGGAGAATTCCTTGCCGTGATGGGAGCTTCCGGGAGCGGCAAATCGACGCTTCTGAACCTGCTCGGCGGTCTGGACGATCCCACGGAGGGGAAGGTACTCTACGACGGGAAAAATCTTTTCGATATGGACGACGCAGCGCTTTCTCTGTTCCGTCTGAAGACGATCGGTTTTGTTTTTCAGTCCTACAATCTGGTCGCGGAGCTGAGTGTCCGGGAGAATATTCTGCTGCCGAAGGATATCGCGCGGGAGAAACCGGACGAGGGACGGCTGGCGGAGATCGTCGGGATACTGGGGCTGTCTGACCGGCTCGATCATCTGCCCGCGCAGCTTTCCGGCGGACAGCAGCAGAGAGTTGCGATCGCAAGGGCGCTGATCAATCGGCCCGAGCTTTTGCTGTGCGACGAGCCGACCGGCAATCTGGATCAGCAGTCCGGGGAGAATGTCATGCAACTGCTCGACATGCTGAACCGCGACTATGGGATCACGGTTATCATGATCACCCATGATTCTGCGCTCGCCGAAAGGGCCATGCGCACGGTGCATATCAGAGACGGACGTCTTCTGCAAAGCTGAAATCTCTTGTCTAAATAATAGTCTGCGTGGTAAAATGTCCGTAAATATGGGGAGCTGTGCAGAATGAAAGCGTTTTTCGATTCGCATGGTTTCAAAAGTAAATACGGCGCAATGGCGCAAGACTGGCGGAGGAGCGAGAGAAGATGAAAAAGTGTGCAGATGAGAAGAACAGAACCGGACTCACGGGGAGACAGAATGCAGAGAACATAGGAGGAACAGAAAGCACAGGAAATTCGAAAAGTGCAAAAAATACGGAGAGCCGGGATCCTCTCGCATGGGAGGAGGTCAGTACGGAGCACATTATACAGGATGAATGGATCGACTTTCGGCGGTCAGCGTATCGCCTGCCGGACGGAAGTGTGTTTGAGCCGTATTATACGTACAGCCGCAAGGATTACGTTGTGATTGTGGCTTCCGACACGGAAGAAAATTATCTGTGCGTTCGTCAGTTCCGGCAGGGAATCCGGGAGGTGACGACGGAATTCCCGGCGGGAGGGATCGAGCGAAAGGACGGCAGGGAGTACGGCGGTGACGGCGGCTTTGCGAAAAATGCTCTTGTGGCGGCGAAGCGCGAGCTGCGGGAGGAGACCGGCTATGAGTCCGACGAGTGGAGTTACCTGCTTGCGGTGCCGTCCCACGCGACGATAGCCGACGATTACGCCTATCTTTTTGTGGCGCGAAACTGCCGCAGGGTGGCGGAGCAGTCCCTTGATGAGACGGAATTTCTGAATGTGCAAAAGCACACGGCGCAGGAGATCGAGGAGATGATCGTAAGCGGCGAGTTCCCGCAGGCGGTTCATATCGCCGCGTGGCTGCTGGCGCGCCGGGAAGAGAAAAACTGATAAATTCCCGATGGCAAAATCCGCTCGGCCAAAAAAGCCCGGAAATCTTCCGCGCAGGAACCATACGCTTCCCTTTGCATATCCTGATACCGGGAGGGAAGTATTATGGATCATGTCAGAGCGCAGCTTCATGCGGACGAGATCCACAGGGCAGGAATCACGGGGCGGGGAATTACGGTTGCGGTGCTGGATTCCGGTGTCTGCAGGCATCCGGACTACGCGGACCGGATCGTAGGATTTGTGGATATGATAAATGGAAGAAAGGAATGCTATGACGACGCTTCTCACGGCAGCCATGTGACCGGGATCGTGGGTGGGGACGGAGAAAGCTCGAACGGCAGATACTGCGGGATCGCGCCGGGGTGCAACCTGCTTCACGTCAAGGTGTTGGACGGCAAGGGACAGGGCAGCCTGCTTGATATTTTCCGGGGAATCGACTGGGTGATCGCGAACAGAGACCGCTTTCACATCCGTGTCATGAATATTTCGGCGGGGACGACCAAGGGAGAGGATGACGAGGGCGCCAGAATGCTGGTAGAGCGTGTGGAACAGGCTTGGGATTGCGGACTTGTCGTCGTGACGGCGGCCGGGAATATGGGACCGGCGCCGATGAGCATCACGGCTCCCGGCAACAGCAGAAAGGTGATTACGGTGGGCTCTTCGACGCAGTTCCGGCGCAGGCAGACGAATGTGAACGCGAATTATTCCGGATGCGGGCCGACGAGCGAGTGTATCTGCAAGCCGGAAATTGTAGTGCCGGGAACCAATATCGTATCGTGCTCCCCGCTCTGGCAAAGAGGCCAATATTACGCGCGAAAGAGCGGAACGTCCATGGCGGCTCCGGCGGTGAGCGGCTGTATCGCGCTTTTGTTGGAACGGGAGCCCTATCTGACAAATCTTCAGGTGAAAATGCGGCTCAGGGAATCGGCCGTCAATCTCGGACTTCCGAAAAACCGGCAGGGCTGGGGAATGCCGGATCTGAGACGGCTGCTCCTGATTTAGAATGGTTGCTTAGAATCCGTATCCTTCAAGGATCTCTTTGGCTTTGTCCGTGTCGTCGCACACGCACAGCACGGTGTAGGCTCCGGCGCTTTCGATGACGGCGTCGTCCAGCCGGGTGACTTCCGCCTCGTTGTAGGAAGCGTAGAGCGCTGACTGATTGTCTACTCTCGTCTGCAGCAGCTTTTCGATTTCTTCCGTGTTCTTGGCGTCCTTGGACTGGATCACGGCAACCTCGCAGGCAGTTGCGCCGGAGCTTGCATAAGCGGCGGCGGATGCGACGTCGTCCGGCTCGTAGAAATAGATCGACGGCAGCATATCAACGGCTGTCTCGGAAAGCTGGTCGGAGGTGACTGTCGTCAAAAGCTCCTCCGCGAGCTTTGGTACGTCTACGGATATTTCCTTTTCTTTTGTGCTTCCGCAGGCGGTCGTTCCGAGTGCCACAGCCGCCAGACAGAAGAGCAGTGTCAGCTTTTTCATGATGTTTCGACTCTCCTCTGATTCGGTATGTTTGTATTTATGCGTCTTCCTTTGCGGAATCAGACTTGTCTGCGTCCGCCTCGGTCGCCGCTTCAGTCTCCGTCTCTGCGCCGGTGATGCCCTCGGACTCGCCCTCGTCGGATGAGGACTCGACCGCTATGTAATGGCTCTTCAGATAGTCGAGCATCTGCTGGCAATACTCCGGATACAGATGGACGCCGTCGCTGGATGCGCCGTCGATGAGCGATCCGTAGCCGTTTGACAGAAATTCGTTCAGGTCAAGATAGTGGTAATCCTTCTCCGCGCAGATATCCAGCAGGATGGAATTGATCTTGTCTACGTTGGCGTTGTTGACATACTGGGTCGAGGCCGCTTTGGACTCGTCCACGTAGATTACGCTGCACACATAGATGATCGCGTCCGGCTGAATCTCCTGAAAACGCTCCATGGTAGCGATAAAACCGTCCCGGAAGGAATCCCAGTTGTATTCGCCGAGATCGTTGGTCCCGAGCATAATGTAGATCTTATTGTAAACTCCGCCGGACAGGGCCGCAGCCACGGTGATATTTCCCTCCGGCGTGGAGATAACCGGATCGCTCCGCATCGAGGAAAGGGACATTCCTACGCTGGTAAAGAATTTTCCCTGCGTGATGCCGGAGGCGTTGCGGAAGCCCTCCATACGCGAGTCGCCGATAAACACGGCATCCGAGAAATAAGAATCGTCGACGCTGTCATCGGACTTCGGCACAATCGCGGGACTGTCCGGATCCGACACGGTAGGAAGCTTGTCGTCTTCCTTCGCGGGAGCGGACGCTGTCGTAAACCTTCCGGGAAGTCCGGCAAGGGTGGTCTCTCCGAAATAAGTATCGGAGCCAATCGGCAGCAGGTCTTCTTCCTGCGTCCGCTCGGTCTCTGACTCGGAGAGAGAACCGCTCGACGAGACGGCCGTTCCCGCGGCGCTCGGAGCGTTCGCTTCACTGAGAGAGGATTGGTGGGTGAACATGGTGTAGACCAGCTTCCCCTCAAAAACGACGAGCACCACCGTCACTAGGATTAAGAGGTTCAGGACGAGCCTGTCTTGTCTTCTTTTGCGTCTGCGCTTTTGTGGTTTCATGACTTGTATTATCTCCTGTATATCCGATTCGGTTCATTCTATGCAAAAAACTCTGCGTAATATAATATTATATAATAATAAGAGGTAAAGTCAAGTGTTAAGCGCGCGCGTTTGTGCCGTTATTTCCCTCTTTATGGGTTTATTCCGCAAACATCATCAAGATTTCATTGCTGCGGGAGATGAATTTCGTCATGTCCTCCGGCGCGAGCGGCTTGTGCGAGATCATAGCGAGATCGTAGAGCTGTTCACAGATCATCGGAACCTTGTCGGAATCCTTGTGCTCTGCGACAAACTGAACGAGCTTGTTGTTCGCATTGAGGATCAGCGTCTCGTCTCCGCCGAACATGGACGGATCCATGCCGTACATATTGTACATCTTCATCATTTCCTGCATCCGGCGGCTCTCCTCGGAGAGAGTGATCATCGAGGAAACATTCGCATTCTTGAGCTTTTCAACCTTGACGGTGAGCTTTTCCTTGCCGAGCGCCTTGCGGAAGGTCTCGGTCAGCGCGTCGGCCGTCTCCTGCGGCACCTCGGCGTCGTCGGCGTCCTTGACGGATTCGGTGACGTCCGCGTCGATGCGCTGGAACTTGATCTCCTCGTTGAGCTGTTCCATATGGGAGATGAATGCGGTGTCGATGTTGTGGCGCAGGATCACTGCGTCGAGCCCGGCCTCGCGGAACATATTGATATACTGGCTCTGCTGTACTTCATCGGTCACGTAATAGATCGTCGTCTTTTCTTTCTCGGCATCCTCATCGTCGGAAGCGTTTGCATCGCTGTCTGCGGAAGCATCGGAATCCTGCGCGTCTGCGTCGCTGTCAGCCTTCGCTTCTTCGGCCGCGCTTTCGGCATTTTCGGCCTTCGCTTCCTCGGCCGCGCTCTCGGTATTTTCAGCCTTTGTTTCCTCGGCCGTAGCCTCGGAGCCTTCGCCTTCTGCGTCCTTCTTCTGGGCCTCCAGAAGATCCTTCAGCGTCAGGTATTTGCCGTCGAGATTCTTGTAGAGGACATAGTCCATGATCTTCTCGCCGAACTTGCTGTCCTTGATGCAGCCGTATTTGATGAACGGGCTGATATCATCCCAGTATTTCTCATAATTCTCACGGTCGGTCTTGCACATGCCGGAGAGTTTGTCCGCGACCTTCTTCGTGATGTAGTCCGAGATCTTCTTCACGAAGCCGTCATTCTGCAGCGCGGAACGGGAGACGTTCAGCGGCAGGTCCGGACAGTCGATGACGCCCTTTAAGAGCATCAGGAACTCCGGGATCACTTCCTTGATGTTGTCCGCGATGAAGACCTGATTGTTGTAGAGCTTGATCTTGCCCTCGATGGAATCATACTCGGTATTGATCTTCGGGAAGTAGAGGATGCCCTTCAGGTTGAACGGATAGTCCATGTTCAGATGGATCCAGAACAGCGGCTCCTTGTAATCCAGAAATACCTTGCGGTAGAATTCCCGGTATTCCTCGTCCGTGCACTCGTTCGGATGCTTCGCCCAGAGCGGATGCGTGTCGCTGATGGAGACCGGACGCTTGTTGATCTTCACGCGGTCGCGGGCCGGAGAGACCTCGATGACTTCCTTCTCGCCGTTCTCATTTTCTTTTTCCTCGGTCTTCGCGTCCTCGTGGATGCGCTCTACTACGACGTCGTCCTCGCGCAGCTCATCCTCGTCGATCGTCTCATACTGCTGCTCGGCGTTCGCCTTGGAGAGAAAGATCTCGACCGGCATGAAGGAGCAGTACTTCTCCAGAATCTCGCGCATGCGGTACTCGTTCGCGAACTCGACGCTGTCTTCGCCGAGGAAGAGGGTAATCTCGGTGCCGACCTTGTCACGGCTGCCTTCCTCGATCGTGTAGTCCGTGCCGCCGTCGCACTCCCAATGCACCGGCGCCGCGCCTTCCTTGTAGGAGAGCGTGTCGATGTGTACCTCGTCGGCTACCATGAACGCGGAGTAGAAGCCGAGGCCGAAGTGCCCGATAATCTCATCGTCCGTTGTCTTGTCCTTGTATTTTTCAAGGAAATCGGTCGCGCCCGAAAAGGCGATCTGCGTAATGTATTCCTCCACCTCGTCGGCGGTCATGCCGAGGCCGGTGTCGATGAACTTCAGCGTCTTCTCCTCCGGATTGACGACGACCTCAATGCGTTTTTTGTAGTCGTCCGGGTAGGAGTACTCGCCCATCATCTCGAGCTTTGAGAGCTTCGAGATCGCGTCACAGCCGTTCGAGACCATCTCGCGGACAAAGATGTCATGGTCGGAATACAGCCATTTCTTTATGATGGGAAAAATATTTTCACTGTTGATCGAAAGACTTCCTGTACGTTTGCTCATGCAGCAACATCTCCTTTATTATTTTTCTGTACCATATCTTAATACCGTGAAAAGGAAATGTCAAGAAAAAATTAGCACTCGTTTTCGTCGAGTGCTAACAATCACTGATCTGCGCAATCTCTTCCCGGCGGAAGAACCGCTCCAGCATCTCGTCCCATGCGTGCTCCAGCGATTTATCGAGCGAGAAGATGCGAAGCGAGGCGCCGCTGACGCAGGTGAGCTCCGTCCCGTCGAAGCGGATGTTCAGGAACAGACCGTCTACATCCTCCGGGCGAAAGGCGACGCCGGACTGCGCAATGAGTCGTTCGACGTTGTGCGCGGCCAGCCGGAAGACGATGCGGAATTGGAGCGGGGTATTTTTTCCCTTCGTGAGATCGAAGAAGAAGGGGCGGACGCGCCGCCAGAGCGCAAAGCCGGATTGCTCGGCCGTCAGCGCTTCCGCCTCGGCGCCGCTTAAATATTCTGGGTGAAAGGTTCCGTCGATGTGGAAGGCGGCGAAGGTGGTGATCGACGCCTCCGAGAGCAGAAACGTGTCGAACGTCTCCTCGATGAGCAGCTTTTTCATGAAGCCTTTGATATCCTGAATCTGATAGGAACGCAAAGCGGCGACCTCCCCGGTGTGTTTTCTCAGTCCAGTATACAGGAAAACCGTGAGATGTGGCAATCCTTTTAGAAAAAAAGTGATGAAAAACGGATTTTTTGCTTTTCAATCGAGTATACTTGTGTTAGGATATATGTAGTAATCGAAACTACATAAAATGTTTTTCAAAACAAAGAACAATGGCTATCCGGGATGACTGACGGAGGCAGGAGGTTGTTTATGGAATATGTAATCGTGATGGACAGTTGCGGCGAGCGCACGGAGGAGATGAGGCGGGACGAGCGGATCATCCCTGCGCCCCTGACGATGCAGGTCGATCAGTATTCGTTTGTGGATGATGATACGTTCGACCAGCAGGATTTTCTGAAGAAGGTGGCGGCCAGCCCGAACTGTCCGAAGTCGGCCTGCCCGACTCCGGAATATTATAAAAACGCATATGAGAAGGCCGAAAAGCGCGCCTATGCGGTGACGCTCTCGGCGGAGCTCAGCGGCTCGTACAACAGCGCGTTGCTCGCGAAGAGCCTTGTGCTCGAGGAGCGGCCGCAGATGCAGATCCACGTGTTCAACTCCCGCTCGGCGTCGATCGGCGAGACGCTGATCACGCGGAAGATACAGGAGTGCGAGGAGGCCGGGATGGAGTTCGACGCCTTGGTGGAGGCGGTAGAGTCCTACATCGACGGGCAGAATACCTATTTCGTGTTGGAGAGTCTGGACGCTCTGCGCAAGAACGGGCGGCTGAGCAACGTCAAGGCGTTTCTCGCCAGCGCGCTGAAGATCAAGCCGGTCATGGGTTCGACGCCGGAGGGCTCGATCGTGCAGCTCGATCAGGCGCGCGGGATCAACAAGGCGCTCATGAAGATGGTGGATTATATCGTGGAGCGCGTCGAGGATCCGGAGAAGAAGGTGCTGGCGCTCACGCACTGCAACAATCCGGAGCGCGGCGAGATGGTGCGCGACGCGATCATGGAGCGGATCCGTGTGAAGGATGTGATCCTGCTCGATACGGGAGGGATCTCTACCCTGTATGCGAGCGACGGCGGAATCATCGTGGTGATATAAGATAGGACTTGAATTTCTTTCAAAATCGTGTATACTGTTCTTAATGGGATTCCGCGGGGTATTCCTGCGCGGCGCGAGAGCGGCGGAAGGCTGCGGATCATGATACAGTAGAAGGAGAGATACGCATGAGTCAGGCTAAGGTTGACCGATATAAGGAAGAGAAGCGCAATCGCGCGCAGATCATCAAAAAGCAAAAAAGAGAATGGATGGCTATGAAAGCAGGCATGTCGCTGGTAGCGCTTGTCATGGTGGCATGGGTAGGATTTTCCATATACAATACCCTGAATCCGGCGGACACGACGCCGGCCGAGAAGCCGACCTATACGGTTGATACTACGGCGATCGATGATTTTATGGATACGCTGGATCTTGAGTAGTTCCGGGACGATCATTTTGTCGATCAGGGCTGTTGCAGGGCCGGATACCCGGTTTTGCGCAGCTCTTTTTTGTCATAAGGGTTTCTGACGATTTTTCATGACATACGAAAGGTGGTGGTTTTTATGACGCGAAGTACGACGAACACAGCGGACGCATCAGGGCCTGATCCCCTCATAAAAACTGCACACAAGGAGGTATGTCATGCTGGATTTAGAGACATTAAAGGAATGTATCGAGCATAAGCAGTATGCGAAGATCCGCAGCGAGGTCATGGACATGAATGAGGCGGATATCGCAGACATGCTTGAGGGGCTTGAGGGCTCCGAGAACGACCAGTTGAAGGTGTTCCGCATTCTGCCTAAGGCGATCGCGGCGGACGTGTTTTCTCATCTGCCGATCGAGGTGGAGCGCAAGATCATCACGTCGCTGACGGAGAGGGAGGCCGCGAACATCATCGACAATCTGTATGCCGACGACGCTTCCGACCTGATGGAAGAGATGCCGGCGGGCGTCGTCAAACGGCTGCTCGCGCAGACGACGCCGGAGACGAGACGGGATATCAATCATCTGCTTCAGTATCCGGAGGATTCCGCCGGAAGCGTGATGACGGTTGAGTACGTCGACCTGAAGGAAGAATACACGGTCGGGCAGGCGATCGAGCGGATCCGCCGGACCGGGATCGACAAAGAGACGATTAATACGTGCTACGTGATCAATCAGAATCGCAAGATCCGGGGCACGATCTCGCTGCGTATGCTGTTGCTGAGCCAGCCGGAGGAGAAGATCGGCGATCTGATGGAGGAGAACGTCATCACGATCAACACGATGATGGACCAAGAGGAAGTGGCCCGTCAGTTCCAGAAGTACGACTTCGACGCGATGCCGGTCGTGGACAGCGAGAACCGTCTTGTCGGCATCATCACGGTCGACGACGTCATGGATATCATCGAGCAGGAGGCGACGGAGGATATCGAGAAGATGGCGGCTATCACGCCGACCGACAAGTCGTATATGAAGACCTCCGTGACCGAGACGTTCCGGAAGCGCATTCCGTGGCTTTTGTTCCTGATGATCTCGGCGACGTTCACCGGGAAGATCATTCAGGGTTATCAGAACGCGCTTGCGCGCTATGCCGTGCTCACGATGTATATACCGATGTTTATGGATACCGGCGGAAATGCCGGAGGACAGGCGTCCGTCACGATCATCCGAAGCATTTCGCTCGGCGAGATCGAGTTCCGGGACACTTTGAAGATTATCTGGAAGGAGATCCGCGTGGCGGTGCTCTGCGGTGCCACATTGGCCGTGGTGAATTTCGGCAAGTTGCTCTGGCTGGATCATGTCGGGATGCAGGTGGCGCTTGTCGTCTGCCTTACGATGGTCGTGACGGTGATCGTCGCGAAGATGGTGGGCTGCCTCCTGCCGATGCTTGCAAAGCAGGCGGGCTTCGACCCGGCGGTCATGGCGAGTCCGTTCATCACGACGATCGTGGACGCGATCTCGCTGGTGATCTATTTCCAGATCGCGACGCGGCTGCTTGGAATATAGCGAGAAAAGCGCGGGCTTTATTATGACAGAGGAGAACCGATGACTATGGCGAAGAAAATGACGACAGTGCGGCAGAATCGATGCGACCGGGAAATGAACTTCCTTTTGTTCGGCGTTTTCTTCCTGTTTGTGGTCGTGCAGATAGCGGCAGGCAAAGAGGGTGGGAGCGATTCGATACAAAGGATCGGCGAGCTCCTTTCGCTTATATTCGTGCCGGGCTTTTTCTTCTGCTGCGGATATCGCTTTCTGGCGGACGCGTGGCAGGAGGGGATAAAGGAGGCAGGCCGGACGGCGCTTAAAGACGCCGCGAAGTTCTGCCTGTATTACCTGCTCTTTGCGATGGCGCAGGGATTTCTGGAGAACGGATTTTCCGGGGGCTACAGTATCACCTCGGCGCTGACGGTCTATCGAATTCCGTCCACGTCCGCGGTGTTCTTTTCGCTGGCGCTTGTTCTTTTGGCGGCGGGCGCTCTGCCGGAGCGCTTTTGCCGCGCCATGGAGCGGCAGAAGACCGCCTGCCTCGTGGCGGGTGTGCTGTGTCTGCTCTGTTCCCTGCTGCGTGTGCGCGGGGAGACTTATCCGCTGCTCGCGTCTTTTCTGGGCGCGGACGGGCAGGCTGCCGTGCCGATCGTGCCGTATTTTGCGTTTTTCCTGCTGGGGATGTGGTTCGCGGAGCATCGCCCGGGATTTCGTTGGAATTATCTCGCTGTGACAGCCCTGTGCAGCGCGGCCGCTTTGCTGATCTGCCGTTCGCCGATGAAGGCGCTGGGAGTTGTGGTTCTTTCCTTCCTTCCGGTCTACCTGCTCTATCTCGCGGCGGAGGGTCTGTCGGAGCTCACGCCGCGCGTTCGGGCCGCGAGCTTTGTCTGGATAAGCATGGAGCCTGTGATCCTTGTCTCTTCGGCGCTGGTTTTCGCCGTCGCGGCAGCGCGGGAGATGAAGCTGCTCGGCAGCGCGGGAGGCAAGCTGCTGTTCGCGGCCTGCGCCGCAATCCCGTTCGCGGTCTATCTCGTCGTTTTGCTCACGATACTGACCGGGTGCGTGTGCGAGAGAGGCATGGTCTGGTTTGAGGCGCGCAAACACAAGACGGCGACATATTTCCTCTTATATACGCTTGCGTTCCTGCCGATGATGGCGATCGTGTTCTCCGCGTTTTTGCTGCTCGGCAAGTCTTTTGTGTGGGTGGGCGACGGCGTGACTCAGTACTTCCCGCGGGCAGTCTATTTCAGCGAATATATGCGGGACTTGTTCTCAAATCTGATTCATGGCAATTTTACGCTTCCGATGTACGACTTCCGGAACGGAATGGGTTCCGAGATCATCTATACCTTTGAACCGCTCTATTTCCTGCACGCCCTTTTTGACGAGGCGCACATGGAGTTTGCCTACAATCTGGTGACGGTGCTCCGCTTTTATCTGGCGGGGATCGCGTCGTCTGTCCTCTTTTTCTATTTCAAAAAGAGTTATTTCCCCGCGTTCATGGGGAGCGTGATCTACATCTTCTGCGGCTTCGCGCTGTACGGAGGGGCGAAGCACACGATGTTCATGATACCGATGATCACGCTGCCGCTGATGGTGATCGCGATCGAGGAGATCCTGCGCGGCAAACGCTGGTACCTGTGTACGATTCTGACCGCGGTCTCGCTGTTCAGCAACTATTATTTCCTCTATATGAATACGATCGCCTTGGGCGTTTATTTTCTCGTGCGGTTTTTCTGCCAACAGGAGAAAGAGCGCAGGACGTTCCGCAATTTTCTTGCAAAGGGGCTGACGATCAGCGGTTCGTATCTGCTGGGAGTGGCGATGTCCTGCATCGTTCTGGTGACGACGTTCGGCTCCTACATCGGCTCGACGCGCGGTGAGTCGGCCGTGATCAGCACGCCGTCGCTGTTTTTCTATTCCGGGCAGTGGCTCGTCGGCTGCTTCCTCAATTTTATCATGACGTTCAGCTCGCTCGGGTATTCGCTGAGGCTGGGCTATCTGCCGCTCGCCCTGCTTGCGGTCGTGTTCCTGTACACGCAGAAGGAGAAAAAGGAGCAGAAGATCCTGTTTGCGATCGCGGTGGTGTTTATGGCGCTTCCGCTGGTGGCCTTTGTGTTCAGCGGCTTCAGCTCGGTCATAAACCGCTGGTGTTATATCATATCGCTTTTGGTGGCGTTCATTGTCGCGGACAGTTTGCCGGATATGCTTCGGATGAAAAAGCGCAGCCTGTGGATTTGCGCGGGAGCGGTGGCGCTGTACGGATTCCTTGCCTTGGTCGGGGACGCGAAGATCACCGGCGCCACGCCGTTTGCGAAGGTCGCTTTTGTCGAGCTTGCGCTCACGTTTGCGGTGCTCGTTTTCTGTCAGGAAAAATACCCGAGGATCAGTCCGGGCATGAAGCAGGGGCTCATGCTTGTGCTCACGTTCGGCATGCTTTTCAGTCAGGGTTTCACGGAATTTATGCTCGGGCAGGAGGTCAGCAGATATATGGATCGGGATGAGACGCGGGGCGAGATCACGGGTACGCCGCTCGCCGCGGTCTCGGAGATCGAAGACGACAGCTTTTACCGCGTGACATCTCCGAAGCTGAATTATCTGTCCAGCTCGGCTTCTTTGTTGCTCGATTTTTACCCGATCACGACGGTAACCAGCGTCCTGAACGGAAACGAAGTAGAATACATGAAAAAAATGGGCTGTTCGAGCTATACGTCCGTACAGTTCCGCGGATTCGGCAACCGGGCGATGCTGCATGCGCCTGCCGCCGTAAAGTATTATGCGGAGTTTGCCGACGAGCCCCGTCCGTTCCCCTGCGGCAGCGAAGAGGTGCTGAGGACGGAGGTAGACGGAAAGGAGACCGTCGTCTGTGAGAACGAATACGCGCTTCCGCTCGGATACACGTACACGGAGACGATCTCCGAGGAGGAGCTGGAGCAGTATCCCGCGGAGGAACGACAGGAGATCCTTCTGCAGAAGGTGATGCTTGACGGCACGGGATCCTCCGGCGATGCAGAGCTTCAGATCACCGGCGAGCGCCAGACGCCCAGCGTGAAGAAGGAGAAGTATCTCCATATGGAGGAGAACGCGCTTGTCCCGGACAAAGCGGGGAGAAGGCACCGTATCAAGCTTGGCTTTGAAGGAATGCCGAACGCGGAGACGTATCTGGTGCTTCGGGATGTGCATCTGGAGACGGACGATCCGGAGGGGGCGGCGAATCTCTATGCGACCGTGAACGGCGACGTTGCAAGCTATACGTTCCGGGCGGACGAAGGCCGCTACAAGACCGACCAGAACGATTACATCATCAACCTCGGCTATCATGAGGAGGCGATCACCTCCTGCATGCTTGAGTTGCAGGGCACGAACACGCTTCGATTCGGGGAGCTTGCCATTTATTGTCAATCTATGGAAAACATGGAGGAATACACGCAGGAGCTCTCGGCGGATGCGCTTGAGCAGGTCGCGCTTGACACGAACAGGGTCAGCGGCGAGATCGCTCTTGATGAGGATAAGATTCTGGTGCTTAGCATCCCGTACCAGAAGGGCTGGACCGCGCTGGTGGACGGGAAGCCGACCGAGCCGGTGCGGGCGAATTACGCGTATATGGCGCTGCCGCTCGAGGCGGGGACGCACACGATCGAATTGACGTTCGCGATCCCGGGCGTAAAATATGCGCTTGTCATCATGCCCTGCGCGGGTGTATTATTTATTATATTATGTCTGGTGACATGGATCATCAGAAGGAAAAACAGAAGAAAATCTGCGGGAGAAGAATCTTGAAATATTCAATCGTGATACCGTGCTATCGTTCCTCCGCCACGATCCGCAAGGTGGTGGAGCTGACGATGCAGGAGATGGAAAAATTAAATAAAAAGGATTATGAATTTGTTCTGGTGGACGATTGTTCTCCGGATGGCGGAGAGACGATGGCTGCGTTACTTTCCCTTGTGCGGGACTATCCCTGCGTGAAGGCGGTGGAGCTTGCGCGGAACGCCGGGCAGCACAATGCCGTGCTCGCCGGTCTGAACCACGCGGACGGCGACGCGTTCATCGCGATGGATGACGATATGCAGACGCATCCCTCGCAGTTGCCGTATCTGCTTGCGGAATTTGAAAAGGGCTACGACATCGTGTACGGGTATTATCCGGAGAAAAAGCACAGCAAATTCCGGAATTTCGGGAGTTATGTCAACTACATGACGCTCCGCATTTTCCTGAAGAAGCCGAAGGATCTCCGCACGTCAAGCTTTTGGATCATCCGGCGCTTTGTCCGAGACTACGCGGTGCAGTACAAGAGCGCGTACACCCACATTCAGGGACTGTTTTTGCGGACGACGCGCAATATCAGCTCCGTGCCGATCAAGCATTTCGAGCGGGAGGTCGGCACCTCGAACTATACATTCAAAAAGCTGGTACAGCTCTGGTCGAACATCATCGGATTTTCGATCGTGCCGTTGCAGATGGCGATCTACACCGGCTTTGTCTTCTCTATACTCGGTATTCTGGGCGCGGTCGGAGTCGTGATCCTGAAAATCGTGCGTCCGTATACTTACATAGGCTGGCCGTCGATGATGGCCGCGATCTGTTTCTTCTCCGGCATCAACCTGCTGTTCATGGGAATGGTGGGCGAGTACGTGGGAAGGATCTTCCAAGGAATGAGCCGGAACCCGCAGTTTGTGATCCGCGGTGTGCACGAGCACGGAACTTCTGAGGAAACGGCGCAGTCCGAGGGCGATGCGCGAAAGGAGAAAGCATGAAGAAACTGATGATTATGGGCGCCGGGATCTATCAGGTGCCGTTGATCGAGAAAGCGAAGAAGATGGGGATCTACACGATCGCGGTCAGCATTCCGGGAAATTATCCGGGCTTTGCGGTGGCCGACCAGTGCTGCTATGAGAACACGGTGGACTACGAGCGGATTCTGGAGGTGGCGAAGCGGGAGAAGATTGACGGTATCGTCACGGCGGGGACGGATGTCGCCGTGATTACGATCGGCAAGGTCTGCGATGAGCTTGGGCTTACCGGGCTGAGCTTTGAGGCGGCGAAGATCGCCTCCAACAAGATCCTGATGAAAAAGAAATATGAGGAGTACGGGGTGCGCACCGCGCGGTTCCGCGAGGTCTCATTCGAGGACGATATTTACGAGAAGACCGAGGGACTGAATTTTCCGCTGATCTTTAAAGCGGTCGATACGTCCGGGAGCCGGGGCATCATCCGCGTGAATTCCCGGGAGGAGTTCGAGCCGGCGCGCGCGCTGGTGAAGGCAAACACGCGCACGGATTTCTTTATCGTGGAAGAGTTTATCGAGGGAGAGGAGTTCGGCGCGCAGGCGTTCGTGTACCGCGGAGAGGTGAAGTTCATTTTGCCGCACGGCGATTATGTGTTTCAGGGAGACACGGGCGTGCCGGTCGGACATTTCGCGCCGTATGCGCTCGCGCCGGAGATCGTCGAGGACACGAAGGCGCAGCTTACGAAGGCGATCGAGGCGATGGGACTCGACAACTGCGCGATCAACGCGGACTTTATCCTGAAGGATGGGAAAACCTATGTGCTGGAGCTCGGAGGAAGATCCGGGGCGACGTGCCTCGCGGAGCTGGTCTCCATTTATTACGGATTCGATTATTACGAGAAGCTGATTCAGGCCGCGCTCGGCGAGGACGTGGAGTTTCCGCAGGAGCGCGCGGTGGCGAATGCGAGCATGCTGCTTCGCAGCGACAGGGACGGCAGGATCACCTCAATCGAGAACAGGAATGAGCCGGACGAGGATATCTACGAGATTCACTTTGACTACGGCGTCGGGGACGAGGTGAAGAAATTCCGCGTGGGGCCGCACCGCATCGGACATGTGATCGCGAAGGGCGAGACGCTGGACGCGGCGGTGAAGAAGCTGGACGAGGCGCTTTCGAAGATACGGATCACGGTGGAGTAAAGTTTAACGATTTCGCCGAATGATCTGCAGGATCGATTTCAGGTTCGGCAGAGCGAAGCGCGCGCCAAGCGGCAGCAGGCAGACGAAGAGAGCATAACGGATAAGCGACGGAGCGTCGAAGAGAAGCATCGTCGCGACACAGAGAACAAAATATGCGCAGGAGATAAACGCCGTCCGGGGCAGCGGGATCAGTTGTTCGCCGGTCAGGCGTTTTTCCATGTATGCCTGCATGCACATGAGCACGAGATAGCTGAACGCAGTCGTATAGGCGGCCGCGCGGTACCCGAACAGAAGGATAAAGACATAGTTCAGCACCACGTTCAGGAACATGACGGACACGGTCGACGCGGCGACGAAGCCGGTCTTCTTATGATAGTTCTGGATCGCGGTGTAGCTGTAGCTGTAGAAGCGGAACAGCGTGCCGGTCACCATCGGCGCGATCAGGTAGACCGCTTCGCGGTAGCTTTTGCCTCCGAGAATCAGGATGATTTCCGGGGCGAAGAGCACGAGCAGCCATGAGATGACGCCGAAAATGTGCATGAGGATTTTCCAATAGTGCTCGATCTCTTTTCCTTCCCTGCGCGAGATCTTTTCATACATCCACGGGAGCCAAGCGTTCCAGACCGCGTCCTCGAGGATCCAGATGATGTAAGAGACGGTCGTCGCGAGTGAGAAGATGGCGCCGCAGATCTCGCCGGTGATTGAGGTAACCATGAGACGGTCCGCCTGATTCATGATCTGGATGGACAGCACCTCCGGGATTAGCGGCAGACTGAACTTCAGCGCGTAGCGCCAGTAGCCGAGATCGATGATCTTTTTTCCCTGCGCGATCATAAGCGCGGCGACAAAGAAACCGCCGAGGATCATCGGGATATAATAGCCGCCGATGCGCAGCGCCACGAGAGCGTCCTCGTGGCCGTTTTTTTTGCCGAGCCAGATCAGAAGGACGGACAAAAGCGTCGCGGGGACGACGGTGGCCGCCGTGAATATGGTGCTCGCCTTGTAGCGCATCATCTGTTTTTCACGTCTCTGAAAATAAAAAATGCTCGTGTGCGCGTACAGATACAGAAACATGATGTACAGCATGAAATCGGTCAGGACGAAATTCGTCGCCAGACAGAGATTCTGGATCGGATCCTTGAAGAGCAGAAACAGTCCGAAAAATACGCTGATCGAGAGATAAGACAGGGTGTGCACGCTGGAAACGTATTCGTTGAAGCGCTCCTTCACGTCGTACTTTGCGCGCTCGACGCTGCGCCACAGGCACAGAGAGAAGACCGGCATCAGGATCAGGAGCCACGATTCGAAGACCTTGACTTGGTTGTACTGCGGCTTGGAGAGCAGTCTGGTGTAGACCGGAGTCATCAGAAACGTGATTCCGCGCACAAAAAGCTGCGCCACGACATAGAAGATCCCGGCGGTAAGAGCAGTCTTATTCAAGGATTTCTTCGACTGGTCGGACATATCGCATCTCCTTTAGAACGCCCGCACGAAGCAGCGCAGCTTCCCGTTCGGATCCGGCGGGATGACGTCAAGCCATTCGATTCGGATGCGGAATTCGTCGCCGTAGAGCTGCGTCAGTCGTTCGCGGAAATAGGCGGAGATCTCCTTCTGCGTATATGCGTCGTCTTCCGGGTCGCGCACGAGCTCGACGCGCAGGTCATGATAGGATTCCTGCACATAGCGGAACTGGGCGACTCCGGTGATCCCGTTCGGAATCTTGCGCAGCTCGAGGACGGAGGTCTCGCGGCCATCTTCGTGCTTTACCAGATCGTTCATCCGCCCGTGAATCTTTGTGATATAGCGCACGCCGTCCTTCATATAGGAGGAAGCTTCATCGCCGATGTCGTAGTTGATAAGCGGAAATTCCGTCTTGAACAATGGCGTCAGGATGATCCGCCCGTTGTCTGCAAGGCGGTTGGCCTTATCATAAATATTGGCGACATGCGTGTCGTTGCAGATGACAAAGTAATCCTTGCCCGGATGCTTGATAATGCAGCTCCCGGTCTCGTCGCTGCCGTAGGCGTCGACCAGATTCGGGCCGAACGTCCGCTCAAGCGTATTGACCGTGATCTCGTCAACCATCTCGCTGACCGGGATGTACCATTTCGGATGACGGATCGTAAGTCCGTGCTGCTGCGCAAAAAGTGCAATGCGTACGATACAGTTCTTGCGCAGGCAGATCAGATCCGGCGCGTATTCGTTGAGCTCGGCGATCACCTCACGCATGCCCTCGTCCGTCTCGCAGCGCTTCTCGGAGAGCTTGCGGCGGCGCAGGATGCCGAACTTTTGCAGAAAAGAGTCCTGCGCTTTCTTTTCGGTCCGATAGCTCGATTCGAACGTAATCATTTTGCCGAAGAACGGATTGTAGCCGAACGACATCAGGACACGGATCCAGTTTGCGTTCGTGTAGGCATGCTCGCGCTGCGACTGATAGAGGCGGAGCGGCACGCCGGTCGATCCGCTTGTGCTTGTGCAATCCCAACTGTCGCGGGACTCCGGATGCGTGTCGTAGAGCTCCTTCATCCAGCCGCGCAGCTCGTCCTTGGTGAGCAGGGGGAACTTAGCGAGATCCTCCGCGCAGTGAAAATCGTCCGGCGTCAGGCGGTTCTCGTCAAAACGCTTCCGATAGAAAGGAATCTCATACGCGCACTTCATGAGCTTATGCACGTTGCGGTTTTGGCGCGCCCTGATCTTCGCCGGATCGCCCGTGAGCTTCCGATCCAGCCGCAGAAGATAGGCAAAGGTGAATACGTTGAACAGTTTTTTTTGTATCTGAAATCCCATCGCGGATGTCTCCTATTCATGTTTAGTGAACAACCGGACGCCGCAAGAGCCGATGTGCCTGCCCACCGCAAACAAGTTGTTCTCCTTGATTCGGCTCCGACGCGAAGCTAGTCCTTTAGGGCGCCGCTTATTGACAACTGTCTCCGCAAACTCGCTGCGCTCAAACATGCTCCGACAGTTGTCGCTATGCTCACGAATCTGCGTCGAACTGCCTATCGTTTGCTTGCGGACAGGCAACATCCGACTCTTTTGCGGCTGTTTCGTTCGCAGACTACACAGCCCGAACAGGGAATTGCGATGCCAAGGCAAACCGTAGAGGTCCGCCGGTACTTAGCGAATGCAAAGCATGAGCTTAGCACCGCTGCGTGACCGATCCGAGCGGAAGCGCGTTTGCATTGGCATCGACAATTCCTGTCGGGCGTCCGTATATCGTATTGAGCTATACACGAGTATATCAGAATTTGCCGCAGGTTACAAGAAATTCAAAATATTTACCAAAATTTCAGAATTTGCGGGGTTAAAAAATGCGGTGAAGTATGGTAAGATTATCGCGGAAGCCTGCGGCCGCGCCGAAATATTAGGGAGGGCGGGGCTGCGCAGGACGATATCCCGTAAAGGAAGAGGACTCAAACGTGGAAAAAGAAGAATTGAACGAAGAAAATTATGAGTTAATCAAACCGAATGAGAAGCAGGGAAAGGATCTGTGGCGCAACATTAAATCGCTCCGGCAGAAGCTGCTTCGGACGAAGGTGATCTCGGAGGAGTTTCAGCTTCCGGAGAGGATCGTTCCGCCGATCACGCGCCATACGCCGGAGGTGACGACGGGACTGACGGATGCGCAGGTACAGGAGCGCATCGCGCAGGGCGCGGTGAACCATGCAATCGAGGCTCCGTCCAAATCTAAGAGAGAGATCATCTGCAGCAATATCTTTACCTATTTTAACCTGATCTTTTTTATCATAGCGGTGATGCTGATTTTGGTGGGCTCGTTCCGGGACCTGACGTTTTTGCCGGTCATCATCGGGAACACGCTGATCGGTATCATCCAAGAGTTGCGCTCCAAGAAGGTGCTGGACAATCTCCGCATCTTGAACGCGCCGAAGAATACGGTGGTGCGGGACGGCGCGGAGCGGCAGGTGCCTGCGGAGGAGCTTGTGCTGGATGACATCGTCGTCTTTGGTGCGGGGAATCAGATCCCGGCGGACGCGATCGTGGAAGAAGGAGAGGTTCTGGTGAATGAATCTCTGATCACGGGCGAGGCGGACGCGATCTCCAAGAAGCAGGGGGATACGCTGCTCTCGGGCAGCTTCATCGTGTCCGGGCAGTGCTACGGCAGGGTAGAGCGAGTCGGCGAGGATTCCTATGTATCGCAGCTTACGCTGAAGGCGAAGGAAATGAACGACGAGGAGGTCTCGGAGATGATACGTTCTCTGGACCGCTTGGTGAAGATTATCGGCGTTCTGATCATACCGATCGCGGTCATTTTGTTCAGCCAGCAGCATTTTATCAACAAAACTTCGATCCGCGAGAGCGTGACGGCGACGGTTGCCGCGATCCTCGGCATGATCCCGGAGGGACTGTACCTGCTCGCGAGCGTGGCGCTGGCGGTGAGCGTGATGCGTCTTGCCATGCAGAAGGTGCTTGTGCATAACATGAAGTGCATCGAGACGCTGGCGCGTGTGGATGTGCTCTGCGTCGACAAGACCGGGACGATCACGGACAACACGATGACGGTCAAGAAGGCGCTTCCGCTGCGGGCCGGCCTGCAAATGGAGACGGGAAGACCGGACGGTGTCATATCACCGGACAACGCAGAGGCGGCGAGCAATACCGGTGAGGACGGCGCGGGAGAGGTAATATCAGGGATAGCAGCAGGCAAGGAACAGGTGCAGACTCAGCCGGAGCAGCAGATGACAGGGTCGCTGCAGGGTGAACAGCCGCAGCCGGAGCTTCCGGCGTTCTCGGCAGAGGAGTCGGCGGAGTTCGAGCTCGCGCTCGGAGATTTCGCCGCGGCGATGGCGGCGGACAATATCACGATGAAGGCGATCAAGGACTTCTTCCGCAAGCGCAGTGGGAAGCGTCCGGAGAAGGTTTTCTCCTTCTCTTCGGTGACGAAATACAGCGGCGCGGTTTTCGAGGACGCAAGCTACGTGCTCGGCGCGCCGGAGACCGTTCTGAGGGAACAGTACGAGGAGTATGCGTCCCAGATCGAATGTTGGAGCCGGCAGGGATTCCGCACGGTCGTGTTCGCGAAATATTCCGGAACGCTGGACGGACAGGCGCTGAGCGAGCGCGTTGAGCCGATGGGCATGGTGCTGCTCGCGAACCCGGTGAGGGAGAAGGCGAAGGAGACGTTCACGTACTTCGCGGAGCAGGGTGTACAGATCAAGGTCATCTCCGGGGACAATCCGGTGACCGTTTCCGAGGTGGCGAAGGAGGCCGGGATCCGCGGCGCGGAGGCCTATGTGGACACTTCGTCGCTCACGGACGAGGAGCTTACCGAGGCGGCGGACAAATACGCGGTGTTCGGGCGCGTGACGCCAGACCAGAAGCGCTGTCTTGTCAGCGCGCTGAAGGCGGCGGGACATACGGTGGCAATGACCGGCGACGGCGTCAACGATGTGCTTGCGCTCAAGGATGCGGACTGCAGCATAGCGATGGCTTCCGGCAGCGACGCGGCGGCTCAGGTGGCGCAGCTCGTGCTTCTGGAATCCGATTTCTCCAGAATGCCGGCGGTGGTGGCGGAGGGAAGACGTGTCGTGAACAACATCGAGCGTACGGCGAGCCTGTTCCTCGTGAAGAATATTTTCTCGCTGTTCCTGTCGATCCTCTCCATCGTCCTGATGGTGAATTATCCGCTGGAGCCGTCGCAAATCTCGCTGATTAGCATGTTCACGATCGGCATACCGGCGTTTGTGATGTCGCTGGAGCAGAATACGGACCGCATCAAAGGACATTTCCTGAGCAACGTGCTGTTCAAGGCGCTTCCGGGCGGGCTGACCGACTTTATTGTAGTCAGCGGCTTGTACCTGTTCTGCATGGAGTTCGGGGTGGACGCAAACGACGTGTCGACGTCGTCCACGATCCTGCTTGCGATCGTGGGCCTGATGATCCTGTACCAGATCGCTTCCCCGATGACGAAGTACCACTGGTTTTTGTGGTTTGGCATGGTGGCGGGACTGCTTTACTGCATGATCTTTGTCAGCGGTATCTTTGCGATCACTTCCATCTCCAAAAAGTGCGTGATGCTTCTGGTGATCTTCGCGATCATCACGGAGCCGACGTTCCGCTATCTGAGCAGCGGGGTCAAAAGGCTGTCGCAGTTTTATCTGAAGAAGAAACAAAAAATGAAAACGGCGTAGCAAATTATAGTAGATTTCGCAAAGAGATTTTGATATACTGTGCATAGGCAAAGCGCCGCGCAGCGACGAGACGGCGCGGTCGAGGAGGAGAAATATGAAACGGGTACTTTTGAAGCTGAGCGGAGAAGCGCTCGCGGGAGATAAGAAGACCGGGTTCGACGAGCCGACGGTCACGAAGGTTGCTCTTCAGGTGAAAACGCTTGTGGATCAGGGCATGGAGATCGGTGTTGTGATCGGAGGCGGAAATTTCTGGCGCGGGCGTTCCAGCGAGAACATTGACCGGACGAAGGCGGATCAGATCGGCATGCTGGCGACGGTCATGAACTGTATTTACGTTTCGGAGATCTTTCGATCGGCCGGGATCCGCACGGCCGTGATGACGCCGTTCGCGTGCGGCGCGTTTACGGAGCTTTTTTCCAAGGACAAGGTGATGGAGTATTTCGCGGAGGGCAGAGTGGTATTTCTGGCAGGCGGCACGGGACATCCGTACTTTTCGACGGATACGGCCACGGTGCTTCGCGCGATCGAGATCGAGGCGGAGATGATCCTGCTCGCGAAGTCGGTGGACGGAGTCTACGACAGCGATCCGAAGGACAATCCGCAGGCGAAGAAGTTTGACGAGATCTCGATTCAGGAGGTGATCGACCGCAAGCTCGGCGTGGTGGACATGACGGCGTCGATCCTCTGCATGGAGAA